>CAZEPL010000108.1:0-9777 GCA_964514135.1 uncultured Spirochaetaceae bacterium | reverse complement strand
AAACTATCATAAAAATCCTGTTAATCCTGTCTACTCTAATTTAGTTGTGAATAAATAATGCGGTAATTATAAATATTTCCTGAATCTGTGTAATCTGTGTTTTCCAAACTTGTTATGAGTAATTTTTAAAATGATTTGACCATGTCTGTTCGTTTTACTATCTTTATGCTAATGAGAATAGATAGACTTACAATCAAAGCACAAGAAGCGCTTGAAGCAGCGCAGGCCCTAGCTCATCGCTATAATCATTCCATATTGGATGTTGATCACGTGCTCCATGCGCTTATTACCCAGCAGGAGGGAGTTATTATCCCGCTTCTGACACGGCTTGGTGCGGCCAAAGAGCAGCTACAGGCTGAAGTGGAAAAACTTCTGCAGGCCAAACCTAAACAGTACGGTGAAAATGCACAAATTTCTATTTCTCCGCAGGTTAACAAGATTTTATACAAAGCCGAGGAAGAAGCCGCTGCATTGAAAGATGATTTTGTCAGTACCGAGCATGTGTTTTTAGCGTTTCTTAATGTAGCGAGCGAGATCCAGCAGGTTTTACAAAAGCACGGACTTACCAGAGAAAAGATACTTACAGTATTGAGGGATATTCGCGGTAATCAAAAAGTTACGGATCAAACACCCGAAGATAAGTATCAGGTATTGGATCGCTACTGCCGTGATCTGACAGCGTTAGCCCGCAAAGCAAAATTGGATCCTGTCATCGGCCGGGATGAGGAAATCAGAAGAATTATGCAGGTGCTTTCCCGCAGAACTAAAAATAATCCGGTTTTAATAGGTGATACCGGTGTGGGAAAAACGGCAATCGTTGAAGGTCTTGCCCAGCGTATTATAAACGGTGATGTACCGGATTCACTTAAAGATAAAAGGGTGCTGGCTTTGGATTTGGGAAGTTTAATAGCGGGCGCCAAGTTTAGAGGCGAGTTTGAAGAGCGATTAAAAGCGGTCATTAATGAAATCGTCCAGTCCGAAGGCAAGATAATATGTTTTATTGATGAGCTGCACACATTAGTCGGTGCGGGAAGTGCCGAAGGTGCAATGGACGCTTCCAATTTACTCAAACCCGCCCTGGCGCGGGGAGAGCTTCGCGCCATAGGCGCCACGACCCTGGATGAATACCGCAAGAATATTGAGAAAGATCCGGCTTTGGAACGCAGGTTTCAAACTGTTTATACATCCGAACCGTCGGTTGAAGACACTATCGCCATACTGCGGGGATTAAAGGAGCGCTATGAGGTTCATCATGGAGTGAGGATTATGGATGAGGCCCTTATCGCTGCCGCCCTACTATCAAATCGCTATATTACGTCACGTTTTTTACCTGATAAAGCTATCGATCTTATTGACGAGGCGGCCAGCAGGCTTAAAATGGAGATTGAAAGCCAACCCACGGAGTTGGATCAAATTCAAAGAAAAATGCTCCAGCTGAATATAGAAAAGCAGGCGCTTTCCAAAGAAAAAGACGCGGGTTCCAAGGAGCGCCTTCAGAAAATAAATACGGAGCTCTCCGCGCTGGAAGAAAAACGTAAAACAATGCAGCTGCAATGGCAGAATGAAAAAGAGATAATTCAGGAAATACGTACCCTAAAACAGCGTTTGGAAGAGATGCACATTGAGGAAGCCCGCTACGAAAGGGAAGGAAATTTGGCCAAAGCTGCCGAGATAAAGCACGGAAGCATTCCGGAAACGGTGAAGCTGCTTGAAGAGAAAACCAAGAAGATCGACAGCCTTCAGGGGCAAAGCCGCCTGTTACGGGAAGAAGTAAGTGAAGAAGATGTGGCAAAAATAGTCGCGCATTGGACAGGCATACCTGTTTCTAAAATGCTGACTTCAGAAAAGCAGAAGCTTCTAAAATTGGAAGAGATACTGGCAGCCAGAGTTGTGGGACAGAGTCGGGCAATTGAAGCTGTAGCTGATGCGATTCGACGCAATCGGGCCGGAATCGCCGATGCAAACAAGCCATTCGGGACTTTTATCTTTATCGGTCCCACAGGTGTGGGAAAAACGGAACTGGCCAAGACTTTGGCTGTGTATCTGTTTAATGATGAAAAGGCCTTAAAGCGGATTGATATGAGTGAATATATGGAGAAGCATACGGTTTCACGACTCATCGGCGCGCCTCCGGGTTATATAGGCTATGAAGAAGGCGGACAGCTTACGGAAGCGGTACGCAGGCGTCCCTATTCTGTGATTCTTTTCGATGAGATAGAAAAAGCGCATGCGGATGTTTTCAATGTTCTCTTACAAGTTCTTGATGAGGGCAGACTCACCGACGGACAGGGCAGAATGGTTGATTTCAAAAACTGCATTATTATTATGACCAGCAATCTGGGAAGTGAGCTGATACAGAAGGCGGACAAAGTTGAGGATGTGCATGGAGCAATTGAGGAACTGTTAAAAGTAACCTTTAAACCGGAGTTTTTAAACAGAATCGATGAGATTATTACCTTTAATCGCTTGAGTAAAGAGGATATTTTAAAAATCGTACACATTCAGTTAACACTATTTAAAGAACGCCTTAAGGAGCAGAAACTGAATATTAAGTTAACCAAGCAGGCCATAGCGTATTTGGCAGAACTGGGGTACGATCCGCTGTTTGGCGCCAGGCCTTTAAAGCGTGTTATCCAGAATAAGGTGCAGAATATAATTGCCAAAAAGATTCTATCAGGGGAAATAACAGAAGGCGATACTGTAATTATTGAGAGAGTGAAGGATAATTTCACCGTAAAAAAGGGGTAGGAAATAGGCAGGGTTAAATACAAGATCATGCAAGTATTAAATAAACATAGTATAGTCACCCGTGTTTGTTTATACTAATTATTACTTTAGTTTTATAAAATCGCTTTTGAATACTCTAAAAAGTGTTCACTGTTCATTAGAAATAAGCAGTTCTTGATCGTTTAAAAAGCAGATCGCTTCGCATTGCTCGGCCGCGATGGGTAACCAAAGAACTGTACCATCAAAAAAATTATCCTCTGGATAATCCTCAAATACCCAAATAGCAGTATAAGTAAGAATTGCCATGACTTGGCCCGAGAACAGGGCGTCAACTGAGGTTATTTGTCCGTTGCTATTAAAGAAAGCAATTAACTCGGGAATATTAGACTCATTTTGTTTCAGGCTGTTAAAGCGGTAGAGTTTAGTACATTTGTCGCCCCTGTGTTTTGTGAGTAAATAGAGTTTGCCCTGGGTAAAAAAGATTGCTTCGCAATCAAAGTTACTCTTGTCAAAAGGGGGAGGGAATTCATTTTGGTCTGGATATTTAAAATCATACTTTATAATCGCTTCTGCTATTGTGCTCTGGTCTGGATCGGCTTCAGGTAAAACATAAATGCAGAGATCCTGGCGACTGCTGTCGTTATTTCCGCAGTCAGCAATTATCAGATTATTGTTATCATCAATAGTAATATCTTCCCAGTCTCTGTTAACCGCACTGGCAATCTCTATACCCTGGGTTATATCGGTGCCGGGTGGGCATTTATCGTTGCCATCAAGCTGCACAGCAAATATTCTGGCACTGTCGCCAGAGTCATTATGGGTCCAGATGACATTGCTATATTGGCGGCTCTTGATAAGTCCCGAAGATTCATTAATAAGGTTATTGGAAAATTCGGCAATTGGTTCTAATATAACGGGTACCTTTGCTGGTACAGCCACACTTTTTAAAGGGGGCATTGAGATACAGCTCTGAAGTAAAAAAAATAGTAATATATAAGGAAATTGCAAAACTCAAAATATATTAAGTTAGTAAAATACTTATTAGTTATACCATAATAATTTAGCAATTCCCATTTTAGAAGCTTCTTGCAAAAATGTTATTTTTGCAAGAAGCTCATATATAAGAAATATTTTTTCACAACGTTATCCTTATATTTTAATAGATAAAACAAGGCTTTAAGTCAAGTAATATATTATTAACTACTGAAATATTTACCTGGTAAAAGCTGTATTAATTAAATTTATAAGCACGTTGACAAGAACCGCCTCTTGATGTAACCTGTGTCCTTTCGATAATTTACGTAAAGGAAGTGAGTTATGGAGATATCTGTCAATGAAATATTGAAAAAGATTGAAGCCACTCCCGTTCCCCAGGTGAAAAAATGTGCGATTGCCTTTTCGGGAGGGTTGGACAGTACCCTGGGGATTGAATTGTTAAGACGAGTATATATGGTCAAAGAAATAATTGCCATTTCTGTAGATGTAGGTCAGGGCGAAGAAGAAATCAATATGGGTAAAAACCGGGCCAAGCAGCTTGGTATTAATCCCATAGTAATAGATGCACGTGATGAGTTTACCGAAGTATGGTTGAAAAAAGCAATTCACGCCAATTCGGATTATGGCGGTTATCCTGTATCCACATCTATGACCCGTCAGCTTATTGCGCGTATTGTAGCCGAAGAGGCCCGCAAGCTGGGCTGTGACAGTCTTTTGGAAGGATCAACCGGCCGGGGAAACGATCAGTACCGCATGCATAATGTGTTTAAATATTTTGCACCTGAACTCGAAGTGTTGGTGCCTGTACGTGATTTTGATCTTACCCGCGGGCAGGAGCTCGCTCTCTGCCAAGAGTGGGGAGTGCCGGTGGATGAGTTTATTGTCGGCGGTGACGACAAAACCTTGTGGTGTCGTTCTCTTGCATCAGGAGCGGTAGACCTCAATCAAGAGCTGCCTCCGGATATTTGGATGTGGCTTACCATTCCAGAAAGAGCTCCTGATAAACCTGAATTAGTCGAACTCACCTTCGAGCAAGGGGTGCCTGTGGCGATTGACGGTAAAAAAATGAAATTAGCCGGGCTTATTCCTTATTTGAATAAAGTTGCGGGGAGAAATGGAATCGGTTTTATCGATGTGTTCGAAGACGGTATTATGGATTTGAAAAGCAGAGAGATATATGAAGCGCCGGCTGCTCAGCTTATATTAAAGGTAAAGCAGGATTTGGAAGGTGCTTGTCTTTCCAAAGAGGAGCGTCAGTTTAAAAAAATGGTTGATGCCAAATGGGCTTACATGGTGTATCATGGAGAATGGTTTCATCCTTTAAAAGCGGATTTAGATGCTTTTATCGAGCAAAGTCAGAAAGCAGTATATGGTATTACCAAAGTGAAACTTTATAAAGGTACTATAGAAATTGTATCTCGTAATAGACCGCATTCCTCTCTTTTCTATCCGGAGATTCGTTCGATCAAGTCAGCGGGTTTTGATCAGCGCTGGTGCGCAAACGCGGCCAAGATAAGAGGTCTGCCGTGGGAAATTCTGGCAAAACGCAACCAAAAACTTAAAGCGGGAGAGTAATTTTTGGCAAAGCTCTGGCATAAGGATTATGAACTTAATGAGCTCGTAGAGGCCTTCACTGTAGGGGAAGACTATCTTCTCGACACAAATCTGCTCGGTGCGGATTGTGTGGCATCACTCGCTCATGCTCTTATGCTTGAAGCTATTGGTATTCTTTCAATGAGCGAGCGGGCTGCTTTAAAAAAAGAGCTGCTTGCCGTTATTGAATTCGCCGACAAAGACAAATTTTCAATCCAGCGTACATTGGAAGATTGTCATACCGCAATTGAAAATTATCTTGTAAAAAAATTGGGCGATGCAGGGAAAAAAATTCACACAGGCAGATCGCGTAACGATCAGATTATTGCTGCATTACGTCTTTATGCCCGGGATTTTCTTCTGCAATTTCAGTCTGCTTGTATGATGCTCATCCGGTCGTTACTTGATGCTACCAAGCAATATCAGAATATTCCCATGCCTGGCCGCACTCATATGCAGATAGCCATGTCATCTTCCGTCGGGCTTTGGACACTATCCTTTGCTGAGCAACTGCTGGATGATTTATGCCTTGTAGATACCGCATATAAGCTTAATGATATGTGCCCTCTGGGTTCTGCCGCCAGTTATGGAGTGCCGCTTGCTCTTGATAGGGAACTGGTTACCAAATTATTGGGCTTTTCAAAACTTCAAAACAATGTGTTATATGTCAATAACAGCCGTGGTAAAATTGAGTCGATTATCATTGATGCGCTGGAACAGATAGTACTTACGCTGAGTAAGCTGGCGCAGGATTTAATACTCTTTTCTATGCCGGAGTTCGCATATTTCACACTTCCGCAGGAATTGTGTTCAGGCAGCAGTATTATGCCTCAGAAAAAGAATCCCTGTGCACTGGAGTTGGTAAGAGCAAAGTCAGCTACGCTTGCTGCGTATTCATTACAAATCAAAAGTATTATAAGGGCTCTGCCATCAGGTTACAATCGAGATTTTCAAGAAACAAAAGCTCCCTTTATCCGCGGTATAAATACGGCTTTGGCTTGTGTGGAAGTAATGAATCTATCGATTCAAAAGCTTAAGGTAAATGAGAAGAATTTGTTAAAAGGGTTCATCCCTGAAATCTATGCGACTGACGCGGCATTAGAGCTGGTTAAACAGGGGGTTCCGTTCCGGGATGCCTATAAAAAGATCGGTCTGCATTTAGCTGAACTTAAAAGTTATGATCCGCAGCATATGCTCAAGGCTAAAACTGCGACCGGCAATACAGGCAATCTCTGTTATAACAAAGCTGAAAATGAATTTAATAAACGTAAGCAACTATATGTAAACAACGGTATTCATGTTGAAAACACTTATACAAAGCTGTTAGGTAAACGCTATCAACTTTTTAAAGCAATTTTTTAAAGGGCTCGCCCTTGACTGTGATGTATTTATTATGATATTGTCATTACGTTCATTTTTAAAAGGCAGCCATACTATTGTACATTACTGAGTCTAAAAGTAACGCACTTGTTGGATTTTTTAAGAAATAAATAAATAATAAAATTGCAGTGTGGTAGAATCTGCGTGTAGTTTTTAAAGTTTTTGTGATACAGAAAAGGAGGAGAACATGGTTTGCCTGCGCGAACAGGAACTTTTTTGTGAAAAATGCGAAAAAGTTAAAAAGCTGCCGCAGTGTTGCGGAAAAGTAATGGAAGCAGATAATAACGGAACTTTTTTTTGTACATCATGTGAGAGAGAGCTTGCTCATGCACCTAAGTGTTGTAATAAGGTAATGAATGTACGGTTGACTGTTAGAAATATTAAAAAAGAAATATTTGGCACAATATAGCTTGATATCGACCTATGGTTAACAGTAATCGATATGATATTGGAATTATTGCCTGTCCTGGCGGGATTCATTTTGCCGCTGAAATAATTAATCATTTAAAATCAATCTCAACAATAAAATCCGAGAAGCGGTTGAAAAGGTTAGAGAGCAAGTACAAACTTTCGCGTGCGGAAATCATAAAGAAGATAAACTTCAATAAAGACCTGCAATCCGTATACCCGCAGGCGCATAATAATCAAGAAAAAATTATCATCCCCGATTTTAAGGTGCCTGTGCATTTTACCTATTTTGCCAATGGTGAGTTCAAAACCGAGCTGCTCACATCTGTTCGTGATAAAGATATCTATATTGTACAGGATGTTGCAAACCATTACCCGATTAAATTTCCTGATTTAAAAAAAGAACCCGTATTATCGATTAATGATCATATATTCTGCCTTTATGTAACTATAGATGCCGCTTTACAAGCGGGAGCAAAACGTGTCACTGTAGTTCTTCCCACATATCCGTACTCACGTCAACATAAAAAAAAGGGCAGGGAGGGTCTTACTGCGGCCCGTTTTGGACAAATTATTGAATATATGGGCGTGGATCGTATTATTACTTTAGACATTCACTCAAGAGAAATTGAGAACTGCTTCAATCATCTGCGCGTGGAGAACCTTCATGCTTCTTATCAAATAATCAGAGCACTGACTCACATCATTAATGTGAGGGATGAAAACCTGGTAATCGTTTCACCGGATACCGGTGCGATCGATAGAAATAAATTTTATGCGGAGTCATTTGAAAAACAACTGGCTCTGCTTTATAAAGAAAGAGATTATTCCAAGCTTACTCAAGACGCACTTGATAATAATATAGCTGATATGAACCTGTTGGGAAATGTTGCCGGCAAGAATGTATTTATGAGTGATGATCTGTTGGGAACCGGCGGTACTCTGCTTAAAGCGCTGAATGTACTGCGGCAAATGGGTGCTGAAAAAATTATCTGTGCAGTGAGCTTGCCGTTTTTTACGGGAAGGGCGATCGAGCATTTTGAAAAGGCATACAAAAAAAAATATTTCTATAGGATAATAGGCGCCAATGCCGTATATCATGATAAATCGTTGCTCGAACGTGAATGGTATATTTGTGCTAATGTATCAAGATTATTCGCAAAAACGATTTTTAGATTGCATTTTGATTTGTCTTTAAGCCCTCTTCTTGATAACCGCACTATTATAAATAAATTACTTGCTGAAGATGGTGCTAAAATCATTGATTTTTAACGGCTCATCACCTAGATTTATAAATGGAGGAAGATAGCGAATGATTATTCTCACTCTGAATTGCGGAAGCTCTTCGGTAAAATATCGGGTGTTCGATTGGGAGCGAAAAGCAATACTGGCTACAGGTATTGTGGAACGTGTGGGTATGCAAGGTTCATTTATCGATCACTACAGCAAAGGCAAAGAAAAAGTGAATCGCAGGCATGATTGTCCGAATCATCGAGTGGCAATTGCGCTTATTACAAAACTGCTTTTGGACAAAGAGCACGGAGCACTCAGTGATCTCAAGGCTATAAAAGCTGTTGGTCATAGGGTAGTTCACGGAGCGGAAAAATTTTCCAAGTCTATAATAATTGACGAGCAGGCTTTAAATATATTTAAAGAGGTCGCGGACTTAAGTCCACTGCATAATCCTGCCAATATTATGGGTATTGAAGCGGCAAGGGAAGTATTACCTGATATTCCTCACTGTGCCATTATGGATACAGCATGGCACCAAACCATGCCCAAACATGCGTTTATTTATGCGCTGCCCTATGAGTGGTATACACAGTATCATGTACGGAGATATGGTTTTCACGGTACTTCGCTTCTCTACGTAGCAAAAAGAGCGGCGGTACTCTTAGCAAAAAAACCCGCTGAGTGTAATCTGATAACACTCCATATCGGAAACGGTGTCAGTGCCAACGCGGTCAAGAACGGTATATCGGTGGATACTTCTATGGGATTGACTCCGTTAGAGGGCTTGGTAATGGGTACGCGTTCGGGCGATATTGATCCGGCAATATGTTTTTATATTATGCGTAAAACAGGTATAGCTCCGGCGGAGATGGAGACCATATTGAACAAAAAAAGTGGTCTACTGGGCATTACACAGAAGTATATTGACAGAAGAGATATAATTAAAGCGTCAGAAGAGGGTAATATTCAGGCACGGCTGGCAATTGATATTGAAGCCTATCGTCTGCGAAAATATATCGGAGCCTATTATGCAGCCTTAGGCAGAGTTGATGCCTTAGTATTTACAGCAGGTGTGGGTGAAATGAGTCCTCTGTATAGAGCGGAATGTATGGCCGGATTAGAGGAGCTTGGTATCGCCATTGATCCTGAAAAAAATGAGCTTTCCAAAACACACAATACGGAGACCGATATTACGGGGAAAAACAGCAGAGTAAAAGTCTTTGTCATACCTACAGATGAAGAGATTGTTATGACCGAAGACACATATGCCCTGCTGCAGGGAATCTACAATGTACACACGGAGTTCGAATATTCATTTCAAAAAAAGTCATATGTAAATCGTTCCAGGATTGTGGCTTTGGAGCATGAGCTTGTCAAGAATCCGAAATTAAAAAGTATTATAGCACGTATTCCGTAATATCTGTAGCACTGTTTAATATT
>CAZEPL010000107.1:4782-10078 GCA_964514135.1 uncultured Spirochaetaceae bacterium | reverse complement strand
CTAATTATAACTGCTTTTTGGATATTCACCCAAAATCACATGGTGGCCAATATCGTGGTCCAGGCTATTACAACCATTGCCTATTTCCCGGTGGTAAAGAGACTGTGGGAGTCCAAGAATAATACAGAATCATTTACAGCATGGATCGGTATGTTGCTGGCATCCGCCATTTCCCTGTTCTCAAATGAGGGATTCCTTGCCTCGATTTACTCTGTAAGGGCGATTGTTTCTATATTTCTCCTGTTACTGCTGATGGTCAGAGTAGAGATAATTAAAAAAAGAATGAGCACAAACAGTATGTAAAATAGTATGTTGAACAACAGGATAAATCACCACCGCCACCATTTGACTTTGCCTGCCTTTCATGGTAATTGTTTATTAAAAAATAATATACGTATAATGGAGAACAATAGTAAACATACAATTATGAAGACTTACGTGTATCAAAACACTGCCGCCAGCTACGGCGGAGTCTGTTTCCATGGCAGCCTGCGCTATTTTGATAAATATATCGGTTCAGTATTTCAACAGAAAAATTTCACCTCTTCCTTCGAAGAGCTTGAGCTCATACTTAGTTACCCCCCCTTATATATTCTTCCGGAAATAGCTGATTTGCAAAAAAGCTTCATGGAGTACTACCAAACTCTTCCTTACTCCCGTTTGGACAGAAGATATAAAAAGATCGAAGTAAGCATTCGAGCGCCTGAATTTTCAGAACACATCGAGAAGACGGAAAAAGCGCAGGACGAACAGCTTGCAAGAGCTCTATCATTTAGAAAAGAGAGACAGCTTAAAACCAGGCCTAAAACTAGATTAATAAGAGACTTAAGAGTATATACGAGCGGACTTCCGCAAAAGGCTTTTTATCCTTTCGATTTTCAATACAGCGAAATCTTTCTCAATATTTTAATGCAGAAAGGGCTTTTATGCCCGGTATATCATCATCTCTATATAAGAATCACGCCGACGCGGGAAGAAGCGCTTAAAAATTCGATTGCCGGGGAAGATTGGTTTGTCTACGGAATCGCGGCAGTTGATTTCATGAAATATAAAAGTTTAAGCGAGTCCGAGAAAGCAAAGTACGTGTTCGAACTTATATGTACAGGTATAAGAGATATTGCCGAAATAGACAAGCTCGATAATTCGATAATCGAAGACACAATTAATGAAATAAGAAAAAAGGGATTGGATACGGAATTGTTTTTTAAGCGGGTCGAGAATAATTTGTATACTTTAACCGTAAGTTATTTTTCCAAAAGCATGGAAGAAAAGTCCCCGGTCTTTTTTTCATTAACAGACAAGAAAACAGGCAAAACCGTAAAGAAGCAGATAGGAAAGGCAGACAACTCCCAGATCCATCCATGGCTTCAAAAGATTAATCTCACCAATAAACTGATAAAAGTAACATCAAGCAAATCCTCAAAACTTGATGTATGGCTAAAAGGCCTTCCCAGAAACATGGAATTTGATATAACAGAGTTTATGAAAGAGTGATGTAATGCCGCTTTTCGAACGTAAAGAAAATCCGAAGTTGCACGAGACTCCACGCTGGTGCCAGGATTTCTATGGCGATTTAAATCGTCATGATGTAGAACAACTTGTACAGGATGAAAAGCTCAGAATCTTATTTTTGAAAGACTACTGTGATCATAAAGTAAGCGACAAAACCTGGGAACTGTTAAATAACGAATTATTTGCCGTAAGGCCGGAGATAGAATTAAAGATAAGCACCATACATGTTGGCGTGGTACTTGATCTGGAGTTTGCCGGGCTTTTAAGTAATGTTGAACATTTTTATACCGATTTTGTTGATCAAGCCATAGGGGTAGAGAATATTGCGGCGATGAAAAAGTTAAAAACTCTATCGCTTGGCATTTATAATCTTGAAAGTTTCGAAGTGCTGAATCAGGTATCGGATAAAATTGAAAAGTTGTATTTGGCCCGCGCGTCTTCTAAAAAGCCAGATCTTCTGCCGCTAAAGAAGTTTAAAAGTCTAAAATTTCTTTATATCGAAAAACAAAATAAAAATATTGAAGTAATCTCTGAATTGCATAATATGGAAGACCTTACCCTGCGATCAATTAGTAGGCAAGATTTGTCTTTTATAGCACCTCTGCATAAATTAAAGTCCCTTGATATCAAGCTGGGGGGAATTCCCGATTTACGGGCCATTACCAAACTCCCTCACCTTGAATACCTGGAATTATGGAAGATCCGCGGATTAACCGACATAAGTTTTATTTCTGAGCAATACAGCCTTAAAGAGCTATTTCTGCAATCTCTGTTAAGAGTAGTAAAGCTGCCGGACTTTTCTAAACTTGCACATTTAAAAAAAATTACCCTCGAAAACCTGCGTTCAGTTGATAATTTCCAAATTCTAAAAACAGTACCGGCTCTTGAAGAATTATGGTTTTATCAGGGAGAAAACGGCAATAACTATGAACCAAGGGATTTTGTGCCCGCGTTAAACTTAAAATCGCTCAAACTGGTGAGTTATGGCTTTAGTACTATCGAAAAGAGAAACCGGTTTAAAGAACTCGTTTAAAAGTATAATATTAAGACGGTCTGATTTTATTACAATTTCCGCTGTTCAGATTTTTTATTGAAATCCACTTATTAATAATTATTTGACTTTCCCCTCTATCTATGATACTTCTTAATTTTCACAATCATACTAAAAGGACCAGGCCATTATGGAAGACAGCATGAAGACCATCGGCGAGAGCTTAAGTAATTTTCAAGCCGCACTCAAACAGAGCGGGAGCAGCCTTGAAGAGTATATTCGGGAGAATTACGCGCAAAAATGGATTTCCGATGAAATATATCATATAATGGCGATCCGTACTGTATTTGTACAGGCCTGTACGGATTTTTTGGCTGGGGAAGGTTTGCATAATATAGAAAAGGTGATGCTGAGCATTCTTACCGATCCTCTGGCCCACGATATCGAGCATACCCCGACAATCGCCTATAAGGGACATACCTATGTTACCACCCACAGCATGATCTACAGTAAGTTCATGGCCTGCTCCAATAAAAAAATAAAGGGAATCTATGTGGACTCCCCCAATATCAGGCTTGAGCTGGAAAGCCCCAATAATATACAAAGAGGTAAATACCTGGCCGATTTTTCTCAAATCGATGTGGAGCTGAGACGCAATCGATATATCACACTTGAGGACTATTATCATAAACAGAAACAGGTAACGGAAATTCTTAAAGAGGATTTCGCAAAGATTAAGAATTTCTTTGAGAGAATGATCGTGGCTGCGACGCAAGCTCTGACTACACAATGTGCCGACAACCTCAAAAGTCTCGGAGTGGCTGTTGAAGTCCCGAAAATTCCTTTTCCCAGCTTCCCCAAAGACAAGAGTATAGAAAAATACGGTGCCAAAGAGTTTGAAGAACAATGCGGCGGGGAAACCGCTTCTCAATTCTTCTGGATTACAGGACTGTTCCGGGAAAATTATGATCTTGTCTATCCGTACCTGCTTCCGGGCGGCAATAAAATTGATACCAGTAAGATAGATTCCGCTTCAATTTATAACTTTGACATCATTGCCAAGAGCATCGACGCACAGACCGGCAAACAGTCTCCTGCCAGAGAAATCCTATCAGGCGCCATCAGAGAATGGTTGTTCGCACCGATTGTGCAGAGAATTCTTGATAATCGCGTGCTTTCGGTAAGACCACTTATCAAAGACGGTAATATAGAAAACATAGAAAGCCTGGGCGGGTACGGACCGTTTCTCTACTTTACTTCCATGAAAAACGGCGACGGCAGCCCCCTCTTTCCCGAGACCATGGGAGGCGGAATCGGAATCGAAAGAACCCTCTTTGCCCTGCTGCGCGGAGAAAAGGTAACCAAGGTCGATGACATTACCTTTTTCGGTAAAAACCCGGACTCACATCCGCTCTATCTTTTTTAAGGAGTTTATCTTATGCAACCCATGCGTGTAAAATACATTTTAAACCAAAAACCGCTGGATAAAAAAATAAAAGCATGCGGTTGGATCCGTACTACCCGCGATTCCAAAAGCTTTTGTTTTATCGAGCTCAACGATGGTTCCATAATTACCAACCTGCAGGTTTTTATCGATAAATCCAAGGAGGAGCTTGCAAAGCTCATTCCCGACCTTACTACCGGCGCCAGTATTGAAGCGGAAGGTATGCTAAAAGCTTCCCCCGGAGGAAAACAGGATGTGGAGCTGAACGCGGAGCTGATTACGATTTTGGGTAAAGCTTCGGCGGAGGAGTATCCTTTACAGAAGAAACGTCATTCGTTTGAATACTTACGCGAGATTGCTCACCTGCGTCCCCGCACCAATACTTTCGGCGCGGTAACCAGGGTCAGAAATGCTTTAAGCTATGCCATCCACAAATTCTTTCAGGAACACGGTTTTTTATATATTCATACACCGATTGTTACGGCCAGCGACTGCGAGGGCGCAGGACAGATGTTTCAGGTCACCACTCTGCCCCTGGATAAGCTCCCCCGTTCCGACGGTAAAGTGGATTATACAAAAGACTTTTTTTGTAAAAAAACCTTTCTTACGGTAAGCGGCCAGCTGGAAGGTGAAATTTTCGCCTGTGCTCTGGGCAATATCTATACCTTCGGTCCCACCTTTCGCGCCGAACACTCTCAAACCAGCCGGCATCTGGCTGAGTTTTGGATGGTGGAACCCGAAATGGCCTTCTGTGACATACAACAGGATATGGATGTGGCCGAAGAGTTTTTAAAATATATAATTTCTTATGTGCTTAAAAACTGTGCGGAGGATATGGGATTTTTTAACAAATGGATTGACAAAACACGCCTTGAAACCCTGCAGCAAATTGCCGCATCTACCTTTACGCGTATTACTTATACGGAAGCCATCGCAGAACTCGAAAAAGCCGAAGTGGAATTTGAATTTCCCGTTAAGTGGGGTATTGACCTGCAGTCGGAACATGAAAAATACCTAACCGAAACAGTATATGGCAATCCGGTAATCATTACCGATTATCCCAAAGATATCAAAGCCTTTTACATGAAAATGAATGATGATAACAAAACCGTGCGTGCCATGGATGTACTGGTACCAAAAATCGGCGAGATTATCGGGGGCAGTGAGCGTGAAGCTGATTATGATAAACTTTTAGCGCGACTAAAAGAACTGCAATTGGACGAAAAAGAATACTGGTGGTATCTGGAGCTGCGTAAATACGGTACTATCCCCCACTCAGGATTCGGACTGGGTCTGGAACGCCTTATTCAATTTGTAACGGGTATGCAGAACATACGGGACGTCATTCC
>CAZEPL010000107.1:0-4682 GCA_964514135.1 uncultured Spirochaetaceae bacterium | reverse complement strand
GAAAGCGAACGAAACAACCTCCATCAGGCGGGGATCAGCATCAAGCTTATGCAGGAGCTATCAAAAAGTATCGCCATACAGATGTATAACGATTATACATTGTCGGGCTTGTTGTATGTACAGCAAGACGATCCCCTGGAATTGTTCTACGCCTTAAGTAGTTTTCAAAAATACAACAACCTTATATCATACATTCACTCGATTTATATATACAATCCAAAGGTGGAAACATTCTATATTACTTCTCCCGCCAGTACAAGTATGATTCAGGAAGCCAATACTTTTTTCGATAGTGAGATACTCAATCTTATAAACAAACCGGAATATGTCAACTCACTCATACCATTACCACGGATTATAAAAGAACCGGCTATAGCAACGGGGCACTTTACGGAAAAGGGAGTGTATTCCTTCATATTTGATTTATTCGGCAAAAAAGATGCAAAAAATTCAGGCATTATCATAATAAACATAGCGGAAGATTGGCTCAGGCGCATTATCGACTCTCTAGATGTTAATCCTGAAAATAAAACCCTGTTGATTGACAATCAAGACAGATTGCTCATAAGTTATTCCACTAAAAAAATATTATCAAAAGCAGCTATCTATGAGTACGTGAAAGATTTTATAAATAAAAATCAGAAATCCGGTTATTGCATAATCAATGTAGACAACGAAGATTACTTCCTGGTCTTTTCTCAAATCGAAGCGTACGATTGGATTTTAATAAAACAAATCCCCTATGGGAATCTCATGAAATATATTTCAGAACTGAGAAAGAATTTATTAATAATTTCCATATGCCTGCTCTGCACAGGCATTGTCTTCTCCTTTTTTTTATCAAAACGTCTCTTTAAACCTTTTGACAACTTGTTGGAAAAATTAAGGTCTCTTGAAACTAAAAGTAAAAATGATTCATACATCCTTAAGAGGTACAGCTTAAACCATCTCTTAAATCAATCGGAAATATTAAACCAATACGAATTGAATAAAATAATCGAAGAACTCTCAATTAATTACCAAGAAGGCGATAGCGTGGCATTAGTATTAATTGAGATCGATCAATACCAAAATTTCATGGAGCAACACTCGCAGTATAAACAAAACCTTTTCAAGCTGGGAATACTCGACGCAGCACAAAATATTTTAAGTAAGAAATACAGTAATGAGGGTATAGATCTTGGCAGCAGGCACGAGGTTCTCTTTGTGAACATCAAAAACCAAACCGCTGCGTCTTACAAAGAATCGATTAAACTTCTGACAAATGAAATACAGCACCAGATACAAAAAGCACTGAACATCTCCTGCAGCGTTATCATAAGCCCTGCGGTAGACAAGCTTAAATCTGTATCAAATCTGTTTAAGACGCTCATGCAGGCAGCAAAACATAAATTTTTCTTAGGGTATAAGGCTGTTTTAACAGTGGAGGAAATTAACATAGAACCCATAGAAGCTTATGTATACCCGATCAAAAAGGTAGAAAGGGTTATCGAAGCAATAAATACCGGAAACAGGCAGAGCCTGATTACAGCATATAACGATGTTATATCCTTTGCATCGGTGTTCGGCTATGACAGGTTGAAAATGACCATCGATGATCTGACCCATAGATTAGCCAAAATCGTCTACTCATTGAAAAAATACAGCCTTTTTAATTACTCATTTGATTTGAACGACTTTTTTATAAAAATAAAAAATACCGAAACACTGTCTGAAACAAACCAGTACTTTTACAGTTTTTTTAACGACTTGATAACAGCAATTACGAGGAGAAACAAAAAGAGTAAATATGCTCTTCTTCTTAAAATCATAGAAAAGATAGAAAAAGAATATATGGATACCAACCTGTGTGTTTCCCTCTTAGCCGATAAATACATACTGTCAGCCGCTTATCTGGGAAGGTTATTTCACGATTTTACAGGCAAGTCAATGCCGGATTACATTAACGGTGTGCGGATTAAGAAAGCAGCAGAATTGCTGGAGCATAATGAATATCCCATTTCTGAAATTATGAAGATGACCGGCTTTACAAACAAAACCCATTTTTACAGCATGTTTAAAAAATACAATATTATCACTCCCAGTGAGTATCGTCGCAGAGCAGATATACATGCCGTCAACAACTGAATTTCTTCATTTATGGCTGTAACTATATCCTCCATTGAAAAAAACTTTACTATTTAAAAATTATTGACTCCCATTTGTATAATTTGTGTACCTTTTTAAAAAATATTTAATTGCATTTTTTTTTCGTTTAATATTCAGTAACTATCATGTAAATCAACTATTTTCTAAAAGGATTGCTATTTGGATAAATTCATTTTAAACATCATCCACAGACCTGAGCTGGTGCCTGAATATATAGAAAAGACCGCAGCAAGTGGAAAGACTGAAGATGTAAGCAGACAAGAAGTTATTTCCGAGTCTCTTGATATTTTTAAGCTGCAGCAAAAGATAGCCCACGATTGCGGATTTAAAACTACTATCCAGATGACATACTCGAGTCTTTTGGATGAGCAAGCTGTAAATTTGGTAAAGCACGACAGTGAAAAATATGGTGATGAAATTGGCATGACATTCATAGGATTAACCTGTAAGGATTTCAGGGAACGGTTTAAGACAAAAGAGATAGCAATCTGGCTTTTTTCGATGGAGGATAAAAAGAAAATTACTGACTTTATGTTTAGCAGGTTTAAGCAAGCATTTGGTTTTTACCCTCGATCTATTGGGGCCTATTACCTGGATGCCGAACTCGTCTCGTATATAAAACACAAGTATCCTGAAGTTCATTGTGCTGTTGCTACCTGCTGGGAGGAAGGGCCGAAAGCATATAGGAACGCTAATAATTCCTGGTATACATTTCTTGACGGTGGGCCCTTCAATCCGTGGATTCCTTCAAAATCTAATATCCACTGTCCGGCGGTAGATGAAAGTGATGATATTGGTATTGTCGCTATCCCGCATCTATCACGTGATTTATTAGCCGTATTCGATGGTCCGGGCTCTTTTTTTGGTACTCATCCCCAAAATATTATGAGAGGTCTGGTGTATAAAGGTGAAAAAATACCCTATTTATACAACCTCATCGATCAATACAAATCTCTGAAGCAATACAATAAAGGTTATTCATATAATATGATTTTTGTGGGTCCGGGTTGGATGAGTAAAAGCGGCAGGTGGGAAGCGCCGTACGAACTCCTTGTTAAGAATTATGAAAACTGTATGGCCTATTATGCAGACTTGAAAAAAAAGAATGAAATAGAAGATAAGACCATGTCTGAGTTTGCGCTTTGGTTTCGTGAACACAAGCCTTATAAAGAGCCGTGCTGTGCGCTGTGGAAAGATATTTTATTTGGCTCTGAAAAACAGCTCTTTTGGTATGTGGATCCATATTTTCGAGTTGCCATAGATATGAACCAAGGGGGAGCGATTGTTGATTTACGTCCTTACGCTGCCAAGCTCGAAAGGCCTGTTGGTGTGGGAACAAAACACATTCAGGATGCATCGTACCCATATATAATTCAATCATTCTACAGAGCTGGATTCTTTACTCATTATGCAGGAGAAGGTGCAATTAAGAGTTGTACAATAGAATATAATGGAGAAGAAGTCGATTTATGTACATGCAGGACACAAGCTCATTTTAAGGAAAAAAATGGTTTAAGGATTCTTTCACTTAATGATGTGGAAATAGAGTTTAAAGATTTAACCATAAAAGTAGCATCGCAGTTTGAATTATGTGAGGGAAGCGGCGAGATTATTATAACGAGGAAAATTACAGAAATATCAGATCCCGGCGCTTCGCTTATAATCAATGAATATCTGACAGGCTGTTATGGAACCACGGAATACCCGGAGGATTTAACTGGTGTGGTATTGAGTGGTACAAGCCGCGGGAACAAGAAGAAAAAAGAGATAAAGTATGCATACAAATGTCGCGAACAGGTCATAGCTGATGTGGATACTGTACAAGCAGTAATACCGCAGATAGCATCCAAACTTACTTTATTCCCCGTGGATACAACTGCAGAGGGATACTTTAGAGAGGGTTATGCTTTCTCACCCATGTTCACCATTGGTCTAAAAAAGAGCTGCAAATATAAGGAGGAGTATAGGTCATGCCTCAGGGTAGAAAAGGAAGACTAAATTATAGGTGCCCTATATGCTTTGCCAGGGAAATTGATATGGATCTGTTTTATGATCAAGCAGAGGATGAGTATTACTGTATACGCTGTCCATACATCGATACAGAAAAAGAGATTTTAGAATTAAATGAAAAAAATAAATTCCGCTACAAATCGGGATTTATACGAATAAGAGATTTTTAGCCAATTATTAGAAGAGAACCATGTCAAGCAGAGCACTGAAAACGGAAGTACCGCGACTCACTAAGGTACCGCTATCAGTGGATTTGAAAAAAAATTCCATATTCCTTCTAATGGTCGCTCCCGCTATAATATACTTTCTTATTTTTCATTACCTTCCCATGTCTGGTCTTATCCTGGCATTTAAAAGATACAACCATGTGGACGGATTTCTTAGCCCCTGGGTGGGATTTGATAATTTCAAGTTTTTGTTTGTATCCGGAGCAATAGGCAGAGTCACCTTTAACACTATATTTTACAATGTTATTTTTATGTTTACATGTCAGTTTATAACTCTGGGAGTTGCAATTGTCTTAA
>CAZEPL010000106.1:0-10159 GCA_964514135.1 uncultured Spirochaetaceae bacterium | reverse complement strand
TGCTAACTTATTATGGTATAGAGAATAAGTATTTTACTAACTTAATATATTTTGAATTTTGCAATTTCCTCATAAGATTTGCCTTTTACTTTGTCCCAAAATTAACTACAATGTAAAGTGAGAAATGAGTAAAAAAGAAATCGCTGATTTAAAACAAAAAATCTCTGGATTGGAACAGCTTTTAAAGGAGAGGAGCAATTATATAGATTATTTGGAAAAACTTACAATTGCCCATTCCAATGAGATACTTGTTCTTGATAAAGAGAGAGAGTATGCGGACCAGACAGTTAAGGCCTATGAGACCCTACAAAAATTAAGCGAGCAGGAATTAAAAGAAAGAGATGAGATGATCGGTGCTCATCAAAGTCTCATTAAACTTTCTTCAACAGAACTTTTAAATAAAAACGCGGTGCTTAATAATATTCTGGAACTGGCCAAATATCTCAACACCATTATTCAGGAAGAAAATCTGCTGCGAAAAACTCTGGTCAATTTGATTAAAGCCCTTAACTTTGAAAGGGGTATCTTATTTCTTAAAAACAATAAAAAGCTTTTGCCAAAAACATTTATAAAAATAAATAAAGAAGAGTTAAAAAAAGAATACTTTCAATTTTCCTTATCCGTTATTCACGATGTGTTGAAAACAAAAAAGAGCGTACTCATTAAAAATAAAAAAAGCCAGCACAATAGTAACTCTCTCATCTCAATTGTCTGTGTACCCATAGTATCACAATATACTGTTTTGGGTGTGATTTATACGGATGTGCTGGGCAAACATGTTTCATTGACTAAAAAGGATATCAGTATTGCTGAAATATTCTGCACACAAGCTTCGATTTCTTTGAACAACCTTATTCTCTACCGCATGCTCAAACAGCAGTCTATTACCGACCGTTTTACAGGTCTCTCCAATCGAAAAAAACTGGAGATCGATCTGGAAGCACCGGGGCCTAAACTGCTGGCACTGCTCAATATAGACGCTTTTTCTTCGATTAATATGGCCTATGGCATGGAAGCGGGCAACTATGTGCTGAAGATGGTGGCAAAAAAGTTAAAAGAAATCTATACTCCCGCGATGCAGTTATACAAGCTCTCCGGAGATGAGTTCGTGATCCTCTCCACGGATAAGAACATTACACCCTTTATACTCAAAACCACTATTCAAAACGTGTTAAGCAGTACCACCATAAAATTCAAAAACATCTATATAAATATAAGTTTATCGATGGGTATCGTGCAGAATGAGGATAAAAATCTTTTACACAAAGCGGATATGGCCCTTAAACGTGCTAAAAATCTGGGACACGGTTATATGTTCATCTATAATGAAGATTATGACCTGATAAATAAATACAAAGAATCTTTCTTCTGGGTAAACAAGCTAAAACAGGCAATCCGCAACGATCAGATGCTGCCCTACTTTCAGGGGATCAGAAATAACTCCACACAGATCACCGATTTGTATGAATGCTTGGTAAGAATTATTGATAACGGAAAAGTAATCGAACCTAAAAACTTTTTAGAGTCAGCCAAACAGGTGGGACTTTACAATACGGTTTCTTATTGCATGATAGATAAATGCTTTACTTACTTTAAAGATAAACACGTTGAATTTTCCATAAACCTGTCACGGGAGGATTTCTCGGACAATAAACTTATTGAATATATCGAGCACAAATTAAAAACCCATAATATTGACCCCCAGCGTGTTATTTTTGAAGTGCTGGAAGAGTTCAGTTTAAAAACAGACACCTTTTCTTTTCAATTTGTAAAAAATCTGAAAGCATTGGGAGTAAAGATTGCGATTGATGATTTTGGTTCGGAATATTCTAACTTTTCCCGTATTCTCTCTATTGAAACGGATTATATTAAAATAGCCGGAGCATTTATCCGGCGCATAACCCACGATGAAAACACCTATAAAATAGTAAAGGCTATTACCGACTTTACCCACAGTATTAATGCCAAAGCTATTGCCGAGTATGTGGCAACCCAAGATATTCAAGAAAAAATACTGGAGTTGGGAATCGATTTTTCCCAGGGAAATTTATTTAGTCTTCCCGCACCGTCTATTCAGTCTCAAGCACATATATCCAATCAGCTAAAGCAGTAAGCCCTTGGGATGCTAAGGCAGAAATCTCAAATACAGGCAGTTCGCTGTTAACTTGAGCAATGTAATCAAGACACTTTGCGCGTTCAAACGGAAGATACGGCAGCAGATCTATTTTTGTAAGAACCGCCGCTCTGGCCTCTCTAAACAAGAACGGATATTTAAGGGGTTTATCTTCACCTTCGGTAACGCTCAACACTGCGAGCTTACTTGTTTCTCCGATATCAAACTCGGTGGGACAGATAAGATTGCCCACATTTTCCACAAAAACAAGATCGAGTTTGTCCAAAGGCAGCTCCAACACGGCTTTGTTAACAATCTGGGCATTGAGGTGACAGGTACCCTGGGTTATTATCTGGCTTACGGGAATGCCGAGATGCCCAAGCCGCTCTGCATCACGAGCTGTTTCCACATCACCCTCTAAAACCGCGCAGCGGACTCTTTGTGCCATGCGCGGTAATAAAACCTCAAGCAGAGCAGTCTTGCCGCAGCCCGGTGATCCTATTAGATTTAACATAACAATATTGTGGTTCTTTAAACACTCCCTGGTTTTGGCTGCCCACTCACCTTCTGCTTTCAGAATCTCCTTATATATTTTAATCTCAGTCTTCTTCATACTCGACCTCCAGATTTTCAATATACAGCTCTTTGCCTTTTATAATTTCCAACATTCCTGATTCACATTGCCCGCACACAAAAAAATTGCCCTTGACCTGGTTCCGGTATCCGCACTCCTTACACTCAGCTACAACAGGTTCACTTATAATCTCCAGTTCGGAGTCATGCAGCTTTGTATCACGGGTTAGTATACCGTAAGCCATTTTTAGGTTTTCATTGACAATAGCGTGAAGTTTCCCGACCACAACGCGCATTTTTATCAGATGAACATTTTTCTGTGGAAGCTTGTTGAGCTCTTCGCGCGCAATATTTACTATATTCTGACAAATGCCGAATTCATGCATAATCGCCGGGATGATTTTTTTTTGACAAATATGCGGAACTTTGTTTGGGCTTAAGGTGTAACTCTGCGGCAATAAGCCCCAGATACTTATCAACGTTACACAGAAGCGCATCCGACAGTCCGCCGCCCGCCGCTATACTGGCCGGTTCAATTCCAAAAAGCACGATGCTTTCGGGACATTCACCTAATGATTCCGAAAGCGTAATCGTGGAAAGCAGATCTCCTTCGTGTAATGACAGCCCGTGGATTAGTTTTAAAGAACGAACCTGCTCTTTAGTAAAGCGTTTGATGGTACCGGGCTTCTCATTCATAAAAGCACAGTCGATAATAACCGCTTTTTGTTTATGTGCAATTACATGCAGTACGGATATACCGGCGCTTCCCAGATCATGCAGTCCAAGACCGCTATATTCATAGCGTTCTTTAAGCTGTTCCAACAGATATACACCTATCCCTTCATCCGAAAGCAGGGGATTCCCCAAACCTATTACGACCGTATTCTCCATATTTCTAGACAAACTCCACATCCAGGTAGTGGGTGGAACAGGAAATACACGGATCATACGAGCGCACAAGCATCTCAAGCAGCAGCCGTACCTGGTCCTGACCTCGATCTAGGATTTGAGGTACAAAAGCCTCAAAATCCTTTTGAATGTTGGCATGATTTTGATTGGTGGGAATACAGATATTGGCCCTGATACACTCACCTTTGTCATTAAAAGCATAGCGGTGAAAAAGAATCCCGCGCGGTGCTTCCACACAGCCTACTCCTTCACCGGCCTTAGGCTTGGCTTTGGGAACTTCCGGTACGATTCCCTTACTCAGCAGTTTATCCAGAAGCTCCAGCGAGTGTTCCACAACTTGCACGCACTCCACAACCTGGGCCACATTGTTCATATAAGGATTACAGGTTCCTTTGCTTAAGCCGAATTTGTCTGCGGTTTTTTTGGCTTCCGGCAGGAGGAGATCTCCGTTTATATTGAACCTGGCCAAAGCGCCTACCGCGTAGGACTCACGGTGCCATTTCGTCCACTTGGCCGTGGAATGCGGTGTTACATATTCGTTGGCCACCGATTCAAACTGATGAATATCCACAACTTTGGGAGTATCGGTACTGGCTATATTTCCATGGTAGAAGGTGTACAACTCTGGCTGCTTTAAGGCTATATACTCGGTATCTCTTTTAAAATCGGGTAGTTTGTCTACCAGGCCTAACACAACATCGGCCAGAATATGTAAATCACCGATAATATCCGTAAGCCGATTTTTCAAATCACGCAATTCTTTTTCCTTGGGCAGCTTGGAAAATCCGCCCGGTTTGATGGTTACGGGATGCGTCATTCTGCCGCCGATAAGCTCCATCCACTCATTACTAAGCCTGTGGATCTTTATGATGGTTTTTACCACATCAGGATGTGAAGCAGCCAAAGGCACCACTGATTTCTGCCCCAACAAATCCGGAGCAACCAGATAGCCTACATGCAGGCTGTGACTCTCAAGCTGTTCTCCATAGTGCATGAGAATTCTTAAGGCATCCGTCTGTTCGGATATTTCCAGACCCATGGCGTCCTCCACCGCTTTGATGGCGGCAAGCGAGTGGGTAACGGAGCAGATACCGCATATTCTTGATACGATGGTTTGAATATCTTCAAAACTTCTACCACGAACCATGGCTTCAAAAAAGCGGGGAGCTTCCGGCACCTGCCATTGCAACTCCTCAATCGTACCGTCGTTCGCTCTCACTCTGATATTACCGTGTCCTTCAACACGGGTAACATGATGTACATCTATATTTATCTTAGCCATTTACCTGCTCCTGCTCAAAGTTAAATAAAAGTATTTTTGCTTTCAGATCGTCCACAGTCTTCCCGTAAGTATCCATTACATCCTTGGCCGCGTTAACATTGGGATTGTCTACCAGTCCCCGGCAGCCGAAACACCATGCCCCGTTTGACGGACATTTGGCACCGCAGCCGGCTCTGGTTATGGGGCCGAGACAGATCTCATTATATTCAAAGCGGCAGATATTACCGTTCTGCTTACACTCCACACATACCGGATAATATGGTATAACCGGTTTTTTACCTAAAACCAGACAGCGCAGAATATAGGTGAACTCACGTTTATCTATGGGACAGCCGTGGACTTTATAGTCCACCTTTACCACCTCATCAACAGCCTTGGTAGCCATTGTGTTAAGGTGAGGCATATCCGCGTGCTTGGCATAAACTATTTCACGCACATCCTGTAAAGGAAACAGGTTTTTAAGCTTATTCACTCCGCCGATTGTAGCGCAGGCACCTAAAGCGATGAGGATTTTAGCCCGTTCCCTGATTTTTTTAAGCCTTTCCTCATCCTCCGCCCTGGTTATTGAACCTTCGATAATAGCAATATCATATTCCGTACTCTGTTCACTCATAGCCTCACGCCATTCCACCGGTTGGATTATATCCAGAAGATTTAGAATCTCCTCTTCCAGATTAACAATCTGCAGCTGGCAGCCCTCGCAGCAGGCGAAGTCGAAAATTGCGACACGGGGTTTCATCAAATGGCCTCCTTTACTTGCGCGATATCCGCGTACTTAAACACAGGCCCATCCTGACAGACATAAAGTCCGTTAATCTGGCAATGCCCGCACTTGCCTACACCGCACTTCATATGCCTCTCCAGCGACATATACACTTTGTTAAAATCTATTGAAATCTTTGTGAGCTCAAGCAGGACAAACTTATACATAATCGGAGGCCCGCAAATAAGCGTGATGGTCTGTGCCGGATCAATTTGGATCTTCGGAATCAGCGTGGTGATAACACCCGTATTACTCTTCCAGTGATCATCAGGATGATCTACCGTCTCTAATAAAATCACATCCTCCCGCTTCAGCCACAGCTCAAGCTCATCCGCAAATAGACGCTCGGCAGGAGTTTTGGTACCTGATAAAATTGTCACCTTGCCGTAGTCGCTTCGATTGTCCAAACAATAGTTGATTGCCGAACGCAGCGGCACTAATCCGATACCGCCGCAGATAAACAGGATATCTTTTTCTTTCATAACCGTATCTACGGGGAATGAGGTACCGAACGGTCCCCGTATACCGATTTTCTTACCCGCTTCCACAGTGTGCAGCGCATTGGTTACATTACCTGCTTTTCTTACTACCATCTCAAAACTGCCGTTTTTGGTCGGAGAAGACGACACGGAAATGGGAGCTTCACCGATACCCGGCAATGAGATTTCCGCAAACTGTCCGGGCATGTGTCCCAGTTCTTTTCCTGAATTCAATTTGAATTCAAAGTAGTTCTCGGTTTCTGTCATGGGTTGATTTTTTAAAACCGTAGCAAATTCGGGGAGATAAATATCCTTTTTACCATTATTACACATCAGGCATCCTCCATTATCTTGTTAAACACTTCCACAGGATTCGCAATATGGGTTACACACGCTGAAATACAGCGTCCGCACCCTACACAGGAAAATACTCCTATCTTTTCCGGTACATATTTGCCCTTTCTGTAATACCTGTGCCGGTAGCGGTCTGCCTTATTCTTTCTGAAATTATGATCGCCTGCTACTGTGGCAAAATCTTCCAGCATACAGCCGTCCCAGCACCTGGAGCGCGATCCGCTTTTCATATCCCAGTTCACATCATCCTGCACGTCGAAACAGTAACAGGTGGGACAGACCAGATTGCAGGAACCGCAGGAAAAACAGCGAGCCGCTCTTTCTTCCCATAGTGGATGATTATAAGCTTTCTCCAAAGCAGCAGCCACTTCTTCAGGTTTTGCTTTGAGTTTATGCTTTTGTAAAAGATTTATATTTTTCTGCCATACCGTCTCGCGGTCCTTAAGGTCCTTATCTGCTGCCTTTTCCACTGATGCCGGAAGATGAGCAAGCAGTGTTTCGCCTTTTTCCGTACGGGAATCAACAAGATAGCCGCCATCAACTTTTGTAAGGAGAATATCAAAGCCCTCGTTTACCGTTGCGAACCCTAAACAACCGGCGAAAACATTTTCTGAAGCATTCTCAACATCACAGGCCACGATAGTGGCGTTTTGTCTTCTGGAAAAATAGTGTACATCCTTATTTCCCAGAGCAAAGATCTTATCCATTTGAGAGATGGCGCTTACATCGTAAGGATGCACTCCGAACAACACAAACGGTGAGGTATCAACCACACTTTTAAATTCCTGTTCGTTAAAGTGCATAAGCTCTTCCACCGGAGGCTGAAAATATTTTTTAGGAGGAATATTGCTTACATCATAATCCAATCTTAAGGATTCTGCGTTTTCAAGAAGATCAAAATCAAATTTATCCCCTTTTGCCTGAACAGCAAATAAACGTGTCTGTTTTATAAGCCTGGTTACCCAAGCTTTAAGCGTCTCTTGTTTAATTTTCAGTACGCTCATTAAATCCTCCTATATTTTTATATGTTAAGTTTATATATTAAGATAGAAAGCAAGTTGGATAAAATCTAAAATAATGCGTGAATTTATTATTACTTTTCCCTGGGGTATCTGAACATTAGCCGTGCTTAAATTCAAAATACCTTTGACGCCCGCAGCAGTAAGCTGGTCTGCTACCGCCTGCGCAGCACTTGCAGGTACTGCAATAACTCCTATCCAAACTTTATTTTTTTTCACCACAGCGGTGAGCTTATCAACACTCTGAATATAATAAGATTCTATGCGTTTGCCAATGAGTTTAGGATCTTTATCCAAAATAGCTTTGATATCAAAACCTTTTTCTCGAAAATCATCATGCAAAAGCAGTGCTCTTCCGAAATTCCCGGCTCCCACGATAACAGTAGCGAATCTTTTATCCAGTCCCAATACGGAACGCAGAGTCTGCTGCAGTTTATCAAGTTCATACCCTCTTTTGGAAATCCCCGAAAAATCCAAGTGGGAAATATCCTGCCGTACCGTAGAACTTGTAAGGTCCAACTCTAAAGCCAGTTCTTGTGATGATATCCATTCCAGTCCCTGTTCATGCAGTCTTTGAATGCAAAGATAATAGCGTGCGAGTCGCTGCATAACACAGGAAGATAGCTTTTCCGTTAATTCCGTCATTGTATATGAGAGCCGATCCTAACATAAAAGTTTTTATTTGTCAAATATTTAACGTTAATTGAGGATTACTAAGTGCCCAGTGTACTGCGGTATTAATATCAGATTGTTTTGATAACGGTTCATACCAGGTAGAGCTTCCTGCATTATTTTAAATGAGATTATCATATTCTATTTTTCTTTTTTAACCAATCCTGGTATTTATCTAAATCATGCTTAATTTGTTTAATTACAAATAGAATTACAGCTATATCATCAGTAAATCCAATAATAGGCAGGAAATCAGGTAATAAATCAATTGGTGTTAAAAAATATAATAAGGCTCCTAAAACAGCAATCACAGAACCAAATGGAATATCTGTATATTTTTTACTAAATACATCTTCAACAAGACTAAAAAGAAGCTTTATTTCATCAATGACTTCATTAAGCAACTTAACAGTTCTTTTCATTTTATTATCAATTTTTGATAATACATTCTCCATTACGTGGGGGTTTTCTATCATCTTTTTGGCCTTAATTTCTTTTTTTTGTAATTCTCGTTTAATTTTCTCTTTACTAAATTTATTTTTAACTTTTGGTTTATACATGGTTAATTACCTCACATTGAAAAAAGTATCAAAAGCTTATGTGTACATTATATCTATACATTTATCAACAAACATCCCTGTTGTCTCAAATAAAAACATAGCCATAGAGTCAGAAAAAGCTAATGACTCCTTGCCAAAGCTCTTGACTCTTAGAGCGAAAGTTACTAATTTTTAAGACTAATCAGTTTTGGAGGATCTTATGCAGCGAGCAGCAATCATCGGATGGCGCGGCATGGTGGGCTCAGTGCTTATGCAGCGCATGAAGGCTGAGGACGATTTTAACTATTTTGAACCGGTTTTCTTCTCCACATCACAGGTCGGACAAAAAGGGCCCGATATCGGTAGGGAAATCCCTCTTCTGAAGGATGCCTATAATGTTGATGAATTAAAGAGCTTCGATATTATTATTACCTGTCAGGGAAGCGATTATACAAAAGAGATCTATGCAAAATTAAAAAGTGCCAACTGGAACGGGTATTTCATCGATGCTTCTTCCGCCCTGCGCATGGAGGATGACGCGATAATTATTCTGGATCCCGTTAACCGTAAGGTTATTGAGCAGGGACTATCGTCCGGTATAAAATGCTATATAGGCGGCAACTGCACCGTAAGCCTTATGCTCATGGCCGTAGCAGGTTTATTTGAAGCCGGACTGGTGGAATGGATCAGTACCATGACCTACCAGGCAGCTTCCGGCGCGGGCGCCAAGCAGATGCGTGAACTTGTAGCCCAGATGGCGGAAATCGGCAGGAGTGTAGATGTTCTCTTACAGGACCCGGCATCCGCTATTTTACAGATCGACAAACAGGTACTGGGCTGTATGCAGGCCGCTTCTTTTCCTACGAATAATTTCAGCGTGCCATTGGCAGGAAGCCTTATTCCCTGGATCGACCGTTTTATGGATACGGGCCAAACCCGGGAAGAGTGGAAGGGTTTTGCGGAAACCAATAAAATTTTAAATACTCATCCCCCGATTCCGGTAGACGGTATCTGTGTGCGCATCGGAGCCATGCGCTCGCACAGCCAGGGTCTTACCATCAAACTTAATAAGGACATACCCTTAAACGAGATCGAGCAGATACTTGCCAATGCCAACCAGTGGATAAAGGTAGTGCCCAATAATCAGGAGCAAACTATAAAAGAGCTGACTCCCACAGCTATCAGCGGAACACTTACCGTACCCATCGGCAGAATCCGCAAAATGAATCTTGGTCCCGAATATCTGGCCGCTTTTACCGTAGGCGATCAGCTGTTATGGGGAGCGGCAGAGCCCCTGCGTAGGATGCTGCGGATTCTGGTGGAAGAAAAGTAACTTTATACTAGTAAAAAATTAATAACACGTTACTATATTCCCCACACACCATAACCTATGGACAAGAAAATATAATTAACTATTGCTTTGTAGCAACAAAGGTTCCCCAATTGAGCACATACG
>CAZEPL010000105.1:0-11026 GCA_964514135.1 uncultured Spirochaetaceae bacterium | reverse complement strand
ATAACGAATAAGTATTTTACTAACTTAATATATTTTGAGTTTTGCAATTTCCTCAATCAATAGCATCTTTTTTACAGACTATCTTATTCAGCGGGTATTCGATAATGCCGTCCGCACCGCTGTTAATGAGTTGGGGGATAATCTCTCTTACTATGGATTCATTGATCACAGTTTCAGCAGAAACCCATTCGGGATCATACAGGGCGGAGATGGTGGGCGCGGTAATACTGGGAAGGATTTTTATGATTGCCTCCAGTTTGTTTTTCGGTATATTCATTTTTAAACCGACCATATTCTCGGCATTTAATGCCCCCTGTAGGAGCAGGGCAATCTGACGAATTTTGGAGCGCTTCCATGAGGCTTTCATGCTTTTTTTATTGGCCACAAGCTTGGTGTTTGTCTCTAAGAGTGTGTGAATTATCTTTAATCCATGCGCACGGATGGTACTGCCGGTTTCCGTAACTTCAACGATGGCGTCCACTAAACCTTCAACAACTTTGGCTTCTGTGGCACCCCAGGAAAATTCGATGTCAACCGGAATATTTCTCTCTTTAAAATATTTACGTGTAAAATTAACCAGCTCCGTAGAAATTCTTTTGCCCTTGCAGTCCTGCAAAGAGGCGATGTTTGAATCGTTGGGTACGGCCAGCACCCATCTGGCCTTTTTTGTGCTTACTTTTGAATATACCAAATCAGCTACAAGCTCAACATCGGATTCGTTTTCCAAAACCCAATCAATACCTGTAAGGCCCACATCAAGCACACCCATTTCCACATAGCGGGACATTTCCTGCGCACGTACCAGGGTACAGGAAAGCTCAATATCGTCAATCGAGGGAAAGTAGTTTCTGGATGAAACAGAAATCCTCCAGCCTGCTTTTTGAAAGAGCTCAATGGTAGCGTTTTCCAAACTGCCTTTTGGGATTCCGATTTTTAGTATATTATCCGACATAAAGCTACTCCATTTAATTTTTTCTATTTTGATTCATCTACTTTTTTATCATCGACAATTAATTGTCCGTCTTTTACTACTCTATAGAAACAGCTCCGGTAACCGGTATGGCAGGCAGTTCCGCCTTTTTGTATTATTTTTAAGAGCACACAATCTTCATCGCAGTCCACCCGTATTTCTTTAACCAGCTGAATGTTGCCGGATGTCTCACCTTTTTTCCAGAGTGTGTTGCGGGAGCGGCTGTAATAATGGGCTATACCTGTCTTTAGGGTAAGTTCCCAGGCCTCTTTGTTCATAAAAGCCTGCATGAGAATCTCATTTGTTGTGTTATCCTGAGCGATTGCCGGTACCAGACCGCCTAATTTTCCAAAGTTGAGATCGATCATCATCATATCCTTATAAAAAAACGTTTTTATTAAAGCAGCTTATCAGTTTTTAAGTATACTTTAAAGATTATTGGCAATATAAAGGGGTTTAAAAAAATAGTCAAGTTATGGTTTTTTCTCTATTTGCTTTTTTCTTAACTGTCCGTTAATATTTATAGGGAGTGATATGACTAGAGAAGAAATGCTTACTACAATAGAAATACTGTGTGCTGAGCATGGAAAGTTGAATGCTATTGTAGACGCCAGTTTTGACGGTATTTTTGAAATTAACGATAAAACTGAATTTACTTTTGTAAATCCTATCTTCTGTAAAATGTTTCAAATGGACTATGAGACGTATAAAAAGTATAATTTCGTAAAGGTTGTAAAATCCATAATCATTAAAAAGGCCTTAAAACAACTGTTCGACGGAGAAAAAAGACTGAGCGTGCTCTACTTTGAATATCCACCGGAGTTAAATAAAAAAAAGCATTTTGAGTTAAAAATGATGAGTTTTAAGCTTAGGGATGCTGCTCTGGTAGTCGGGATTGTTCGTGACAGAACGGAAATTATCCGTGCCGTAAAAAACCGGGAATACTATATTGCCACCCTGTTTAAGATTATCAAAGAAATGAAAATTGAAACAAAAGAGACCATTTACAGTCTGGCCAAGCTTGTAGAGATCCATGATCATTCCACAGGCAAACATCTGGAGCGCATTGAACATTATGCCCGAGTATTAGCTGAGCAGTATTATACGATTTTTAAGGAACGGGATATGCATCTTACCAAGAAGTATATCGAAGATATAGCAATAGCCTCCGTGCTGCACGATATAGGCAAGGTGAAAGTTCCTGATTCTATCCTTTTAAAACCGTCCCGGCTTACCGATGTGGAGTACGAAAAAGTAAAAAAGCATACCCTTGTGGTGGGGCAGGCCTTGGATGTTTTTAAAGGCAAAAAGGATATTTTAAGCCTAGGCAGGGAAATTGCCATGTCGCATCATGAAAAGTGGGACGGTACGGGTTATCCCGCCGGGCTGTACGGTGAAAAAATACCCCTTTCCGCACGTCTGATTGCACTTTGTGATGTGTATGATGCCCTGGTCTCGGAACGACCCTATAAAAATGCCGTGTCGCATGAAGAAGCGGTTAAAATAATCACGGGTGAAAAGGGCAGGTCCTTTGATCCTGAGATTGTGGATGTGTTTATGAAAATACATACCCGGTTTAATGAAATCAAAGCAAAGTTTGATGATCATTCATAGCAGAACAGATACTATTCATTGGTTTCTAAAGTCCCGTACGGTTTCTTTTAAGTGAATGACGAATTTTTCAATATGTTCGCGTTTAAGATGCGGCATAAGTACGATCCTCATATGCTCTTTAAAAAGGGAAAGAGCCCAGCCTTTTTTTCGCAAACGTTGAGCGAGCTCCTGAATTGATATGGTTCGGGATGAAATACCGATAATGTTCAAAACAGGTTCTGTTAAAAGAGAGAGTTCATCAATTTCTTTAACAGCCTGTGCCAGGTAATCAGTAAGTTCCATACAGCGTTTTACAACTTCCGCATAACCCTGCCTGCCTAAATGTTTTAACAATGCCCACGTTGCAAGCACGGATGCGCCTGACCGTGTACCTACGATGGTTGCCTGAGCTGTTTCACCGCCTGAAAGATAGGGTACAAAGACTTTAACAACGGAAGCCAGTTTGGCGGAGCGGTAGAGAATTCCGCCGCTGGGAATCACAGACATACCCATTTTATGAGGATCGATTGTAATCGAGCAAACACCGGGCAGACTGAAATCGAAGGGGATAGAGGATCTGCCGATATGCTTTAGAAAAGGAAGAACAAAACCGCCGAAGGCTGCGTCTACATGTAGGTAGAGATCACGTTCTTGAGCAATACGCGAGAGCTCAGGGATCGGATCTACCACGCCAAGGGCTGTGGTGCCGGCGATACCGACAAGAGCAATTGTTTTTGACGTAATCTGTTTTTCCAGATCCGAAATGCTTACGGTATGTTCTTTAGTCAGTTTTATTTTTTTAATTCTTAAGTCCAACAGGGAAGCAGCTTTATCAAAGCAGAAATGAGCGGATTCCGGTACCAATACTTCGTTTCCTTTGCTTTTATGCAGGGTCTTTGCGGTCCAGAGAGCTACAATATTGGCTTCGCTGCCGCCGGTAAGGATAAAGCCTGCCGCAGATCTGCTTGAAAGCAGATCTCCCAACATTGAGATTGTTTGATCTTCCAGTTCAGCGGTAGCGGGGAAGAGTCCGGGATCACCCACATTTTTATCGATATATATGGTAAATATTTCCTGGGCAAAATTGTGAGGCAGAGTGCACATAGAACCTAAAATTGTACCGTTAGAAAATGAGAGATCTTGCTGCAGTATTTTTTCTAATTCCTGTTTGATTTCCTGTTGTGAAAGACCTTTGTCCCGCATCTGGTTTCCTTTAATGGTAGGTATGGGACGAATCGGGGAAGAATCCTGTTCTCACATCCTCTGTGAATTTATTAACAGCGGCGCTGATTATCTGCGTCAGCTCTGCATAATGCTTCACAAACTTGGGCATATATTCCTCGTTCATTCCCAACATATCATTTATAACCAGTACTTGTCCATCGCAATACGATCCCGCACCAATACCGATTGTAGGAATGGTCACGGACTCTGTAATCTTTTTTGCCAAAGCTTCGGGTATACACTCCAATACCAAAGCAAAAATATCGGTCCCCGCGAGTTCCAATGCATCATCCAAAATCCTCTTCGCGTCATCTTCGCTTTTACCTTGCACGCGATAACTTTGAGCAGTCTGCGGCAGTAATCCCACATGCCCCATCACTTCAATCCCTTCATTGGAAAGCGCTCCTATAATATGCGGTTTATTGCCCTCAATTTTAATACCTTTTACACCTGCTTCTAAGAAAAGAGCTGCATTGTGTAAAGCTTCTTGTTCCGTAGCATAGGAGTTGATCGGCATGTCACCTATTACCGGTTTAGAGCCTGCTCCCCGCACCACAACCTTTGTGTGATAGAGCATGTCGGCCATGGTAACGCCATGTGTGGTTTTATAGCCTTGGAATACAACGCCTAAGGTATCTCCTACAAGTATCATGTCCAGATTTGTATTGCTCAAAATGCGGGCAATCTGTGCATCATAAGCTGTGAGCATTACAATCTTTTTTTTACCCTTCAAAGACGTATAGAGTTTTTTAAGCGACATTACAGAAACACTCCTTTCTGCGCCAGCTCTGTTAATCTCCGATTTATTAAGCTTATCGAGTTGCCGAGTATTGTTTTATTATTATATGCTTTTACTATTTTTTCCAAGTCTTGTTGCGTGAATTTTTTAGCTAAATAACTCCGTACCCTCTCAATGAGAGCCGGCATTACTCTTACTACGTTATCCACGATACTAATCTGGGCATACTGGGCTGTTCTGGAAAAGGGATTTAAGTCGATGGCGATTACTTTTTTACCCATGTTGATAAGGTGCTCGGTTCTGTCTCCGTCTTCTAAAGCTACCAGAACCACATCCGCTTTTTTAATCCCCCGCGGATCAACTTTACCGCGTTCGCTTTCCAAGTGAGGTATTAGAGCGCCGGCAGCCTTGCCCACACCCATGACCTGCCCCGCACCGGCCGCTTTGAGGACCTTCTGAATCGCCAGCTCACGCGGAAGCGATCGATAAAATAAATTGATTTCTAAAGCGGCAGCTGTCAACCGGGCCAGCACAACCACATCCTCAGGAGTAAGAGCAGCTACATTGCCGTTTACTGAAATAACCGCATTCTCCGTACTGAGCAGCAGGGCGGCGGCCGCATCAATTGATCTTTTAGCAGGTTTGGTTGTCACTTCTCCTAAGAGATAATCAAAGGCTTCACCGCGGCCGTGGGCAATTAAACCCGCAGTAGCTATCAGCTTGTTGTTAAAGCCCGCGATCAGTTTGTCCCGTGTAAGCAGTGAAATACGGCGCGGATGGGATTCAGGGATTTCATGTGGCATGGATTACTTTTCCTCCTTGAGTATTTATCTTGCTTTTAATTATAACAGCCCCCGCTGCATAGTTGTCAAAAAGAGCTAAAATCTCCGCACTATGTTTTTCTTGGACCAAGGTAAATACTCCCTCTCCGAACATAGGCATACTGCACTGGAAACCCCGCGCATCAAGTAAAGCCATTACTTTACGGACACGTTCGGTAATGAGTCCTGAATATTCGGCAAACTCACGGGAGCAGTCCAAGAAGGCTTGTAGTGAAAGGTCGCGCGAAAAGCGTGTTACTAAATCCTCTCCGCGAGAATTGATTTTTGTTCTGGTGGCCGGATCATTAAGCGCAGTTTTTGTGGACAGAGCTCCGAATACTATGTTTAGGGCTTCAATATCTTCAGACACCGGTATGGTTCTGATCTGTCCGATGCCGGGTGCACCTGCTTTGGTACGGATTTCCAGTCCGCCCACAGATTCCGCAATCACCGTTCCCAATCCGGTTTTGCACTGCACTTCGGCCAGATGAGCGATCTGAGCTGCCTTAAGCGCTGTAAACGGGTTAGAGAAAGAGCTGTTGAGGGCATAGGCTAAACTCAAGGCCCCGGCACCGCTGGAACCTAACCCTGAACCCATCGGTATGGTAAGCCGATGATCTATCTGCAGAGGCTGCGGCTTGCTTTTTAGTCCGGCAAAGAATAACTCAATCACACATTGGGAAACCGCAGCCTCTGCGGCTCTTTTACCGTTTATATTAATGATTGATGTACTGCTATCTCGACCGATCTTCCGGACAAGGGTAGTAACTCCCTGTGTGAGTGAGAATCCGGCTCCAAGTGATCCCCTTAAAAGCGGGTCCGGACTTTGATCGCAGATGTGAAAAAAACCTGTAATATGGCCCGGTGAAAAAGCCCGGCTTATTTTATTTTTCTCCATTTCATTATTTATTACCAATCTGTTTTAAAAGATTGGCCATTTCCAAAGCGCTTTGAGCGGCATTGAAGCCTTTGTTTCCCGATTTCGTTCCGGCCCTGTCGATCGCCTGCTCAAGATTATCCGTAGTGAGTACGCCAAAAATAACCGGCAGATTATTGTCCAGCATGGTCTTGGCCACACCTTTTGTGGTCTCAGACGCCACATACTGAAAATGCGGGGTCTCGCCGCGAATTATTGTACCTAAGCAGATGATTGCATTGTACTGCTTGGATTTAGCTAAGCTATCGGCTGCCAGCGGTATTTCAAACGATCCCGGCACCCATACAACAGTAATGTCCGATTCGGAAACATTGTGACGCAGCAGGCAGTCCAGTGCGCCTTGCAAGAGTTTTTGGGTGATAAACTCATTAAATCGCGAAGCCACAATAGCAATCTTTAGTCCTTTGCCTTCAAAAGTACCTTCAATAATAGTAGTTTTATTTGTGTTCATTTACTACTCCTTCCTGTTTCAGCGATTCTCATTTGCTAAAATGAGAATCGCTGTCCCTATTTATCTAATATTGATAGCATGTGCCCTAATTTATCTCTTTTGGTCTGTAAGTAAAAAATATTTTGGGCACTGGGTTTAATTTCCAAAGGAATACGTTTTGTAATTTTTAATCCGTAACCGGAAAGGCCTGCAACCTTACGGGGATTATTTGTTAACAGGTGAATATGTGAAAGACCCATATCCACCAGAATTTGTGCTCCGATGCCGTAATCGCGCAGGTCGGGAGCAAAACCCAGTTGTTCATTGGCTTCTACCGTATCATGACCTTTTTCCTGCAGTTCATAAGCTTTCATTTTGTTCACAAGACCGATACCGCGTCCTTCCTGCCGCATATAGAGCAGGACTCCGCAGCCGTGCTGCTGAATTATCCGGGCGGCTTCGGCAAACTGTTCTCCGCAATCACAGCGCAGGGAACCGAACACATCTCCGGTAAGGCATTCGGAGTGTACGCGTACCAGCACGTCTTTTTTACTCCTTAGGTTTCCTTTCACCAATGCGATGTGATGTTTTTTGTCCAGTTCCGTTTCATACACCAAGGCCTTAAACTCACCATATTTGGTAGGAAGCTTTACTTCGGCTGTCTTACGTACCAGGTGTTCCTTTTGCATACGGTACTTGATAAGCCTGGCAATGCTGGTAATCTCCAGATTATGTTTTAGAGCGAATTCCCGTAATTGCGGCAGACGGGCCATACTCCCGTCTTCAGCCATAATTTCACAGATTACTCCGGCCGGATAGATGCCGGCCAGTTCAGCCAGATCCAAAGCAGCTTCAGTGTGCCCTGCTCTTTTAAGCACTCCTCCTTTGAAAGCACGCAAAGGGAAGATATGCCCGGGTCGTACCAGATTTTCAGGTTTGGTTTCTGCATTAATAAGCGCTTTTATGGTCTCATAGCGTTCGAAAGCGGAAATACCTGTCTTGCAGGTTTGGGCATCAACCGAAATCGTAAAGGCTGTTTTATGGAGGCCGGTATTCACTGCTACCATTGGCGGCAGAGTCAGTTCATCCAGGCGTTCACTTTTCATAGGAACGCAGATCAGACCTTTTCCATGGGTGGCCATAAAGTTTATAATTTCGGGTGTTACCTTTTCTGCTGCGCAGATCAGATCCCCTTCATTTTCCCGCTGTTCATCATCCACAATAATGATGAGCCTGCCTTGTTTGAAATATTCGATTGTCTTTTCGATAGTTAAAAAATCTTTTTGCATTATAAACCCCTGTTCTCTAGATATGCTAAACTTAATCCGGTTTTTTCTGCTTTGGATTCGCCAAAACAGGAAAGGCTTTCTACATACTTGGCAATAATGTCAAATTCGATGTTCAGCGGATCGGAAACCTTATTATATTGGAGAGTTGTTGCTTTGACAGTATGGGGAATAATAGAGACGGTAAGACTTGCCTGTGTGCATCCGGCAATGGTCAGACTTATTCCGTCTATACATATCGACCCTTTAACCGCCACATATTTTCTAAAAGCAGCGGGAAAGCTTATTTCAAAAAGGGAAGCATTCCCCTGTTTGCGAATAGAGCTAATCTTGCCCACAGTATCGACATGACCCTGCACTAAATGGCCGCCCAGCGGTTTAGCCAGCGTAAGCGCTTTCTCTAAATTGACCTTTTTGTTTATTTTAAATCTTCCTAATGTGGACACACGCCTGGTCTCCGGAGTTACATCTACCAGGAAGGAAGCGGGCCCTCTTTTTGTTATGGTATGGCAGGCTCCGTTTATACTGATACTATCGCCGATGGCAAGATCTTGGAGCGAGCTCTTGGCAGTTATTCCCATCTGCCAGCTCGCACTGCTTTGATGTATGGCATGAACCGTTCCGATTTCTTCAATAATACCTGTGAACATTAGTCAGCACCTCTTGCGGATTTTAACGGGTATGTTTCAAGTAAAATATCTTCGCCAAAACGTTTAAGCTTTGGCTGTTCACAGAGATAGCAGTCGCGAAGGTGTGCGATACCCTTGCCCTGTACAAAGGATACAGCCTGCGCGCCGCCGATTATTTTTGGGGCAATAAAAATAAGGAGTTTATCTACCAGGTGGGAGGCGATAAAAGAAGCATTAAGCTCTCCGCCGCCTTCCACAAGTACGGAGGTAATACCCATACTTCCCAATTTGTTAAGCAGATCATCAAGATTCACACGGTCACTATAGCTTTCCGTTAGTAATACTTCCACACCGGCATTGGTAAGTTTTTTAAGTTTGGATGCCACGGCATTTTTTGTCACAGCTATAATGGTGCGAATATTTTTCGTGGTTTTTAACAGTGTGCATTCAATGGGAATTTTAGCGGAACTATCTACGACAATACGAATAGGCTGGCTGCTGTTTTCAACACTGCCCCGGTAACTGAGCAGAGGATTATCTTTAAGTACCGTGCCTATTCCCACTAAAACCGCATCATAGTATGAGCGGAGGGCATGAGCATACTTACGCGCTTTTTCTCCGGTTATCCATTTGCTTTCTCCCGTAAACGTGGCTATCTTGCCGTCCAGACTTATGGCGGTTTTTAAGACCACAAACGGCCTTTTTTTAGTGATATATTTAATGAATACCTCATTGAGTTTTGCGGCCTGCGCTCTTAAGAATCCTTGTTCAACTATAATACCCGCGGCCTGTAATTGTTTTATACCGTTGCCCGCTACCAGCGGATTCGGATCTTGCATGGCTATGACTACTTTGGCAATACCAGCTTGGATTATCATCTCTGTACAGGGAGGAGTTTTGCCGTAATGGCAGCAGGGCTCAATATTTACATAGAGGGTGGCTCCGCGGGCGGCTCTGCCCGTTTGTTTGAGTGCCTCAATTTCAGCGTGCGGAGCACCGGCTTTTGTGTGAAAACCCTGTCCTGCAATGCTGTTGTTTTTTACAATTACCGCACCAACCAAAGGGTTGGGAGAGGTGCGGCCGCAGGCTTTTTTAGCCAGAGTGAGACACAACTGCATGTATTTTTTATCCGGCAAAGATTTTTTCATAACAATCTCTCTTTGTATAAACTGTCGGGCTTCTGCTATATGCGGGAGAAATGTCAGGAAACACTTTTATTAAATAACATGACGAGACCTTCTCCCCTCCAGACTGTACTGTCGGCTCCGGATTTACACCGGATCGGCTTTTGATCATAAAAGCTCGCGGGCTTATAGCATGTGCTATTTACCGCCGGTCAGGAATTTCACCTTGCCCCGAAAGTCTTTATACTTAGTTTAATATACTATAAAAAGGATAGCTTTGGCAAGATAGCGATTATCAATTTATGTCCAGAAATTTTAAATTATTAATTCTGCATGATCTCTTCGACCATGGAATCGATATCACTCTGTTTAATATCAGCTTTACGTTCAAAGGCAATTTCCAGGTTGGCTTCTTTGAGTTTTTTTAAGAGACTATAGATAATAAGCATGAGAATCTTTGTTCCTGCTTCCGGATATGATTTTATAAAACCTATCATGTGTTCCCGATGGACCATGAATACTATCACTTCATCTGAGCTCACGACATCGGCGGTACGCTTTACTTTGAGAAATATACCCGCTTCTCCAAACACATCACCTTTACCGATGGAGCAGATAAAAATATCTTTGCTGTTTTTCTCCGGTACGGTAACATGAACGGTGCCTTGCAAAACCGCGTAAAGATGGGGACTGATCTCTCCCTTGGAGATTATTTTTTCTCCGGGTTGGAAACTGACAACCTCACCCAAACTAATTATTTTTTTAAAGTCGCTTTCTTTGATATATTTAAAAATAATGAGCTGTTTTAATTCCTTGAAATACTCTTTGTTCTTAATTTTTTGCATGTTACCTCGCTCTTCTTACTAGTTTAAAGTAAGCAAAAAAATTTGCAATTAAATTTTAATAGAGGAAATTGCAAAACTTAAAATATATTAAGTTAGTAAAATACTTATTCTTTATACCATAATAAGTTAGCAATTTCCATTTTAGGAGCTTCTTGCAAAAATGTTATTTTTGCAAGAAGCTCAATAGAGCAGATATTTTCTTCGTATAAGCTTAAACTCATAAATACCCCGTTCTGCTTGGGATACGATATCCTTAAATTCCAAAGGATTTTCTTTATCGAGAAGGGTTTGTAAGAACCAGGAGTTCCCGTGTGAAATAGTGAACATATGTTCGGCTTGTGTGGAAGTAAGAAAGGGTATTTCAGGGTACCGTACAGCTTGTGTGTACATAAGTGCTAATACGGTTAAAGTAGGATTAAACTGTGTAC
>CAZEPL010000104.1:0-12006 GCA_964514135.1 uncultured Spirochaetaceae bacterium | reverse complement strand
ATGCTGGATTAAAAATACATCCTGAAGAAAAAGGTCATAAGAAAAAAAGAGGTCGTCCAAAGCAGAGCAAAGAATATAATCTTCTGTTTAGTAAGAAGCTATATCTCTACTGTTAGAAAGCAAGGAAAATCTGCTTTTAATGCGCTCTATGCGGCTTTACAAAATAATAATGTTTTGGGCTTGATTAATTACTGAATAGTTACAAAAAAATAATAAATACCAGATAGTATGTATAGTTCTTTCTTTTTATGCTCATGAGATATCCCTTTTAATAATATTAATATAAAGAAATCTTAGCATTCAATATAACACATTATACTCATTTTTCAAGGTGAATAATTTTCAATACAGCCTTTATTCCTTGTACTCTCAAGCCTTGACACACATAATAATCCATGCATACAATCCAGACATGAATAGCCCGCGCATAATAGCTGTAGCAGCCCTTATTTTCGTGTGCTTTTTCCCCATGTGCAAAGAAGACACCAGAGCCAATGAACAGATTTCTACAACCGAAACAGCACTCTTTACAGACCAGGACAAAGAGGATTTCGAAGAAGCCGAATCTCTCTCAAACTGGAAAATCGCAGGCATTCCGGAGAGGGCCCTGCAGGTGATGCAAAGCTGAATCTTGCAAGCATGGCAGGACCCACAGGCAAGAATACGAGCACGCTGGCCTTTACTTATGCTAAACAAGGCCAACCCGCACCCGCTCTTTATCATCTTGTGCTTCTGCGGGATTTTAAAAAGATCAGTTTTTGGATAAAATCTGGAAGCAAGACCACATGGGTTTTGGCCTTTGAAGACAGAGATAAAGCTGTTTTTGTCACCTTTATCGAGTGCCCCCAAAACACATGGCGGCGGGTAGAGATTACACCGGATCAATTCATGTGCAGTGAAAACTCCCCCGTTAAAAAAGCAAAGCTCGATACCTCGCGCATAAGCTACGGATATGCAGCATTTGATCTTAAAACCCTTTGGGGCGGTGGAGAAGAAAATACTGTTTACCTTGATGATATCCGGATCATAAGATCCGATTATCATCTTATACAAGGGGATTATCTTTTAAATGGCGAAAGCAAAGTAATTTCAGAACCCACATTTATTCAGGGTAATCTTTATCTTATAAATAATGCAGAATTGAATATAAGGGACACACACTTGATTGTAAATGGGGATATCGGAATTGATAATGCCAGGCTTACGTTTCAAGACGGATTTTTATATCTTAAACAGAATTACCGCGGCGAACAGCTCGTCATAATAAAAAAAGGGACCATAGAAATTACAAACAGTGAGCTGCTCTCAGAATACAGCATCTGCGGCGCGGCCATCGAACATTCACAGCTCAAACTCTCTCATGTGGATATGCTTATGGAAGGTTTTAGTTTCTCTACGCTCTCTGCCTCGTCATTGCTTGTGGAATACACCGTCAATGGGGAAGAATTCATAATTTTCGAAGATACCGCCTGTACTATGAAAAACAGCAGTGGGATCATATTCTGGATTTGTTCGGGGCAAGAATTGCATGAATATCTTGTCTATCCGGGGGATGATACAGTTACACACTGGCAGACTCCGCACGTACTGAGCAATAAAATAATAGTAAAAGACTGCTCCGGCTTATGGTACGGACTTATCGCTACACCAGAGTGCGATATTACTCTGAAAGATTCGAATATTCGTGCCCTTGGTTTTCTTTTTTCAGGCATCACTGAAGACCTCGTATCGGATCTAAAAAATAATGCTTTCTTTGCTGATCAAACGCTAAAAACCAAAGTGCATACGCTCAGGTTTTATAATTCTTCAATCCAGAGCTGGAATTTCTATACTGAAGACAATGCCCGGCTTACGATCGATAACTGTATTTATGGTGAATCTATTTCCATGAAAAACTCTCTCATCAAGATACACAAATCGCTCTGCGATGGCAGCGGTGGTTACCTGGGCGCGGATGATAATTCTCAAACCATTATTACAGAAAGTGAAATTACCTGTATGGTGCTGGCGCGAAAAGATTCACGGATGGTTTTCAAGCAATCGGCCATTCAGGGTAAACTTATTGCATCAGGCAACTCGCTCATTACGCTTGACGAAACCAGTCATCAGGGCGATATGCTTATATTTGATCAAGGCAAAATTGTAAAGTAACACCCCGCTTCATCTGAGCCAAAAGGAATGGCCTGTCACTTAATCAGTCCACTTCTATGTCCGGAAAAGCATTCCTGACATCTGCTTTGAACTGTGCAATGGCTTCTTCTTTTGTCATTGTGCCTTCCACATAATTATTGATGGCGCCCATAAAAAAACCTCTGATATCAAGATCATATTTGGCCAACAGTTTGCAGTTAATATTCGGCAATTGGTCCGCGAAAAAAAGATAGTGGTTTTGCCCGGCCAACAACTCATCAGAAAAATCGCTTTTTATCTTCTCAATAACTTTTTTATTACTGACAAAATCTCCGATCTCCTTGGCCCACCAGACAAGGGTTTCTTCATCCAAGGTGAACATCTTTACAAACTCCCACGCAAGCTCTTTGTTTTTTGATTTTTCGTAGATACCCATCCAGGTACCGCCCCAGAAGTAGGATCCCGGACCTTTGCATAAGCCCCAGTCGCCCATGGTGTCTTCGGCATTTGGTTTGATTACATACTGCAGTCCCCAGGTGGGAAGAATATAACCAAAGATTTCGGGTTCGGCCTTGTTCATGTTCTCGAACCACGGCGGCGACCACGTGCCGATTTCAGCTGTCAGCTCCTCGTCTCGCATGATCTTGGCAATATCAAAATAGTTAAGCACGGACTCTTCAAGATTAAGCCCGCCGTCCACGACAAAGGGTTTTTTTCTGTGTGACCACGCATACTGCTGGTAATCTCCGTACCCGGCGATGAGCTTTACCTTGCCTCCACTCGCTTCTTTGAGTGTACGCGCCGTATCCAGAAATTTATCCGGTGTAGAAAGCATTTCCCCCACTTCTTCAGGATCGTCCGTGCCCAGATATTTCCTGGCCATGCTTCTTCTGTAATAGAATCCGCCGGGCGTTGCCTGCCAGGAAAGCGCTCTCAGCCTGCCGGACGAGTCCGTTCCCACATCCATGATATAGTCCGCTAAGTCTTCCGTGGATGGATTGAACCGGCCTAGATCCGCGTAAAATCCACTTTCTACCAGATCGATTACATTAGAGTATTCCGAAATATAGATATCAGGTTTATTTTTTCCTTCACGCACTATTGGTCGTATCTTACTTTGATATTCTTCACAAGGAGTGATTGTTAACTCAACCGTTATACCGGTGTAGACAGATTCAAATTTCTCAATCATGATCTTGACTTCATCGGTAAAGGACCAGATCTTCAATGTTCCCTGAAAGTCTTTCGGATCTCTGGGTTGATTTGTGCAGGCCGGAAGCGACAATATTATTATGATAATCAGGAAAATAAAAATAGTACTTTTCATTTCTCCTCCAAATTAAAATTTCATCTTAACAAGCTCTCACAGTGCTTACACTTTTTGGGCATAAAGCGGTGTATGCCTATGTATCCGCGACAATAAGGACAGTTCCAGAAATTAATATCCCAAAAAATAAAAATAATCATAATGAGGATCAAAGCCTCATCAATATACATGAATGAAATATCTATAAAAATGAACAGAACACGCAGACATATCACCAATAAAATGATGGAATTTCGTAGAATCATCATCTTTTGAAAAGATTTCTTTTTTATCGCATCGTCTTGTCTTTTTCGCATATCTAGATTTTTGAAACTCATAAAATGATAGATAGACTTATAATTGCAGTCAAGCTTTGAAAAAGAAAAATCAAGGAAAAATTGTAAAGTAACACTCTGCTTTATTCAAGTTAAAAGGTATGAATTATCATTTAATTAATCCACTTCTACATCCGGAAAAGCGTTCTTCACATCGGCCTTGAACTGTTCAACAGCTTCTTGTCTCGTTATTCTGCCTTCCACGTAATTACTGATCGCGCCCATAAAAAAGCCCCTGATATCAAGATCATATTTGGCCAACAGCTTGCCGTTAATCTTTGGAACTTCATTTGCAAAAAAGAGATAGTGGTTTTGCCCGGCAAGCAGAGGATCGGAAAAATCGTTCTTGATCTTTTCAATCACTTTTTTATTGCCCAGAAAGTCTCCGGTCTCTTTAGCCCACCAGGTAAGGGTTTCTTCATCCAATGTGAACATCTTTACAAACTCCCACGCAAGCTCTTTGTTTTCTGAGTTCTTGTAGACACCCATCCATTTGCCGCCCCAGAAGTAAGAGCCGGGGCCTTTGCACAAACCCCAGTCGCCCATGGTGTCTTGTGCATTGGGTTTAATCACGTAGTGCAATCCCCAGGTGGGAAGAATATAACCGAAAAACTCAGGCTCGGCCTCATTCATGTTCTCGAACCACGGCGGCGACCACGTGCCGATTTCGGCCGTCAACTCTTCGTTGTGCATAGTCTTGGCTAAATCAAAATAATTAAGAACAGACTGTTCAAGATTCAGTCTACCGTTTACAACAAATGGTTGTTTTCTTTGGCTGAACTGATAATGCTGATAATCTCCATACCCGGTGATAAGCTTTGCCCTGCCGCCGCTTGCCTCTTTGAGCTTGAGCGCTGTATCAAGGAATTTATCCGCTGTAGAAAGCATCTCGCCGACCTGTTCAGAATCATCGGTGCCCAGATATTTCCTGGCGACGCTTCTTCTGTAAAAGAATCCGCCGGGCGTTGCCTGCCAGGAAAGCGCTCTCAGCGTGCCGGACGAATCCGTGCCCACATCCACCAGATAGTCGACCAAGTCTTCCGTTGGAGGATTGAACTGGCCCAAATCCGCGTAAAATCCGCTTTCTACATGATCGATAACATTAGAGTATTCTGCAACAAAGACATCAGGCTTATTCTTTGCTATCGGTCGTATCTTAGAAAGATATTCTTCACAAACAATAATGGTAAGCTCGACCTTCACACCCGTGTAGATTGATTCAAATCTGTCAATCATTTTCTTAACCTCATCGGTAAAGGACCAAAGCTTCAATGTGCCTTTAAAGCTTTTCGGATCTTTGGGTTATTCCGTGCAGGTAGTAAAAGATAGTATCAGTATAAGTGTCAGAAAAACAAAAACCGTTTTCTTCATAACTCCTCCTTAAAAGAAAATCATAGCAAAAATTATATATGACAACAAGCGCATTTATATGGGCAAGATTTAATAGAACAAATGTACTACGCTCACTATCTTAAAAAAATGTAACATTTATTCTATTTAAAAGTGTATTAATTTTGTGTATTACTTAAATAACATAAAGATGCTTATAGCACTGAGGAGGAAAAAGATGAAATCCATAATATTAGTACCACTATTACTTGTAATAAAGGTATTTACTGCTTTCAGCATGTCACCCGAACAGGTGCATGAGCTTATTAAACGGGTAGATGCAAATTCCGCTCCCATTCAATACGAAACGTATATGTCTATCAAAAACTATAAGCCCGGCGGCAGCTTTACCGAACAGAAGGCGCATGTGTATAGAAAAGACGATAAGGTGCTTATTGTCATAACCAGTCCGGCCATACAGAAGGGACAGGCTATTATCAGAAACGCCGACGACATGTGGATGTATCTTCCCAACTCCGGCAAGGTGCTGCGTATCGGGGCAAAAGAGCAGTCCATGGGTGGTGAGGCTTCCAACACAGATCTTTTGCGGGTAGATCTGGCAGAAGATTATACGGGCAGCTATCTGGGAAATGAAAGCGTAGATCACATCCTTTGTTACAAATTGGAACTCAAGGCTAAAGATCGCACTGTGGCTTACGATAAGGTTGTGTACTGGGTATCCAAAGATAAAGAGCTCCCCGTAAAACGAGAATTTTATTCTCTCTCTGGAAAACACTTAAAAAGCATGTATTTCAAAGAATTAAAAAATTATCATAGAAAGGTTCGACCTTCGTTTATTTTAATTCAGAATGAAAAAAATAATCAGTATAAAAGTGAAATAACTATAGACGACATGATCGCGGTAAGCAATCTGCAGGATTTCATATTTACACCCGCTTATGCCAAGCGCGGAACATTACAGTAGCAAGGATTCTCCTTGCCATAGACCATTATAAGGAGAGAAATATGAAACGTATAATTATTATTTTTTTATTAGTCTTAAGCGTACTCCGCATATATGGAGAAAATACACTGCTTTATAAAGTAACCGGAGACAAAGACGTATTTAACATTACATACACTGTTATAGAAACGAATGCAGGCTACATGATACAAAGCAATCAACCTGGAGAAACAAGAAAGAGTACTGCTAATTTTGTTTTCGCCGTACACGCCTTTCACTACACAAACTCTAAAACAAGCACAGATTATACGGCTCAGCGTTTCGGAAATAAAATCAAGATTTCCGGCCGCTTAAAAAATCGTTCAATTAAGCGAGAATTTATTGTAAACAATAATCCCTGGTACCAGGCCATTGAACATGCCTTGGAGCAATTTGCCACTTCGCATAAAGATAAGATCACTTTCTGGTTCATTAACGCGGATGACTGCGAAATTATTGAAATGGAAGCCATAAAACAGGGTACAGACAGCATTAAGCTGCAAAACAGGTCGCAGTACGCTCTGCATGTCAAAGTTAACCTTACCGGATTTGCCGCACTCTTTTGGTCCGCTGATTACTGGTTCAGAAAAAACGACAATCGTTTTATCCGTTATGAAACAACAGCAGGCCTTGGCGGCCCGAAATTAGTAATTGAGCTTATGAGTGAAAATGAGTAAGCAAAGGAATCAAGGAGCTAAAACCATGGCAGCTGTACAATTAAAACAATTAAAAAAAGACTACGATCTAGGTAAAATCAAAGTCAGAGCGTTGCAGGGTATAAACCTCGCAATAAATAAAGGAGAGTTTATAACGATTGCAGGTCCTTCCGGAAGCGGTAAATCCACACTGCTCAACCTCATCGGCTGTTTGGATTATCCCACTTCAGGAGAAGTGTGGATTGAAGATATGCTTGTAAGCAGTCTTAAGGAGAGCAAGCTTAATAAAATCCGCCTGCACACTATCGGTTTTATTTTTCAAGCCTTTAATCTCATCCCCGTACTTAATGTGTATGAGAATATTGAGCTGCCGCTGCTTATCCGAACCGATGTGAGTGCTGCAGAAAGGAAAAAAAGTGTAAACCATCTTATGCAAGCGGTAGGTCTGTCCGCTCAAAAGGGGCAAAAACCCGCAGAACTTTCCGGAGGTCAAAGACAGCGGGTAGCTGTAGCGCGTGCCTTGGTCACTAAACCGGAAATAGTGCTGGCTGACGAGCCGACTGCCAACCTGGACTCAAAAACAGGAATTGAAATTATTGATCTGATGCATGCTATAAATCAGCATGAGGCCACGACTTTTATCTTCTCCTCGCATGATCCTAAAATTATTCAGAGAGCGGATAAGATCTATTACTTGGAGGACGGGTGCCTGGTAAAGGAGCATCACTCATGAAGCTGTTTATGTTTGCCTTAAAAAATGTCTTTAGAAGCTGGTGGCGTACATTTATTTTGGGGATATTTATTTTCCTGATTAGCCTGCTGACTACCTTCATGGGTTCGTTCAGTTATACAATCCGGAATCAGATGGAAGACGCGATTATCAATGGACTAAGCGGTCATATTCAGATCCGCTCGAGTGCTGCGGAAGATGATGATTTTGCGGAACATATGAAAAGCCGGTGGAAAGGGGCAGCATATCTCGACGCCGAGCAGCAGACTGTTATTGGGAAAGTTCTAAAACCATATGGAAACTCGATCATGGTTACTCCGCGTATACGCCATGGTGCTTTGTTTATATCCGATAAGGAGAAAACACCTTCTTTGATCATTGGGCTTGATACAGGCAGTAAGAATTATCAGGATGCCTTTATTTTAGTTCAAGGCAGAATGCTTGATCCAAACCACAGTCATGAGATCGTGATTACTGAAGCCTTGGCTGAAAATCTGAAGGTAAAAGCGGGTGCCGCCATCGGAGTGTTAAGTCAGACAAAAGACGGTTACCCTATAGACTTAGCAGTAACGGTAGTGGGGATTGTACAATACCGTATGCTTTCGCTGTTTGCTTTTTCTGTTGTGTATACGGACATTGCCACGGCAGGTGAGCTTATCGGCTACTATCACAATGAAGTGACTGATATCATACTTTATGTAGAGGATAAAACCTCCACTCAGAGGGTATACGACGGACTTGCAATAGATTTTGCCAAAGCCGGCCTTACGGTAGTAAGTCCGAAGCCGGAGCATGTCCATGAGCAGGGAATAAAACTTTCCACATATACGAGTATGGGTGGATTTTTTATGGGCACTGTAACAGGGATGATCCTTGTATTTTACTTCCTCATAGTTCTTTTATTTGTTATTGCAAGCATCCTCATCACAAATCTTGTCTATATGATGGGGATTGAACGCTATAAGGAAATCGGCACTTTGCGCGCAATAGGTTTTTCCAAGTTTTCGGCAATGCAGATTTTTATGACAGAAATATTTTGTGTGACAGGGTTTTTCGGTCTATTGGGGATACTTGTGGGAACAGCGCTTAATCTCTATTTTAGTATTGCCGGCATGCCCTCTCCGGTACCGGCTATGGACTTTATTATGGGAAAAAGTCTTTTGTTCCAAATCGACTATTCGCAAATCCTTTTGACCCTTGGCTTGCTGTTCGGGTTTACCTTTGCCGCCTCTTTTATTCCGGCATACAAAGCCTGTTCTTTAAGACCTGTGGAAACACTCAAAGAGGTATAAATGAAAATTGAAGGAGTGAAAGGATGAATAAACTAATTAAAATTGCTTTTCGCAACTTGATTAAAAACAAGAAACGATCCCTGTTTATCGGCCTGGCCATATTTATCTCCTGCTTTATTCTTCTTATAAGCAATGCCATCGGCAATGGTACGGCGGCGGCCATTCTCAATGAATACTACTACCAGCAGGCCGGTGATGTGGTCCTGCTCTGGGAAAACGCATTGGAAATCGAAAAATACAGCCCCTCACGTATTTATCTCTCCCAATTCGAAGCTGAAAAGGCACAAGAGAATAAAAGAGCACTTGCAAGACTGCAGGCCTTCTTACGGCAACATAAATCTGAAATCGACTATAGTTTTCCTGTTCTACGTCGCGGTGTTCTACTGGTAGCAGCCGAAGATATGCTGAACGTTAATGTGTACGGTTTAAGTAAGTATGAGTGGAGTTTTTTGAAGCAAAAAAAGCTCATAGAACTTGAGGAAGGTTCGTTCGAAGCAGAAGGGGATTCCTCTATCATCATCAGCCGCTTCATTGCGGATACTAATAATCTTAAAGTCGGTGACTGGATAACCCTTGATGCGACTACGGCATACGGTGCCAAAAACTCCCTGGATTATGAAGTAACTGCAATTTACAAGAACGGTATACCCTGGAACAACGATTACATTTATATGTCGGATGCGGATTCGAGACTTTTGTTTGATTTCGACCCTGAGGATTTCGATTCGTTGCGAATCTATTTAAAGGACCCCGGGAAAAGCCGCATATTTGCACACAAGCTTGATACATATCTTAGCCGGGAAAGTTTTGTTTTAAGGGCGCTCGAGGGGAATGAAGCCAGTGTATTTTTTACACAACAAGCGCAATTCTTTAAAAGTTTGTATACTTTTTTTGTAATATTCTTGATTATCGTCATCGGATTTGGTATACGGGCAACAGTGCGTATGAATTTGTTCGAACGGATGAGTGAGTTCGGCACGCTGCGTGCTATTGGCTTTAATAGAATACACAACTTTTTTATTATTTTTTGTGAGATATTTTTGCTGGCCCTTTTTTCGTTAGTATGTGCCCTTTTAATATCAGTGCTGCTTGTGCTTATCGCAGGTCAAACAGGAATTTATATAGGAAGCGGTGCCATTAGTTACATGTTCGGCGGGGATTACCTCTACCCCATACTTGAATATGAAGATGTATTCTTCGCTTTCGCGGTAATTTTTATACTATCGCTCATGGCCCCTTTCAAACCCGGATTAAAGATCTGCTACCAGAAAATCACCGATGTACTTTTAAAGCGGCAGGAAAGGCGCCCTCTTACTATTTTAATTGTAAGGAATATTTTTAAAAACAGACCCAAGTTGTCGGGACAAGAGATTATATCATGAAGAGGGCTATTGCATTTGTTTTATTTTTGGTGACGCTTCTGCAGCTCTCGGCAGAGAACATCACCGTGTACGGTACTGTAAAAGGGAATCTCGCTTTGGATTATTATGACAAGGACTCATTCCTTTATGATAGCGCTATGGGTGAATACTATATCGATAACTATCTATTGCTGACTACTCATGCATTGTTTTCCGAGAATACAGGAACTTTTGCTTTCTTAAGTGCGGATCTTCTAATTGAAGAACTCATAGCCAGTCAAAACGATGAGATCATGCAAAGCATAGCCCTTAACCTCAACGAGGCATTTATTAGTGTACCGCTCTGCGACTTTCTTTTCTTTACATTAGGTAAAAAACGTATGGTCTGGGGCACAGCCTTTACTTACAATCCTAGTGATTTTATTAATCCTCCCAAAGATCCGCTACATTCGGGTGAAGAAAGACGAGGGGTATATGGCGTAATGATAGAGCTCTTTACGGAATGGTTTAGTATTACTCAGGCAGTGGTACTCTACGATGACATTGAATACTTCGGATACGGGACAAAATTAGCAACCTCAGGGCTTATACCTGCCACAGATCTGAACCTCATTTTTTACTATTCAGTTAATTCAGGAATTAATATCGGGGCGTCTCTGGACACCACACCCTTTGACCAACTACCTATATTGCAGAATTTAGCCCTGCACGCTGAAGCGGGATTCAGTCAAAAATCGAAGCGTCTGATCTACGATAATGATGCAGGTGCACTCACTGAAAAAGCAGATCGGGACGATTTTTATAAAAGCTTTTTAAGCGGCCTGCGCTATACCATACCAGTTTGGGAAACTCTTATCGCAACGGAGTATTACTATATCGACGACGGATACCTGCCTTCAGAGATAGATACCATAATAGACCAGGGCTTTATTGCGGATATAGTTTTTGAACCCGGATTAATGTGTAGGCATAATCTCATGTTCTCCATTAATCAGCCTCAGCTTACACAGAAAGTAAGCGCCTTTACCGATACCCTGGGAGTTTCGGTTACCATGCTTATAAATCTAATGGACGGCAGTTTCTTTGTTACAAGCAAAATAGAAAGCGCGATAATAAACAACTGTGTCTTTGCTCTTGAAGGCGGTTACTTTTTCGGAGGTAAAAGATCGGAATACGGTCTTTTACCTAAAGAATTTTATGTTGGTTTTTCTGTGGTAATCGGTTATTAATATACTAAATAATTTTATATTTTTAAAACTAATTCCCCGGATAAAATGATTTAACAACATTCAGAATAGCAGTATCTTTGTAGCAATTTTCAGCTGTTGTGCCGATAGGCCCATTATATATTCCAAGAAATCTTCTATTCGGATCTGTCAGGTTTTCTCTATATACATAGTATGTCCAATGAAGTTTATTTAGTTCAAAATATTCTATTTCATCATGTAAATAATATAGTCTATCCGGACTTGAACTAGGAAGTAATGGTGTGAATTCTCCTATAAAAAATGGTTTTTTTAAAGAATCTCTTTTATTAATGATTAACTCATCAATAATACTCCTTAATTTTGTCTTGTCTAAATAATCTTTACAGGCAGTAGCCCATTTTATTTGTATACCATTCAATCCTGCTGTTGCATTTATTGTTTTTACATAAAATTTTATCTTTAATGTCTGTCCTATATTGGAGGATATATCTATTGCTCCTGCTGATGAAATCCAGTTGTCAATATTCTCATAATGAGACCATCCGGTACAATTTGAAAATTTAATAGAATGATTACCATCATATACTTCTTGGTCTGTTCTTTCTACTATACCGGTTTTATTTAAATATTTTATCCATATTAAGGGTGCTTTTTCA
>CAZEPL010000103.1:0-12200 GCA_964514135.1 uncultured Spirochaetaceae bacterium | reverse complement strand
ATCTATTAGCTTTAATTCAGCATCAAAACGGCCTTTTTCTAAACCTCGTATACCTTTACCTCCCAATCCTATCCGCGGGTTTACCCCCCCTGTGCTCTGGCGGGTATTAATGGGTATATATGAACCTGTAAGATAATCTATTACCATGCAGTTAGCTAAGTATATACTTACCAAACAAGAACTGCTCATCTCCGGAAAGTTAAGCAGTGGAATAAAGGACTTAAATGTAAGATTTAATCTTAAAAAATCACTCTTTCCAACTACTGAATTGAAAAAAAACTCCGGCCCCCATTCCAAAGATGCTTCAGCATATATGCCGGACTTCATCTTATTTTCTCTATTATAATCAACTAGATTCAACATAAGTCCACATAATAAAGAATTTTGTAAAATACCATCCGTATCAGGCAGTGGAGATACTTGTGTTAGCAATAGTGAATCATTATTTTCTGTCCATGTGTTATCAAAGCGTGCCCTGTAAAAGGTAAATAACTCAAGTATATTTTTATTCCGCTGTTCATCCTTCAAAATTCCTTGGCTTATTCCTAAACCCCAGTTAAAGTGCAGACGCTCAAATGCTATATCGTCATATAGATCGAGATTTCCAATGTTTTCTTGAGTAAGAAGCTCACCATCCGCTGTTCTGAAAAAATTAACATTTTGATAAGCTGCACCTATCAAAAGCCAGTAGATGGTATCAACTTGAGAAAAAAGTGGTAAGCCTTTATAACCAATTTGTGCATTAATACCAATCATTTGTGGCTGCAGTTTGATATACCAGAGCTGTTTATCCGCTGGTGGAGCAGCCTGACTATCTTCAGTTTGGGTTTGTGCACTAAGTATTAGATTTATAAAAATCACAAATATCAGAATTAGATATTTTCTTTTCACTTTTCCTCTCCTCTGTAGTGTTGTCTGATTATTGCAGTTCTATTTCAATGGCCGAGATTTCTTTTACCACATAAAATGCAATATCCTTAAATTGTGGTCTTCCCATAGCACCTTGTGGTTTATTATAAATACACCAGGGTTCCGTAGGGCCAAAAAGGCCTTTATCCAGCTGTTTATTGTCATTGATGTCCTGATAACAGACCAGGCAATATCTGCCTCGCGGAACATTGGGTATTTCGAAGCTAACAGATTTGTCTTTCAGTTGCTCTGGTCCGATTACTATAGATAGTTGATATGGTGTCTGCCTGTTATTTTTTGCTTGATATAATTCTTCATTCAGTAGAAAAAGATAAATTACCCCTTGCTTCTGATAGTGTATTTTACCCTTTACTGAATAGAGTGGAACTTCTGCTACCAATGTCATAAATAAAAAAAAGATAGCAAATACGATTATTATCATTTTTTTCATTTTTCTCCTCCTGTTTATTATTTAAAAATCAACATACCACCAGCTTTGCTGGTGGTATGTTGGGGAGCACCGAGCACTCAATCAGGTTGAGTGCTCGGTGCAGGGTGGAAGAAAAAGTCACCACATATTCCCCATATATTTAACCAACACTATAGGCGGTGGCTTTTTTAGAAGTAAAAAAGCAGCTTAAAATCTATTTGAAAAAGCTGTGCTTTGCTTCCCATCTCCGATGTTGCCTCTCCAATATAAAAACGAGACTCTACAATAATTTCAAAATTGTTTACCGGCTTATATGAGAGCAAGCTGCTTATACAAAGGCTTAAGTCATCTATATTAAGTAGCGCTGCCAGCGATGGAGTAAAATAAAGCAGTTCAAACGGTTCGGGCTGAGTTAGTTTTAAGTAGAGATAATCTTGCATCTGAGCAGGTTTATTTATAAGAGGCATATAATCGCGGCGCAGCAAGCTTATTTGCTGCCCCGTACCTGTGGTCATGGTGTTGTCTATGTATTGAACGAAATCTCTATATTCGGAAGCGTTGTAGCCTGCGCTGTTGTGAAAGTATTCGAGGATTACTGTGGTATTCCATAGGCTTAAGTAGCGAATCCCGATTAAAAACTTCCAGCTTTCCTCTGTGCTCGCTTGGGGAGTATTGTTTTCAAATACTACTTTGGAAACATCCCAGGCATACGAGCCCTCAGCATGGAGTTCCAAGTTTTCGAATAGATTAAAGGCAAAATCTCCGCCCAGCTGGTGCTGCCCCTGACTGCTGTAACGCCCCATAATATCTATATCTATATCTGCAACAAGAAAAGACATCTTCAGAGCAAAATCCGTATCCTCAATATCAAAAGAAGCATCAGCAGCTATCTCATCAGGTATGATAATAAAGCTTAAGGCCCAGGTAGTAAAAACATCAGAGGGAAAACTGAAAAGCAATTGACAGTCCAGCGCAAGTATGCCTTGCCCTAACTTTTCAGGTAAACGCGGATCTTTTTCGGGATTTGCAAAACCCACCGCATTGAATGCATAGCCTTTGCCCCAGTTGTAGACAATTTGACCCATTTGAAATGATGCATTATATGACAGATTGATAAGGCCGTATATTTCATAAAAGGTAAAGGAAAAATCATCTTGCCTTATATCGGTATAACTCTGACATGAAAAGCCCATATATTCATCGTTGTATTCCGCGTTTAATGCCAGTCCTAAATTCAGGGTATTAATAAGATCATCTTTTTCATATCCATAAAAATCTAACAAAAATGTAGGGGCAAAATATGGAACATATTCCCCTGTGTAATTACCTGTAAAATAGCCGTGTAAAGCAATAGTATCTATTTCTTGTTCTTCCGGGATAGTGAAATCAGTATCTATGTTTTCAGCTAAACAAAGAGTAGAGAGTAGAATAGTAATTATAGTTATAATTAAGCGTTTCATCTCAAACCCTTTAGTTTGGACATATAAGGCAAGGTGAACACTTCATCGGGAAACTCTTTCCGAGTGACCCTGGATATAATCATAATGGAGCGGTATCCTTTGTAGAGCGGACTTGTGGTCTCGACTACCGCAGGTCGTACTATACCTCCCCCAAAGTCTTTAAGCTGCTTGAACTCCAATGTTTTAAGCAGCATATTGGTGGCCGAGTAGCATTCCATCTTTTTAACCACTAATCCGTTTTTTAATACCCAGAGTTTTACGCGTGCATAAGCCACACTCTGAGTCTTGGCTTCGAGATCAAGTATGTACTCCTGGTTGTTTTGTGATAGAATCGAAGCATTATATTCAACTGATAAGTCTAAAGACAGAATATCAGAGTTATTAAAAACACCACCTGTTACTGACTGCAAACTTGTCTGTCGTATTGGTCTGCCCACACTAGGAATATAGAGCCACATATTATCACCAATTCTAAGCATGGCACGGTCTTTTTCACTGGCAGGAGCTAAAAAAAGCAGGGCTGTTTTATCTCTGCCCTTTTTAACACTATAAAAGATATATTCTCGCTGTTTACCATCGGGCTCAATGTCAATTACCTTGCGGTATGCTTCATACGATTCGGGCATAAGGTTACGGTCAACCTGTACTAAGAGCGCCTGTGCGTCTTGGCCAAAAGCAGATATTGTTAGAAAAATCAACAGACTTATAAAAAGGCTGCTTATTTTAGTAATTTTAGTATTCATGATATTTACTCCTTGAATAATATTTCTCATTAAACATGACCAAGCGCATCCACCGGATCGAGCCGCGATGCTTTATAGGCCGGCTGCAAACTGGCAAACACCGAAATAATAAGCACAGTAGCAGTAATGGTAATGAAGTCCATGAGACTTATCTCGGTAACCAGCTTCAGGGTAAAGGGTCCGGCTGAAAAAACTATATTCAGGGCGTTAAGTATTATTAAGACAAGACCGCCTAATAACAATCCAAAACAGACACTCACTGCACCGAGCGCTAATCCTTCCATGAGAAAAAGTCCTCTAATACGACGCGCGGATGTTCCCATAGCTGATATAGTGCCTATCTCTCTTGTGCGCTCATACACAGCCATCATCATTATATTCATGATGCTTAAAAGCACGATGGCGATGAGGATAAATCTAATGACATAGGTTATCATATTTACCAGTACCAGAATGCTGGTAAATGGACTTAAAGTTTTCCATGAGTGCATTTCATAAGTAGTTGGGGAATCCGCTTCTCCTATGTGCAGATTTGTCGTAAGTTGTTTAGATACGGGCTCCAGCTGATTCAGGTTGTTCAGCCGGATGGCCACTTCCGAGATTTCAGGTTCTTCCATTCTTAAGATTGTTTTGGCATCTTCTATATGTACATATCCATCTCTTAAGAATCTTCCTCCGTAGCTTTCCAGAATACCGGCTATAGCAAGCGTTAAACCGTTCATGGAGCCATGCCGGTTTGTACTCACCAGCACAATTGTATCGCCTATATTTAGGGAAAAAGCCTTGGCAATTACATCCGGAATAATTACTTCACCAGGGCGTACAAATTGCTTTTTATTTTCTATACCACTTATACGGTCTATCAGTGCAGGACAGGTCTCTGCTTCTTTAAGAGGATTTATTCCGGTTACCCTCATGTTTGTCGTTTCAGTATAGTTGCTCAGCATACCTGAGAAATTTATACGCGGACTATAAACCTGAACCGCTTTATTATTATCTAACACTGATTTGAGATCCTGCATTTCCCCTTTGTCAAGAAAAAGATCCAGCGGGCTGGTAGTTACATTCTCGAAATATCCCTGTTTATGCACCTGGATGTGTGAAAGCGTACTGTCAGTTAATATGCTTGTCACAGAGCTTTTAAAACCCGCGGCGAAGCCAACAGTAGCCACAACAAGCACAACTCCGATCACAATGAGGATGGATGTGAGGAGTGTGCGTCTTTTATAACGCAATAAATTTCTAAAAGCTATTTTAATCAAGTTTACCATCTTATTTAACTCCTTTCTTAATTCCTAAAAGCTGGCCGTCTTCTAAGGTGTAGACGATCTCCGCCTCTTTTACGACCTTAGGATCATGGGTTGAAAATATAAAGGTAGTGTTAAGGCTTTCCTTCATAGCCTTCATAACGCCAATGATTTTAAAGGCGGTTTTATGGTCCAGATTCGCCGTGGGTTCGTCGGCCAAGACTACCTTAGGATTAGTAACAAGAGCGCGGGCCACTGCTACGCGCTGTTTTTGACCGCCGGAAATCTGATGCGGGTACTTATTTTTCTGATCCAGCATACCGACTTTAGCTAAGAGATCAAAAATGAGTGCCTGGCGTTCTTTTTTAGGCACGTTCTTTACCATAATCAACGGGTACTCTATGTTTTCATAGACTGTTAACACCGGGATAAGATTAAAATCTTGGAAAATAAATCCTAAGTGCTCACCTCGAAAATGAGCAGCTTGGCTGCGATTTAAAGAATTTACATGGGCACCTGCTATAGTTATGGAGCCCTCGGTGGGTTTCGTCAGACACCCAATAAGGTTAAGCAGGGTGGTCTTACCGCTGCCGGATGGGCCTACAAAGCAAATAAACGATCCCTGTTCTATGCTGGCACTTATAGAATTCAGAGCCGCGACTTTAACTTCACCGGTATTATAAATCTTGCTTACATCCTTAATTTCAATTAAGCTCATATTGTTTTACCTCCGTTACTAATGGTCCGGACAGAAGTTCCGGGCAAGCAATAGCTTGTAGCAGGTGTAACTGCAAAAATCATGCCAACAATGTCTGTAATTTGCGTCTAAATTGTCTAAAATAGGCACTTAAACTAGATATTTTAGGGATAGGACATGATAATTTTCATAGCAAGGTGTGTAAAAATTACGCACCCCATATAAGTGAGTAATTTTTTTACAGCTGTTTTTAATTGGGGGCAGAAAAAAAACTTGTAAAAAAGGCGGTTTTTTAAAAAGGAAAAGCCGTACTATAAAAAACTAAAAGTATTAGGGCCTTTTCATTATAATAAATTATATTATACTATATTCAATGAAATTAATGCGGGAACAATCACTTTTTGTCATAGCACTCTGTTTTCTCTTTTTGGTTATGATAAGTTTTGTGGTTTTTTCACTTATGATGTTGATCGGTGATAAAATGTCATTAATGAAAAAGTCCATACACATGGTCGCTCATCAGACTATTGCTTATGCCACACAGGAAGCGGATTTTGATTTCCATAATCTTGAACCGGATATTGTAGGTATTGGGATCTATGATACTCGTGGCCAGGTTTTAACTCATTTCGGAAGCGCACCGTTATCTTTGTTGCCTGATCAAGAGGAATCAACGGTTATTGATGAAAACAGACAAATTATGACAGTACTCCTCACCAAGGATGGTTCAAGTAAAGCTACTGATCCTCATCGTATTTTTGTGGAAGTGAATATTCATGAACATCTACAGCGTATTGCATTAATCCGGTCTGCAAGTTTAATTGCGCCTTTTTTTCTTATAGTGATCATGCTTATATTTATTTATTTTTACAGGCGTAATCTTAGCTATCGTAAAAAGATTGCCGTACAAGAGCAGTTGGTACATTTAGGAGAAGCGGCAAGGACACTGTCACATGAGATAAAAAATCCCTTAAGCGCTATTCGTTTGCAGGCAGCCTATTTAAAACGTATATTACCCAAGAAGAATTATAAGTCAATCGAAATTATAGAAGAAGAAGTGGAACGTCTCTCCCATCTGAGCAGACGAATCTCTGATTTTTTAAAAGATCCTATTGGAACTAAAGAGGAGATTGATGTATATAAATTCATTACGGAGTTAGCCGGCAAATTTAATTACCCCATAACCGTTAAACCTTTTAAGTCCGATGTTGTGCTCATTCAAGCTGATAAAGAGAGGCTGCGTTCCATTTTTGAGAATATTTTTCAGAATGCCATTGAGAGTATGCTTCCGGAACAAGAAAAGCAAACTCAGGGCCAGGCTGCTAACAAAGCAATTGAAGTTTATATGGACCTCGAGCGATCCAAATTAACTATTGATATTTGCGATAGCGGAAGCGGTATTATAGAACAAAAAAAAGTACAGCTTTTCGATCCCTTTTTTACCACCAAGCCTAAAGGTTCTGGGTTGGGGCTTTTTATTGCACGTCGTTTTATAGAAGCCTTGGATGGTAAGGTTTTACTTTCCAGTCGAAAGACCGGAGGTACTAAGGTTACTCTCACTTTTCCACTGAGGAAAAAAGCATGAAGGTATTAGTGGCTGATGATGAACGTAATATACGGAATTCCATTATCAGCATTTTTGAATTAGAAAAAATAGCCTCTTTTGCCGCGGAGAACGGGCTTTCAGCCAAACGCTTACTGGAAAATGAAGTTTTCGATGCGGCAATTATCGATCTGCGTATGCCGGGCATGGATGGCTTAGCTCTATTGGAGTGGATACAGAAGCAGGGGCCGGCCACTCCGGTTATAATAATCTCGGCTTATGGTGATGTGAAAGATGCCGTACGAGCCATGAAACTGGGCGCGGAAGACTATCTGGTCAAACCATTTGATGCGGAAGAACTTATTATTCGCCTAAAAAAGATATTGCAAAGGCGCTGGCTTAAAGAGGAATACGAAGCCGGCAGACGAGTTTTTGATAAAGATTCCGAAATAATTGACCAGAGTGTTTGTATGAAAGAAATAAAAAATCTTGTTAACAAAGTGGCTGTGACAAACTCTACTATACTTATTACTGGAGAAAGTGGTACAGGTAAAGAAGTGATAGCACGCTCTATTCATAAGCTAAGTTACGGAGCGGACAAACCGTTTATTGCTATAAATATTGGAGCCATTCCAGAGAATTTACTCGAAAGCGAGCTGTTCGGATATGAGAAAGGTGCTTTTACCGGAGCTGCAATGCGTAAATTAGGTATGTTTGAGCTTGCCACTTCCGGCACACTTCTGCTTGATGAGATTGGTGATATGCCGCTTCATTTACAGGTAAAGCTGCTGCGGGTAATTCAGGAAAATAAGATACAACGCCTGGGCAGTACTCAAACCATTCCTGTAAACGCACGTATTATTGCAGCCACCAATAGAAATTTAAAAGAAATGGTAGCAAACGGTTTGTTTCGTCAGGATCTTTTCTACCGTCTTAATATAATTCATATCCATCTGCCGCCTTTGCGTGAGAGGCGTGAGGATATACCCCTCCTTACCGGCTATTTGATTAATAAATTGAATAAAAAACTTGATAAACCTCTATGCCATATCGAACCTGATGCTTTACAAGCCCTGCAATCTTATCATTTTCCAGGTAATATACGTGAGCTGGAAAATATCATTGAGAGGGCTTTGATATTATATGAGAGTGAGAACATTACTTTAGCTGATTTGGGAATGGAACCTCCCCAAAAACTACGGAAGGTTGTGCCGGAAGGTACTTTAAAAGAGATTGAGAAATGGGCAATAAAAAAGGCCTTAATACGCGGGGAAGGCAACAGGACTAAAGTTGCAGGAGAATTAGGTATTAGCAGAAAAACACTCCAAAACAAGATAAAAGAATATGAATTGGATTGATTCTAATATTTATTTTTTAAAACAGCATATCTAAAAACCATAATCCAGCCAAAATAAACTGTCAATTAATAAAGAAATATTTTTTAATTGTATTATACTTTTTGATGGAGGCTGTTAAGTATTTTATAAAACAGGAGTGGTGCCGTGATGAAAAAAATAATACTTTTCATAGCTCTTTTTATTTTAATAACCAACTTTTTGAATATGTATACACTCTTTGCCGACCGCATCGGAGACATGCGCGATAAGATCGAAGAAGAAAAAGAGAGGCAGGAAGAAGAAGAAAAAGAAAAGGAAAAAGAAAAGGAAAAAAAAGATGATGATGATGACTCGTCCTCCGGCGGTTGTCTGGGAATATTCGGACTTTTTGCCTCAGATGATGATGACGACGACCGATCTAGGCATGATCATGATGATGACGATGATAATGATTATTGGCGTTCATCGGATGCAGGCGAATCCAACGGCTGTTTGGTTGACTGGTTTGGTGCCCTGCGTTTCGCAAGTTACCCATATGATCCTCAAAATGCATATAATTTTGTGGGTTGGCAGAGCCAATCTCCTGATAATGATAAATTCGTGTATTTACAGGCGGATGTGGAAGGAACCTACCTTTTTCAGGATACATACGGAATCAATGCCAAAGTCTCTATGAATTTATCTATTTTAAGGATCCATTGTTTTTACCAGTATATGGTTGATCCTGGTGATTACTCTAATATTTTTTCAGGTAACGCAGGTATTACAATTCCTGTTGCGGACGGTATGCTGCACCTTTTCGCTGGTTTTTATCTTAGTGAAATGATTTCAGAGATGACGTTTTCCTTTGGCGGTGAGTTCACCTATTTTTTCCCGGCCAATCTGATCTTTGATTTGTACAGTCTAAATTCCTTCTTCGGTGAGCTGGGATTCCACACTTTTTCCTGCTCTTTAAGCTATGCGGTGGGGAATTTCAGCTTTGGTGGGGGTTTTAACCTCAATTACTATGCCGGGGTTACCTTTATGGGCCCCATGCTCAAAATTACTCTGTGGATTTAGCAGTACCTGAAATCTATCCCTTATTTAGTGGTTAAGTTGAACACCCCATCCCAGTCCTTCTCGGGTCCTTTGCGCTTATATTGGATACAGCGCTTAATAAAAAAGTCGGAGGGGCCGTCGCCGGGAAGAAGCTTGACTACTTCTTTAAACTGCTTGTGGGCACTATCCCAGTCACGTTTTTCGAACAACTCTAAGGCCGCATGATAGGTTTCCAGTGCTTGTTCCATCTCTGAATCCAGGGCACCCTTTTCATCGATCAGTTCGTACAGACGCACCGGCTGCTTTATGTTGACAACACGCACGCGGTCCAATGTGCGAGTGGTAAAATCTTTACCGTACTCATTAAAAGTGTTTTCGCTTATAATAGTCCAGGTGCCGTATATCTTGTTTACTCCTTCCAGGCGTGAAGCCAGGTTTACCGAGTTACCCATAATGGTGTAGTCCATTTTTTTGGCCGTGCCCATGTTGCCAACAACCATAGCACCCGTATTAATACCGATACGTGTAAGCAGGGGGCCCGGACTCAGGTTTTCCTTAAGCAGGTGCTCGTTTAAGATCTTTTCTATTTTTTTCATTCTCACGGCAGCCAGGCAGGCACGGTGAGCGTGATCTTCAAAAGCTATGGGTACTCCGAAGAAGCAGATAATAGCATCACCTTCGTATTTGTCGATGGTTCCGCGCATTTCCAAAACAAGATTACTCATTTCCGTTAAGTAGGAGTTCAACAGCTGTACCAGATGGGTAGGGGTGAGCTGCTCGGAGATGGAGGAAAAACCCTTTACATCGGTAAACATGGCGGTAAGCTGTTTTTCATCGCCGCCCAGGTTGAGTTTGGAGGGATCGAGTATGAGCTCGTTAATAACATCGGTGGACAAGTAGTGAGAAAAGGCGTTGCGGATATAGGTCTTCTCACGCGCAGTTGCCAGAAAGTTTAAAAAGGTAAGGATTATAAAAGTAAAAAACACGGCCAAACCGGGTGTGAGCAGATTGAAATACACCGAGGTTAAGATAAAAATACCGCTTAACAGAAGTACAATTGCCACCACTATGCTTCCGCCCACGATAATGGACATAGAAGCGGTTTTTTCAGTTTGTAAAGCAGGTAGGCAGTGCCTATGCTCAATATAAGCGCCAAGATAGCGCTGTACCACCAGGGAAGATTGTCCAGAAAGCTTTCTGTAAGAATCGTATTCACTATAGAGGCGTGTGTGCCTACGTTCATGTATTCTTCGTCAAAGGGTGTGACACCGATATCGGTAGTGGCCGTACTGGTTAACCCGATTAAACAGAATGAGTCTGCAATGGCCTGCTGGATGAGGATGCGTATTTTCATAAAATCGTTGTATTTCTGCAGAGCAGCTGAAAAATTAATTTCTGCCAGTGCTTTGTACGCTGTAATTTCTTCTAAAACAGCGGGATCGTTCTCTTGGGCCAGAGCGGCGTCGATTTGCTCCATAAATTCCCCGTATGTATTGGTCAAAAAATCACTTATTTCGGCAAATATCTGTTCCCTCTTGTCTATGTATTGCTTTTTAAAGCGGGTTGGGTCCGGGCCCGAGGCGATAAGTTCATCCAGTATGGCGCGCGTCTGTCTGAAGCCGTCCAGCGGATAGATCTCTCCTCTGAACTGAGACAGGTAACCGTTTTTCTCCATTGTTTCCAGGGCCAGAATGAGCTCCCTCTCATAGTTTTCATAATCCAAAAAGGCTTCATAGGACAGATATTTATAACTGTTGAAAAAGGGTTCGTGCAGCCAGTTAATAAGGAAGTGACCTTCTTCATTATATGGAATATGAATATTTTTGGTAACTATATTACCTTTGGCTTTTGGAATTTTAGCCTGCTTTAATACAATATAGTCACCGTACACTTCTAAATCGGGATTCCCCAGCCAATCTAAAAGAGGAGCAAAAGCCACCTGGGGCAAAAAGGAGCCTTGATATTTCACAAGCAGATTGATAGCACGCTGCACGCCGTCTTTATCAACCACTACTTCGGTAAAGCCCCCGCCTTTACCGCCGCTTAAAATTGGGAGGATAGTAGGTTTTATTTCCGGAGTGGAATAGGGGTATTCTCCCTGCTCTTTTACCTTTTTAAGCACAATATTATCCAGCACATACTGCCGCGCCTCTTCGGGTACTGTATTATCGAACTCCCTCCATACATTAACGGTAAAAAAAGCATTTTCAAAAAGACGGGCTGTTCTTCCTAAATAATCGTCGTTGTTACGGGCAACCTGGTCCACTCTATTTAATATCTCTGCCTGAGATATGGCCGTTTCCTGGGCAGCGGCTTCAAGAAATGTGTTGAAAGAGATTTTTTGCTCTCTAAGCATACTGAACAGATACTCGAAAGCCGAGTTGATGTTTGAAAACTCTTTTTGCGCGGTTTGTTTAAGGTTTTCCAGCTTTTCGAAGTCCACTGTATGTAAACTTTCATTTATATACTCAATATCAAACATAACATAAAGAGCACCCAGCTCCTTCATGGTAATAAGGCCGTTGGCAACTATATCGCGCGGCCAGGGCCAGGGGCCGGCCTGGTTTATGGCAAAGTCGTCGACACCGACAATACAGATTTGCTCATGCTCCGGCGGAGCAGGCTTGATATGCAGCAAGGTATCGGATACCCGTTTTTCTGCGGTTTGCATAAAATCCGTGAGGCTTAAAAGACTTAAAACTGCTACTGCACAGATAGGAATAAGGAGAAAAACAGTACGCTTTTTCAACATGTTTGCCCAGACATTTAATGACGGTAACTTGATCTTTGGTCAAT
>CAZEPL010000102.1:0-12252 GCA_964514135.1 uncultured Spirochaetaceae bacterium | reverse complement strand
TCTAATTAATTTTAAATAATATGATTAAGGAGAATATTTTTCTATTAATGGAGAGTTAAATGAGATTTTATAAAGTGATTTTCCTATTAAGCTTCATGGTTTCATTTTTATGTGCAAGCTGTTATCCATCCACGAACAGTGAAGACCACTTTGGGGAAAATACTGAAACAGAATTAAATCATGAAGTACGTGCTCAGGGCAATTTAGCACAGTATCGGTTTTCCGGTACACTATATTCTCTTACTATAGAACAGATAATTGATGATCTTCTTAAACGAAAAATCGAATCGCCCAGGACATTGAAAAAGGATTCATCATCAATCGGGCATTGGCAGAGATACTTCTTTATCGGTTGGTCAAAAATAAAACAAGGGGCAGCCGTATTACTTGAAGAAGAATATATCGGAGAAGCCGGTATTCTATCATATTCGATAATTCTTGTAGATAAATCGGCAGCAGCAAGAGAAGATGCATTGTGTTTATTGTCTGATAAGAATCCAAAAAGAACAACACCTGATATAAATGCCATGAGAAAAGTATTGAAGTCCGCTATTATTATGTGGTTGCCTTTTTTGGAAAAATATGAGGTGTTACTGGATTTGAACCAGGCACTTAAAAGCAAGGATGATAAAATACGATGGGAAAACAAAGAATATGAACTCTTTTCGGGATACGATAATTATGGTTTCCAATTCGGCTTAAAAAATAGTGCGACTGAAAAAATAAGCCGCTGAACTCCCCATTATTATTGCAGATCAACTATTTTAGGATGGGTAGAAAAAAATGACAATCGGGATCTATTGGTCTTTATTGAACACACCGATTTTACCGAACTGGATCCGACTGCTGAAATGGAAGAAATTCGCATTATCCCATATATATCCGCGGAAAAGGATGTCGCGGATTATTCGATTCCGGCTCTAAAATGGTATAAGTCACCTAAGGGATTCTTCGACGTTGACTTTGCCTATACCTTGTTGAAAAAAGCTTTGAGAAAAAAGGATGTTATTTTATTTCGTTCTCTTGTTAATGCGGAAAAAGGCTTGTTCCATAAGTGTGATAATTATATCGAAGACCGGTATTTATACTATATTAATGATATAGACAGAGATTTAATTAATTCAATAATTGTGATTGATACATGCGAAGAGGATTTTAATAATGACAGCGATAATATGGTAACAGTAATCCAGCGGCAAGAGACAGGGGGTTGTGATGTTACAGAAAATTATTTTAAATTTGAATGTATAAATAATAGATGGTTCCTGACAGAATATTGTTCTGTGAGGGACAGCAGTGACTGCAGGTAATATTTCAATTTCTTCTTGACAAGTGTTATTTTTGCTTTTATCGTGTGATGGTGATGGAAGAAAAACATCCCTCGTTCGACATTATTGGCAGCAAAGGAAGCTCTTTAGAGCAGAAGCGCGTTGTACTCTGTATTACGGGTAGCGTGGCCGCTATACGGGCGCCGGATATAGCCCGTGAGCTTATGAGGCAGGGTGCGCATGTAATTCCCGTGATGACCGAGAGCGCTTGCAGGATTATTCATCCCGACAGTATGCACTGGGCTACGGGGCATAAGCCCGTGATACAGCTGACCGGCGCCATTGAGCATATAGCCCTGGCGGGAAATGTAGACACACGTGCCGACTTGGTTCTTGTTGCGCCTGCCACTGCCAATACCATCAGTAAAATAGCCTGTGCCATAGATGATACGGCTGTAACATCTGTTGTTACCACAGCTTTGGGTCAGGGCATCCCTTTGCTTATCGCACCCGCTATGCATGAATCCATGTATGATCACCCTTTACTCAAAGAAAATATTGAAAAACTGAAAAATATTGGAGTTGGTTTCTGTATGCCGCAGCTTGAAGAGGGCAAAGCCAAGATTATGGATACTAAAAGCATAGTTCAGGCTGTACAGGCTTTAATATCGGGCAAAAAAAGCCTGTATAAAAAAAAAGTCCTCATAACATCGGGGAGAACAGTAGAATATATCGATCCGGTAAGGGTAATTACCAATAACAGTACAGGTAAAATGGGGAGGGCTTTGGCGCAGAGCGCCTTGGCCAAAGGAGCCCGGGTAACCGTGATTACAGGAAAAGCCGCTGTTTCCTATCCTCCAGCGGCACGGATAGTGTATGTGGATACCGCAGAACAGATGAATGAGGCGGTAGCCAAGGAGCTTAAGCAGACACCCTATGATCTCTGTATCGCAGCAGCGGCGGTCGGTGATTGGAAGCCCAAAAAAGCGGTGTCAGAAAAAATATCCACCCATAAACAAAATGAATTGATCTTAGAGCTGAAAGCCACGCCGAAAATCGTGGATAACGTGAAACGTCTATCGCCCGCTACTTTTGTAGTGGCCTTTAGAGCCGTCTTTGATCTAGAGAAACAAGAACTTATTGCTGATGCGCTGGCACGACTAAAAAAGGCTCAGGCCGATCTGATTGTGGTAAATGACGTAAGCAGAGAGGGTGTTGGTTTTGAAGCGGATACAAACGAAATCTCCATTATAAGCAAAGACAAACAGACGATTCATATGCAGAAACAGGCCAAAGCACAGCTTGCCTCACAACTTCTGGAAATTATCGCCGAAAAAATGCGGAAAGTTCATAAGTCTTGATGAAAAGTACTCGGATTTTACTCTTAATAACTGCAGTTTTAAGCAGCTTGTTTATAGGGGCCGAGGTAGAATTCCCTCCTGATCTCATAGCAAGAATAGAGAGTAATTTTTTTTCTTCACACGATTTTTCCGCTCAGCTCACCGTAATCAAAAATATAGGCACGGAACTCGAGGATCTGGAACAATATTACTTGTTTAGAAAGGATGCTAAAGGGTTTTTACTTCTCCTGCAAAGAAAACCCGAGGCCGTAAAGGGCAGAGCCTATCTGTTAAAGAATGGTGAGCTATGGCTTTATAATCCCTACGGACAGGGCTTTTCGCGAGCAACACTTGCACAAAACATATCAAATTCCACAGCTTTGGTATCAGATATAGCGGCCCTTAGTTTTACGCGGGACTATCGGATTCAAGAGTTTAAACCGGCTGTATTAGGAAGCTACGATGTAGATGTAGTGGAGCTATTGGCCAAAGAGAGTTCTCATCCCGTTCCACGGCTAACACTCTGGATAGAACAAACAGATTATCTTCCCCTTAAGATCAAGGCTGTTAACGGCAAAGGCATGCCGGAGCGTACCATATATTATCACAAATATACTCAGATTGCTGAGCAGATATATCCGGTATCCATCTATATAGAAGACGCTGCTGATCCTGTAAAAAAAACCCAGCTTATTTTTAGCCAGTTCAATATCTCGTCCCTTCCGGATTTTGTCTTTACCCGTGCTTATGTGGAAGAGATAAACAAAGAATAAAAATTCGATATGCGCACTATTTAAAAATAGTTTGAAGCAAAGCCTTCATGTGTTATGTTTTCTTAAATCCAAAATTTTAAGCCTAAAACCACACCTTGATACTTTTTAAGGAAGTCAGCGCCGCGGCCGTTGCCTGCATAGTATTTTATAAAAGGAATAAAAGAAAATCCTGTTTGATTTTTGATTTCTACTGCGAATTGAATTACAAGGCAGGAATAATCCTCTCCGTTGTGTTCTATTTCGAATATGGTCTGTCCGCTGCTGCCTGAAATAAAATCATTGTCGATAATTTCATAGAAAAACGAAAGCTGCATAAAAACATTACTTTCCGGCACGGGTTCAAACGACACTTGAGCTTCCGAGAAAAAAGACCAGTTCATTTCTCTCAATGATAACGGATTGGTATAAACAAAAAATCGTGTGCCGGCAGAAACAAAGACTCTTAACTGTCTATTTAAAAAATACTGCTGATATGTCATTCTCATTTTGAAATAATCAAACGAGCTGAAGTTGATATAATCCAGGTCATAGATAGTAAACGGTACGCTGATGAACTCATTTTGAAAAGCCAAAAAACGCAGGATATGATCACTTTCATGATTAAAACGCAGCTCACCAAAGAGACGGGTGTCAGGAAAAAGCATATTATTTAATATGGGGAGCTCAAATAATAAACCGAAGCCTATGTTGGCCCTTAGTAATTCCCATGGAACAGGATGATCGGTTTTAAAATTATGTAAATCTAAAAATCCATTTACGGAAAAGAAAAAATTAAGATACTCGCTTTCCAGAGCATATAAAATCATCTCAGCTCCCAGGATGGCCTTCCACATACCCTTAAAATTGGAAAACTCAAACAGGGGTTCGTCAGGGTCAATGCGGTGGGGAAGATCAAAGATAACTTTGGGAGATGTTAAATAAAGGTGTATTATATCATCGCAGTAAAGATTCATGCCCAGTGCAATAAAGAACAGAGAAATTAAACAGGTAATGATTAATCCTTTGTGCATAGTTTCATAATACCTTTACAGTATGAGTTTAATGCCCCAGGCAAAACCCTCATATAATTCAAGAAAATCAACACCCCTGCCTTGATGATAGGTATAGCCGACATAAGGTCTTAGGCAAAAACCGTGTGGATTTTTAAATTCCAAACCGCAGTCGATACTTAAATAGATATAATCTTCCTTATTATGAGTTATGCTAAACTCAGGGTTTTCTATTCCATTTGATACAAAGTTGTTCGTCGTGAGTTCATAAAAAAAACCGAGCCAGATAGAGGTGTCCGGTTCGGAAAAAAGTTTATATTTTATACCGCTTTCGATTATAAACGACATATTGAACATACTCAAAAGAATTAAACATGGTATACGCTAAATCAAAAAGTGAGTATCCGCTGTTTAAAAACGCCGCTTCATACCCTGTAAGATTTGCTACATTACCGTCTTGGTGGAAAATGCCGACTTCACAAAAGAGTCTGGAATCCGGGAAGAGCAGATTATTAAGAGCTGGGAATTCAAGGAACAACATAAGGCCCACATGAGCACGCAGTGCTTCCCAGGAAATAGGTTGATTTATTGAAAAGTTATGTAACCCCAAAAAGGAATACAGAGATACATAACCATTTATAATTTCAGAGTGCAGCCCGTAAATGACAATCGAGCCCCCGCATTTGGCCCGCCATGTTCCGACGATATTTGAGTATTCAAAATTGGGTTCGTCCGGCCCCATTCGATCGGGAAGGTCGAAAACACTCCGGGGGGAGATTAAAAAATAATGGGTGATCTCATTTATCTGTTGTTCAGCCGTAAGAGCGTTTATTATAATTATCAGAATAAAAAGAAATAGCAGTGTTTTTTTAATACACACTCATTCTGCTCCCTGCTTATTAGGTAAAGTATACATACATTTTATATATAATTATTGTAATGAATACAAATAAATAAAATAAAAGTTTTTAGTTTGCGCCGCGGCCATGAGACACGTGCACCCGTAATAAAATGCAGAATATCCGGTCGTCGCGTGTAGAGCAAGAGTTATACTTGCCTTCTCTTGACAAAATTGTTAATATTTACCATATTATCTCTGCTTATAACCATTGCGGTAAACCGCAATTATAGTATTACACATACTGCATAAGAATGCATTATGAGGACATGGTGAGTGTAGCTCAGTCGGTTAGAGCGCTAGTCTGTGGAACTAGAGGTCGTGGGTTCAATTCCCATCACTCATCCTTGTTTTGAGGTTTTAACAGCTTCGATCTGCGTCCGTAGCTCAGCTGGATAGAGCGCCGGACTTCGAATCCGTAGGTCGCAGGTTCGAGTCCTGCCGGGCGCGAGAAGATGGGCCGTTACAGTGATTCTCATTTTAGACTATGTACGGTTAATAATGCATTCATAAACATTATGAATTGCTATTATAATCGTGCAAAATGAGAATCGTCGGCGCACATATGATATCAAGCTCAATTCTCATTTGCTAAAATGAGAATTGAGAGGGCCGTTAGCTCAGCTGGTAGAGCAGCAGACTCTTAATCTGCGGGTCGAAGGTTCGATTCCTTCACGGCTCATAAGGATATACAATCAAAGGTATTATTGACCTTTTTGTATAATTTCTATATATTCATCTGCGAGAGTGGTGGAATTGGCAGACACGCTAGACTTAGGATCTAGTGCCGCAAGGTGTAAGGGTTCAAATCCCTTCTCTCGCACTAACCCTGAAGGCAGAGTGAGGAATCTGCTCGATTTCAACACTTTATGTATGCGGGCAGCAATTCTCATTTTAAAAAATGAGAATTAATTCATTTAGGAAATTTGCGCCGGCGATTCTAAATTTGCCCGATTATCAAGCGACGTTTTAGTAATGTTGATTAAATTTGGTAAACATGGTGCAAATTTAGAATCGCTGGCATGCGGGAATAGCTCAGTGGTAGAGCTCCACCTTGCCAAGGTGGAGGTCGCGGGTTCAAATCCCGTTTCCCGCTTGGAAAAAGGCGATTCGGAGCGTGCTCTGAATCGCCTTTTCTTTTAAAAAACGAGAGCTGCCGTATGCTTATGCCTTAAACATAGAATATGTAAGGAGAAAAAAGACGTGATTAGTAATAAACAGGCGGATTTACAGGATAATTCACAGGTTCTTTTAAAGATTACCGTGTCCAAAGCGGAAATAAAAAAGGAATACGATAATCTGGTTAAGGAGTACTGTAATAAAGTTGCTATTAAGGGTTTTCGTAAAGGCAAGGTGCCCACGGAAATTTTAGTAAAAAAATTCGGGCCGGAGTTAAAACAGGAGACCACGCAGAATATAATTCAGAAGAGTCTGGAAGAAGCTTTTGAAACAGTGGAACATAAACCGCTGGCTTATGCCCGGCCGGAGCTGGTGAATGAAGTAGAGTTGGATTTTGACAAGGATCTTACCTTTCAAATAAAATACGATACCTTTCCCAAAATCACCTTGGGTGAATACAAGGGATTGAAAGTGGAAAAGCCACAGGCTTCAGTTGCTGCGGAAGATCTTGATCGTGAGCTAAAGAATTTGCAGGAAAAGAACTCCATAGTAAAAGAAAAAGAAAACGCCCAGGTAGAAAAGGGTGATGTGGTTTCCATTGATTACATCGAGATGAATGGAAACATGGAAGAAATTGAAAACAGCAAACGGGAGGGTTTTGTTTTTGAAGTAGGTTCAGGGTATAACCTCTATAAGATAGATGATGATATTTTGGGGATGAAACCGAATGAAGAAAAGATAATGAGCAAAACATATGATGAAACTATAGAATTTCCCGAATTAAAGGGAAAAACAGTAACCCTAAAAGTAACGGTAAAGAGTATCAAGACCAAGGTGGTTCCTGAAATTGATGACGAGCTGGCTCAAGATATCAGTGAGAAATATAAGACTCTGGATGATTTAAAGACTGACATCAAAGAAAAACTGGAAAAGGTTAAAGAGGAACGCATACACGAGTATCTCAGGACACAGCTTATCGATCAGATTGCGGCAAATACACAAGTACAGCTGCCCGAATCCATGATCCAAATGGAGCTTGAATATAATTGGCGTAATTTTTTAAATCAAAATCGGACTAATGATAAAAATATGATTGACGCACTGGCCGGACAAGGAAAGACCAAAGACGATATCCTTAAAGAATGGAGGTCGCATGCGGAAAAAAATCTGAAATCACGCTTAGTGCTCCAGGAGATAAAAGCAAAAGAGAATATAACGGTGACAGAAGAGGAAATAGATGGTGAAATAAAAAATTATGCCGATAATCACGGTATGGAATTTGAAAAAGCCAAGCAATCGTATGCCGAAGCCAATATGCTCGATATGCTCAAAGAAAGTATTGCGCGCGACAAAGCATTTAAATTTCTTATTGATGTAGCTGAAACCAAAAAAGGAAAAAGCCTTAAATTTCTGGACTTACTCCAAAGAAACTATTAAATTAAAGCCGAAGGAAATTACACATGGACCATAAATCTTCGACAATTTATATCCCTAATGTAATAGAAAGAACCGGTTCGTCTGAGATCCGTTGGGACATCTATTCTCGGCTTTTGAAAGACCGTATTATTTTTTTGGACAACGAGATTGTTGATGTAAGTGCTGATCTGGTCGTTGCCCAGATCCTATTTTTAGATTCGCAGGATCCGGAAAAGGACATCCATCTTTACATCAATTCGCCGGGGGGTTCGGTAACTGCCGGATTAGCAATTTATGATACGATTCAGTATGTTAAATCAAATGTCCAAACCATCTGTATCGGGCAGGCATCCTCAATGGCTGCTCTTGTTTTAGCATCGGGCACTCCGGGAAAACGCTACGCATTACCGTCTTCACGCATGCTCATCCACCAACCCTGGGGTGGTGTGTATGGTCAAGCTGCCGATATCGGCATCCAGGCCAGAGAGATGGTTCGTTTAAAAAAGCTTATTATTGAATATTTTGCCAAGCACACTCATAAAACAGTGCCTACTATTGCTAAAGATCTGGAAAGAGACTATTATATGAGTGCCGAAGAAGCCTGTAAGTACGGATTAATAGATCAAGTATTTATAAGAGATAACAATGGGTAGATTTACTAAAAAAGGTAACGGTCTCAAGATATGCTCCTTCTGCGGCAAAACAGCCGATTTAGCCAGACGACTTATTGCCGGTCCCGGCGTGTATATCTGTGATGATTGCGTCAATGTTTGTAAAAAAATATTGGACGAAGAAGACGAAATCCTTTCAAGTGAGTTTATCGAGGAGATACCGTCTCCGCAGGCCATTAAAGATTATCTTGATAAGTATGTGATCGGGCAGGAACAGTCTAAAAGAATCCTCTCTGTAGCGGTCTATAATCACTATAAACGAATTTCAAAGGGCAGCTTAGTTGAAAAGGACGTTGATCTGGAAAAAGCCAATGTTCTGCTCATCGGTCCGACCGGAACAGGAAAAACCTTGCTGGCCCGGACACTGGCCAAGAAACTCAAAGTACCTTTTGCCATCGCCGATGCTACCACACTGACCGAAGCCGGTTACGTGGGTGAGGATGTGGAAAATATTCTGCTCAAACTGATCCAGAATGCGGGTAATAATATTGCTGCAGCGGAAAAAGGCATTGTCTATATAGATGAAATCGATAAGATTGCTAAAAAGAATGAAAATGTTTCCATTACCCGTGATGTATCCGGCGAAGGTGTACAGCAGGCTCTGCTGAAGATTATTGAAGGTACTGTGGCTTCGGTTCCGCCGCAGGGTGGAAGGAAGCATCCCAACCAGGAGATGCTGCGTATAAATACAACCAATATTCTTTTCATCTGCGGAGGAGCGTTTGTGGGTTTGGATAAAATAATTGAAACACGCATATCCAAACACCCCATAGGTTTTGGTGCCGATGTAAAGCCACAGCATGAGAAAGATCTGCAGGAAATATACAACCAGATGCATCCGGACGATTTGATTAAATACGGCCTTATTCCCGAATTCGTTGGAAGACTGCCAATTGTGGTTACCTTAAATGAACTTGATATTGATCTTCTCAAACGAATAATCACGGAACCGAGGAATTCAATAATAAAACAGTTTAAAGCTACTTTACTGCTTGATAATACGGAAGTTGTATTTGAAGACGAGGCTGTTGAAGCAATAGCAGGGAAGGCTGTGGAGAGAAAGACCGGGGCCCGGGGTTTACGTTCCATTATCGAATCTTTAATGGCGGATATTATGTTTGAAATACCTTCTATTAAAGGTAAGAAAAAACTTGTCATCACTGAGGATATGATTGTAAATTCAAAAAAGCCGGAAATAGAAATAATAGAAGATAGCAAAAAGAAAACAGCTTAAGATCCTTTATCAATTTATTATGTGAATAATATTAAAAATCTTTCTCAGTTTAATTGAAAAATCATTGTATTTTTCCTATTATTAATGAGAGATAAAAGAAGCACATAAGAGGTTTAATGGTGAATAAAGAAAGCAAAATAGAAGAAAAAATCGGGGAAGGCCTTATGAGAATCGGAGCAATGACAAAAACACAGGTTGACGATGTATTAAAACGACAAAAAGTCGGAGACAAAAGACTCTTTGGTGAGATTGCCGTTGAATTGGGTTTTGTAGATGTCGAAGCTATAATAAATTATTTAAAATCAGCGCATAAGGATCTTAATAATGTTAGTTCCAGCTGAGGTATGGACAGTTGCCAAGGCCGAACATGGGAGCGCAGTTCTGATAAGACCGGTAGGATCCGATGTAGCGGTACCGATTTTCATCGGTCAGGCAGAGGCTCAGGCTATTTTAATCGGATTGGGAAGCATATCCATCCCCAGACCGCTGACGCATGATTTATTCATATCTACCCTTAAAAATTTAAAAACTGAGATTAACAGAGTTGAAATAACCGAATTAAAGAACGATACTTTTTTTGCACGCTTAATTATAACGCACAAGGGTAACGATATCAGTATCGACTCGCGGCCTTCGGATTGTATTGCCTTAGCCGTTAGAGTAAAATGTCCGCTGTTTATTGATGAGTTTGTTGTGGATAAGGCCGGCATTTCAGTTAATGTGGTAAACGAAGCTGCGCAATATAATGTCTCTAAAACCGAGAATGAAGAAAAACTTACTCAATTAAAATCCTCTCTTGATAAAGCTGTAGAAGAAGAAAACTACGAAGAAGCAGCCAAATTAAGGGACGAGATAAAAGAACTTGAAAAAAAGAATATTGAATAATACTGTTTATTTATTGTCTAATCCACCAATCCCTCATTAAGCCTCACTTTGAGTTGTTTATATAAAAAAATGTATGAAATGAGAATTGCTCTTGCCGACACTATGGAAAAGGATTGTTTTTCATGTTATAAAACACTGGAGTGATTTTATTGTTTTGAGGAGATATTATGAAGATTTGGGTAAAACTTTTACTGGGTATGCTGATAGCTATTCTTTTTGCATTCATTTTTCCGGAAGATCCGGGTAGTATTTTTAACTCGCTTTCCGAAGTTTTTATACACATCGGGAGTTTTGTAGTATTCCCTCTGGTATTTTTTTCACTTATCATGGCAAGCTACGAGTTGAAACTGGAAAAACGCTTGATGAGAATTTATGGAAAGCTTTTTCTGTATCTTATTATGGCTACAGTCGTTCTGGCTTTTTTGGGTGTGATAAGCGGTCTGCTTATTCCGGGAGAACCAAGGTTTATCGGATATGATATAGAACCGGCTAAAATCCCGGCTTTTACCGATATTATGACCAAGATTTTTCCTCAGAATTTTTTTCAGGTTTTTGCAGGCAAGGATTTTGTAATATTTCTCTTACCTGTAATTGTGATCGCGGTACTGTTGGGACTTAATTATGATTATGATAAACATTATACCCGGCCCGTGGTGCAGTGTACCGACGGCTTATCGCGTATAATGTATCATATAAATTCATTTATTGTTGAAATATTCTGGATCGGCGTTATTGTGATAACTTCAGCTCAATTAATTCAAATAAAAAATATTGTTGGTATAGAGGTATATATCAACTTGCTGCTCATATTGAGTATCGATGTAATAATAGTTGTTTTTGGCGTATTTCCCTTATTGCTTTATCTGTTAAATAACCAGAAAAATCCATTTAAGTGGCTCTATGCTTCGATAGCCCCTTTACTTACCGGCCTCGTAACTGGTCAGGGTCTCATTGCCGTGGGTATGCTTGTTAAACACGGAAAAGAAAGCATGCATATTTCACGAAAAATCGGAGGAACGGTATTTCCCTTTGCCGCAGTGTTTAGTAAAGCGGGGACCGCTTTAGTAGTCAGTGTGTCATTGGTATTCTTAAAAAAGAGCATTTTCGGACCGGAGATAGCTATTTTAGAACTACTATGGATTTTTGGATTAGCTATTATCATATCACTTTTCACTTCCTTATTGGATACGGGTTTTCCCGGACAAGGTGCCTGGGCCGCATTAATAATTATAGGGCAGGATTATCCCAAAATGGGACAGCATTTGGGACTGAGCGATATTGCTCCGCTTTTAATAAGCCTGGCTGTGGTAATTAATGTGCTCACTTCATCTTTTGTCGCTTATCTTGTGGCTCAACAGGAGGATTTCAAAGAGGAAATTGATATGAAGGCGTGTATCTAATAATATCCTCATTATCATTTGAAAATTAATTTCGCACCGCTTATGCTTTTAGTTAGCTATACATTAAAGGAATAAAGCGAGGTAGCTATGACACATGTGAGATATTTATTAGCAATCTTTTGTGCATTACTGCTCTTAACTCAAGTTAATTGCCAGAGACAAAAACTTGATGAAAAACAGGAGATGCCGGAGACAGCGTCTTTACGGATCATACGCAATATTGCTGGACAAAATATTTAAATATTGTATAAATAAAGGA
>CAZEPL010000101.1:7873-12282 GCA_964514135.1 uncultured Spirochaetaceae bacterium | reverse complement strand
GAGGATTAAGGATACCTGTTGCCACAATAGTGTCATTAGTGGCAGATGGAATGACAACAGGCGAGATTATTAAGCATTATCCTGATTTAGAAGAAGAAGACATTAAAGAAGCTCTCCACTTTGCTTCACAAGCTGTAAAGGAACGTGAGCTTCCCCTGGTGAGCACGTGAAATTCTTGATCGATAATGCACTTTCTCCTTATATTGCTAAAAGTCTGATAAGTCCTTTGGAGGTTTTATATGAAAAATGATTACCTTAAATATATAAACGAAGTATGGCAATTAAAAGAAAAAGCATATAACGATTTTAAAAATAGTGGTAAAAAGAGTTATGTAGAATATATCAGGGATGAGCTATTAAATATAAAAGTAAAGTATCGGGATAAACTGAACGAAAAAATAACTCACTGATAATTTAAAATCTGTTGTCTGCAAAGCCGATACTGCGATAGCTATTTCGATGGCAAGGGTTGGCAAGAAAATAAGCCCCTTACTTCACTACCAGCACTTTGCGGGTCTCGTCGATGTCCGGCCCTACGATGCGGATAAAATACATGCCTTTGGCCACGACGCGGCTTCCTTCATTCCTTCCATCCCAAGTTGTTGAGTGTTGGCCCGCACTTAAATTGCCGCGGTAAAGAACTTTTACAATATCGCCGGCCAGGGTAAAGACCTGGATGGTGACGCTTCCTGGTTTCTTTAGTATATAGTGAAGTTTTGTGATTTCTCCGGCATTTGGATTGATGACATTATTAAAAATAGTCACATTGCCCTTTTGGCCGCCGGGTTTGTGGATGCCGAATGCCCAAGGGCGTATGCTTCTGTACCAGTCTGCTGCATTGGGGCGTTCCAGGCAGGCGGCGTAAAGATCAGGATCAGGATCAGTGAAAGAAATAAAAAATTCAACAACCATTTCGTTTACTAATTCAGCATTGGTAAGAACAAATTGAAAATCCGAGTGAGCTGGAGGGCTGGCCTCATTTGTGCCAGAAATTGACAGAATACCCGAATTCTCTGAAGGAACTAATCCATAGGTGTTAGATCCTACTGGCAACCATAAACCGTTGTTTTTATTAGTCGCTGCTACATTGGTATCCCACAATATATTTGCAGTATATAATGATCCTCCAAAGTTCGCCTGAAGAAGCGCTGTATTAGAGGGTTGATCAGGATAATCCTGTATCCATTCGCTTCCGTCAAAAATTGTTACATAACCCACACCACCGGGCCCAGGTTCGCGTGGTGTATTGTCGTATAAGATAAAAGGAATAATAGGTTCATTACCAGCTGTTCCCAGGGCCAAATCCGAAACGCGGTGGTCCACACTTGCGGCTCCGTGTAGCTGATTATTATTCGTAGAAGGATCTACAATATTGGAATAAGTAACCACATCTCCATTAACAATATTATCTATTGTAAATGTTGTTGTTGCGGGGTTAAAATTCAAAAGATATTCTCTTGTCCCAATCGGCGTTATATTTACGGGATTATTCCCTGCACCAAATGCAAAATTAGAAACAGTTACAGCTCCGCCGCCGCTGGGGGGGCTGTTTACAACCGGTTCTGATAAATGCACATACACCTGGCTGGTACCTGCACGGGCAAGCGTGTAGCCGATTATGGGATCTGCTTCATCGGCTGGGTTTTGAGAATAATCCACTCCAACTGGGGTTGTAAACACATACCTCTCCCCTGTAGAGGTTTTAAGTGTATTATTTTCGCTAATAGACCAGTCCGGGGTGGAATAGGTATCAAGTGCAAAGCCGGGTTTGGCAATGAGGATATAAAAGGTATCATCGTTTGGAATATCCGTATTAAAACCAATCACTGTCCAGGGGGATTGAATAAGCAGTTGCATGCCATCGAATGCACTCGGATTTGTTGCCGGATCGTCATCTAAAGTAGTACCGATTACTACCTGGACTCTGATGCGATCAATTAGGCCATTATTATTTGAGTCCTCCACACCGCTGTTCATAACCGGCATAATATTAAGCCAGTTGTGGCACCAGTCGTATTGACCAGCATAGCGAGTGGGTCTGAAAATTGTATCATCGGGGAAAACAGGTCTCACTGAGTAACTTAATTCAACATAGGCCCAATTCACATCTGCAAAAGCTCCCGGTAAGATGTCGATTCTCCACTGCATTGCCGGGTAGTAAATTTCATCATAAGGTGCAGTATGAGGATTGGTAGCGGTATAAGTACTTAAAAGCTCTATCCGATTGGCATCATTGACACCCTGGATAGAAAATGTACCACCTGCAGCGATGGTAGCGGTATTACCAAATGTAAAATAAATTATTTTATCACCTGTATTACATGTAAAGTTGTAAAATGTATTATTTCCGCTTACTGTAGAATCAATTGAATTGTCTATGAATAGTACTGTACTCGTTCCGGCGTTAAACATACCGCCGCCCGAGCTGTTAAAATTCCCGTGAAGACTAATAGTATAATTTAAGGCATTAAGTTGCCCTGAAATGAAGGTTATATTATTCAAAACTTCCATATTACCTGTAAGCTGATGTGTACCACCAGCAAATCTCAGATTATTAAACAAACTGTAGCGTACATATCCTAGGGCTCCGCCATCGGAGTAGAGAATAGTGCCGTTGGTTGTGTCTAAATTAGAGATAGTATAAGTAGTTTGCGTACCATGAAGTTCGAATGTGCCATTGTTACCTGTGAAATCAATAGCATTAATAATAAAATTTAGACTGTTTACATCGAAAATGTCGTTATCACCTATAAGCTGTAGTGAGTTCGTTATGCGTACGGGTGAGATTATCACGCTAACTGTGGTATTATTCTCTATGCGGATTATATTAAAATCATGATCAGCATCAGCGACGGCAGAAGCACCTGAATTTACATCGCTTGTTCCGCCACCGTTAAAAATAACAGTGTTGTTACCTTCAATAAAAGTACCATTGTTGACCCAGTTACCAGATACATAGAGGTTATGGCCGTTGGAATTGAGGGTTATTGTCCCATTATCGATTGTCAGGGTATCTACTTGCAAATCCGCAGAGAGTGATACATTCGTCCCTAGAGTGGATATCTGGAAGGCGCCAAAGTTGCTTCCACTGGGAGTAAAGGTAACAGCCCCGCCTCTGTCAAGAATAAAGGTTTCATCTGTTGCCCCCCCATCATCAGTAAAAATAGCGCCAGTGAAATCAATAGTCGTACCGCTTAAGGTAATAGGCTGATTACCCTGGATAAATGTACCTGAACAGGTAACATTACCGTCAATATCTATATCATTGGGTGGACTAGTTTGACCAGATGCATTCAAACTACCAGAGATAACAACATTTGAACTGGCAGTTAATGCATTGTCATCAGTTATTAATGTTCCAACTACTTCTAAATAGCTACAAGATATATCGCCACCAGGTCTAAAAGTACTTCCATTGGCTATATAGACTTCAAAGCCTGGATCAACAGTCAGATCGCTTCCAGAAATAGTATATCGTATGTCCGCATCTGGAGAGGCAGAGCTGGGATAAAGCAGATTGGTTAAGTCATTATTGGTGATATTTACGCCAGCCTCGTCTTTTATAATTAAATGATTTTGATAAATGTCAAGCCCCAATACCGTAGGCCCATCAGAGATATTGGCAGTTGAGCCAAAAAATAAAGCATCATTGTCAATATATACAAGCATTCTAGTACCATTATTAACCCCGATCTGGGTAAAATTATAAACACCGGTTCCGGCAAGAGCAGTAGTAGTAAATGAAGATTTTATAGTTGAGGTATAATACACAACTAACCTTACTGTTCTATTTGAAGTGATAGGAGTTGTTCCTTCATCAGAGTATACAGTACCGCTTATAGTAATAGCAGGAGCAATATATGTTATATTCCAGTTTATATTATTGCCGCTGTCAGTGCCTTCGGAGTTTAAAATCTGGGGAATATAAGCCGGTGTACCAGTGATACAGGTCTGATCCTGTACATCTACATCATCCATCTCAAACGTTCCACTACCGCTCCAATCTCTTTGTGTCCCTGCTACTGTAGAGCGTATACTAATAGTATCTGCTCCTCCTGCACCTGCTCCACCACCGTCAAAATCAATGGTACCGTTATTGATTACACTACCGCCGATATTTACTGTTACATTATTATTTGTTATACAATTCCATGTGCCTCCATTATTTACTGTCAAGGCCGTGGGTAAGCCAGAGAGGCTGATATTAATATCGGCAGTAGCATTACAATTCCAGGTTGCACCGTTGTCAATAGTAACTTGGCCTGAGATACTGCTGGAATTTGTTGTTTGGTTTAGGATGCCGGTTGTGATATTAAGATTTCCTGCAATATTTAATGGGTTTGCAGAAATTGAAACAGAATTGCCAGCGCCAGGATTGACAGTAACATTATAAACATTTTGTCCGGCAT
>CAZEPL010000101.1:0-7773 GCA_964514135.1 uncultured Spirochaetaceae bacterium | reverse complement strand
TAATGGTAAGAGTTCCATTATTAGCCTGTGTAAGATTGTTGGTGTCAAGTTGAACGTAATTTCCGGATTTATCAACTATTATGTGATAAAACTGGGAAGCTCCAGGGTTAAAGTTTTGTATGTTCCCGCCAGTAAAGGTGACGGTGTTGTTGCCAGAATTAAAAGTACCGTCCGCAGTATTATCCCAATTGCCTCCTATATCAATATCAGCTCCAACAGCCGAAGCATTTAATGTACAGTTATTATTTATGAAAGTAATATCGCCCGCAACAGTAAGTGTCTGTCCATTTAAAATTAAAGTACCCCAGTCGCCGATAAATCTTCCCAAACTAAGATCTCCATTCCATGATGCAGTATCATTGATTGTGAGAGTATTTGCTAAAATTATAGTAAGAGTAGAATTCCTCCTTATTCTTAATTCTCCTATGCCAACTGAAGTATCTAATTGAACATTAGCATTCGGTACTGCAAGTGTACCGATTGTTGCTCTATCATCACCGCTAGGGTATCCAGCTAGATTCCAGTTTCCATCAGTACTCCAATTATTATCTATAATTCCTGTCCATGTATAATCTTCTTGGCCAAATGTTAAAGTATAACTATTAAAAAAAACAATAATCGAGAATATAAAAAAAGTTTTTTTTGATACGCTAACCTTCTTCATAATTATTATTTCCATTGAATAAAATTATTTTATTGTCCAACAACAATAAAATGCGGTCTCCTTGAGTTTGCTTTTTGTTGCTTGAAGCGTCAACTAAACCTCTTACTTCGGTAAGGGCGGTGCTTTCTATGTTTATTTCTTCACCGTTTAAAGTATAGGTGCCCCTTGCAATCAGCTGCGAGCTTTCTTTAAGGTAGATGTTCTGGGCAAAGATACTGATTCCACCAGGAACGGTACTGCCTTCAGCAGCGAGTGTGCCGCTCTGTTCCACATCTCCATGAGGTGGTTCTAAAGCAATAAGACCGCCAGCAACACGTATGGTGCCGCGCTGGATTATACCTGCGCTCCCCTCAGTTATGGCAGTAAATTGGGCGGCTTCTATTAACGCAGCTTCTTCTATAACGATTCCGTTTGGATTATCAATAATGAGTGTACCTGCTGCTTTTAAGCTGCCTTTTATTATAGAAGGTTCGCTACCTGTGGTTTTAATGCGGGTAATGGAGTTTTTGTTATCTTGGTCAACAATATATTCTGTGTCTGCTGGGAGTGAGAAGTTGTCCTTAATAATAATCCCTTCTTTTTCAATGGCATTAGACGAGGAGAGAGGTTGTGTTTCATCCATATTAAGTGAGCAGTTTATGAATATACATGCGCTAAATATAAGTAATGCTATAATTATGAGATTTTTTTTCATCTTAAAACCGGTTATATATATAATTATAACCCAAATATCTTAATATATACTATAAAAATGTAAAAAAAGTCTACTTTTGTGGAAGTCTAATTGTACAGTGCACAGTAAAATGCTCATAAATAGACATCTATTTTTTTATCGGATTCTGCTATGTTTATGACAATTAAAATAATAATGTTAAAAAGGAGGAAAAAATGAAACAAACCTTTTCTTTTTTCTTATTTTATTAACGATTTGTTTGCTATGTTTACTCTTTTCCTGCACCCCGCCAATCTCAGGCGGCGTTTCTGTAAAGGAGAGTTGAGCGCTCACCATTCATTTTGATGTGTCAACCATTGCCAACCGGACGATTCTGCCGGATATCGATATGAACCAGGCTGGTTTTATCGTGACAGGCACAGGGCCTGATGGTTCCAGCTTCCAGAAAGAGACCACAGAGACCATGGTGGAGGTAAAGAAGCTTGCCTTTGGCGAGTGGACGGTAGTAGTTGAATCCATGAAATTTTTTAGGTATTGTCAAAGGACAAGTCAGCAACGTTGTAGTTGTGGGTGATAATTCGACTAATTTGTTCAGGGCCTAGCTAATATGAATAAATTATGTGAAATATTTTTCTTGTAGAAAACCAATTAATCAAATCTGACAATTTTCTGTTTCTATTGACAAATTGTCATGTTTCTATTATATTACCTCTGTGTATAAAAGATTTTTAGCAAGCAAATTAAAATCATTATCTCAACAATATCCTGTAATTGCCCTAACAGGGCCCAGGCAGTCTGGTAAAACTACATTAGTGAAAATGCTTTTTCCAGAAAAGCATTTTATTTCTTTAGAAGAGGTTGATGTTCGTGATTTTGCAATTGAAGATCCAAGAAGGTTTTTAGGGCAATTCCGTGAAGGAGCTATTCTGGATGAAGTTCAAAGAGTACCGCATTTATTCTCGTATATTCAAACAATAGTAGATCAAAAACAGAAAAAGGGCATGTTTGTATTAACCGGCTCGAGTCATTTTATGTTGATGGAAAATATTTCTCAATCCTTGGCTGGAAGAGTTGCTATTTTAAAATTACTCCCATTGAGTATTTTTGAGTTGCAAGAAGCGCATCTTCTATCGGATGATATTAATAAAATCTTATTTACCGGTTTTTATCCTCGTGTTTATTATGAAAATCTTATATGCACAGAATGGTTTTCTAACTATGTGGAAACATATATAGAGAAAGACATTAGATCGTTAAAAAATATAAGCAATTTAAATCTTTTTTATCGTTTTTTAAGATTATGTGCCGGCCGAGCTGGACAGATTTTAAATTTATCAAGTATGGCAAATGAGTGTGGTATTAATCATAATACTGCAAGAGCATGGCTTACCTTATTGGAAATCAGTTTTATTGTTTTTTTACTTCAAACGCATTATAAAAATTTTAATAAGCGTCTCATCAAAAGTCCAAAATTATATTTTTATGATACCGGTTTATTATGTTATTTATTAGGTATAAAAGACAAAGATTATTTAAACCTCCATCCGGCTCGTGGCGAGATATTTGAGAATTTTATTATAAGTGAATTATTTAAAAATTATTATAATAAAGGCCAAAATCCGGATTTATATTACTGGAGAGATCAATCAGGTCATGAGATAGATTGTTTAATAGAAAGAAATGGAAAACTCATTCCATTAGAAATTAAATCCGGAGAAACTATTACCTCAGATTTTTTTAAAAATATTTACTATTGGCAGAGATTATCAGCTTCTAATCAGGGTTATATCATATATGGGGGCAATAACACACAGATGCGGGAAAACGTAAAAGTAATCCCTTGGAGTAATTTAAAAATACTTTATTGAGGAAATTGCAAAACTCAAAATATATTAAGTTAGTAAAATACTTATTCTTTATACCATAATAAGTTAGCAATTTCCATTTTAGGAGCTTCTTGCAAAAATGTTATTTTTGCAAGAAGCTCTATTAATATATAATTAATACATAACTTTTTTATCCACTCACTCATGTTGACCATAAACCCTATCTCATATAAAGTAGTTACTTCCGATAAAGTCACCACCATAGGTGATGACTTTATCGCCCTACATTAAGGAGGCGGGTTATGGAGAAGTTCCAGCTTTCTGCAGAAAAACTCGACGGATATATTACACCTGAAGATAAAGAACACATTGTATCCATGAATATAACCTATGATGAGGTTTTAAAAAAATGCAAAGCGCTGACTGCTTCAGATTCTGAGAATAATAAAAAGTCATTGCAGCAGGAGCTGATCGACCTTTTCGGAAAAATGGGACATATGATGCAGGATATTATCGCCGCTGAAAAGAATATCCACGTGTATTCCTTTGACACGCCGAAGACTATTCACGGTGAGGTGTCACGACTTATTGCAAAATTAAGGGATATACGTACGGACAAACAGGAATTTATCTATTATATACAGCGGGCATACGAGCTGCTGTTTAATTTCGCTTTTGGCAGTAAAGCTCAAGATAAAAAGAACTATTTAATCGTAAAAACACCGGTTACCGAACCGGTGCAGAATTTCGCCGTGCATAAGATTCCCAATATCGATATGCAGGTAGAAAATAGCGTGATGTGCGTTATGCTGCGCGGGGCTCTTTTGCCGTGTATGATCATGTCCAAAGAAATCCAGGAATATTCCTCCAATAGTTATGTAACGCCCTTTGCCCTGTTCAGCATTCACCGCGATGATACCAAAAAAGAGCACACCATGGAATATATTCTGGACTTAAAGGGTTCGTATTTCAATCTGGAGATGCTCAAAGGTAAGGATTTGATTTTTGCCGATCCCATGAATGCAACAGGGGGAAGTTTGGTAACTATTGTAAACTACTTACACGGAAAAAATGTCAAACCTAAGTCCATTCAATTTTTTAATGTGGTTGCATCTTTGAAAGCCGCCTTACGGATAGTGCGAGCGGTAAAAGAAGCCCAGGTTTATACCCTGTGGATGGATCCGGTTGTTAATAATCAAGCCTACATTCTCCCCGGCTTGGGTGATGCGGGGGATAGAATTAATGGACCTTATAAAGAAGGCGCTTCCCGGCAGATTATTCAGTTGATAGCGGATTATGGGGCGCACATTTCAGATTTATATCGAGCTCAAATCCAAAAAATCGAAGAAACCGTTCTGCAGATTGGGGGGGTAGACGAAGAATGAGTCCGAAGCGATTATTTACTTTTGAAAAAGCCGGCACCAATGCCGGCAGTGTGTTAATTGTTATCTGGTTTTTCTTTTCTTTTTTTATGATTTTCTTATCCGGTTGCGAGACCGTAATTTCCGGAAAAGAGCTTGCCCAGGAGTACTATAATCTGGGGAATGCCTATTTTGCAATTGAAAAATATGAAGATGCCGCCTTTTTTTACAATAAGGCAACAGAGTATGATGATAAATTGTTTTCGGCTCAGTTTAATTTAGCCTATTGCTATGTTAAACTCGGCGGTAATGAAAAGGCAATCGCTCTTCTCAGTGCAATTCTGGCCGAAGATCCCAATAACGTTGATATGCTTAAGCTGCTGGGCTATGGCTACCACTTGCTTGGTGATGACGAACAGGCGCTCGTTACCTATGATAAAATATTGGCAATCTCTCCCGAACATAAGGATGCCCTCAATAACAAAGCGATTATTTATTGGAAGATGAAAAAGTATGATGACGCAGAAAATGCCTTTCGTATGCTTTTAAAAAGCAATCCTTCTGATTTTGATGCTCTCTACAATTTAGGGGACCTGCTGTTTGAAATGGAAAAGTATGATGATGCGGCATTTTTTATCGAGCAGTATATCGAAACTAAGCCGGAGGATGCAAAAGCATATCTGAAAATAGCTTCCGTATACATGGCGTTGGAAAAGTATTACAAAGTGCTTGATGCCTATGAAGGAGCTCTGGCCGTAGACAAGAAATTGAAAGAGGCCTGGTTTTACAAAGCCGTGCTGCTGCTTACCAAAGTCCAGGATCCGGACAAGGGTCTGACCTATCTGGCGCAGGCCCTGGAACTGGGGTATGGTGATAAAAATGAAATCAGAAAACTCATTAGCGATCCTTCGTTATTGGAAAAAGAGCAGGTATATAAACTGCTCAGGGAAAAAGGTTTTGAACCGAGTCAGTTAACGGCTCCTGAAGCTTCTGACGATAAACCTCCTGAAACAAATCCGCAGGGAGATCAAAAAGAATAGTAGTTACGGTTTTTTACTTATATGACCTTTGCCTTTATTTGCCGTGTGACTGATTTGGAATGTGAGGGTTCCTTTAATTCATATTGGAGTGAACACTCATGACTGCAGAAATGATCTTTGTAGACATCTTCTTTAATAACATATTTTCCGCAGGTAATACAGCAGTCATACTTCCGGGCACAGAACTCTCCACAGTAGCCGGCTGTTACGGGCTGTGAGGTTCTGATATACGTGCCGCATGTTTTGCATATAATAAAATTCCTAATCTGTTCCATAAGCTCAGCTTTTTTATGTTCCTGCAGTATAGTCCGTTATATACGCTATTTGTTCCGGAGTGAGTTTGTCGATTGTAATACCTGTGGTTTTAAGTTTTACTCCGGCAATTTCTTGATCCTGTTCTTCTGAAACGTCATATACCTTCTTCTCAAGGCTTTTTCCGTTTTTTGCCATATACAGTATGGCTAAAAACTGGTTGGCAAAAGACATATCCATTACTTCGGAAGGATGGCCTTCGGCTGCCGCCAGGTTGACCAGTCTGCCTTTGGCTAAGAGATAGATATGTTTTCCCTCTTTTGTAATACACTCTTCGTTGTTTGGTCTGATCTCAGCTACAGATTTACTTAAAGCATATAAGTCGTTTAAGTTCAGTTCGCAGTCATAGTGGCCTGTGTTACACACTACGGCTCCGTTTTTCATCTTCTCAAAATGGTGTTTTACAATAACGTCTTTAACACCTGTAGCGGTTATAAAGATGTCACCGATTTTACATGCCTGATCCATGGGCATAACCTCGAAGCCTTCCAAATTTGCTTTGAGTGCTGCGATCGGATCAACTTCCGTAACAATAACACGTGCTCCCATGCCGCGTGCTCTCATGGCACAGCCTTTACCGCAGTGGCCGTATCCGGCAACAACAAAATTTTTGCCGGCTAAAAGAATAGAGGTGGAGCGCAAGATCCCGTCGATTGAAGACTGCCCTGTACCGTAGACATTGTCAAAATCCCATTTGGTCTCAGCATCATTTACTGCCATAACGGGGTAAAGCAGTTTTCCCGCATCAGCCATAGCACGCAATCTGTGCACGCCTGTGGTAGTTTCCTCGGTTCCCCCCAAAATGGCGGCGGCCAGTTCTTTTTTTTCACTATGAATTCTGAATATAAGGTCAGCGCCGTCATCCAGGGTAAGGGTGGGCCCCAGTTCTAATGTTTTATCTATACACCAGTAAAACTCCTCTACGGACTGTCCGTGCCAGGCATAGATGCTTATGCTAAGAGACGCTAATGCAGCAGCCACATCGTCTTGTGTGGAAAGCGGATTGCATCCGCTCCAGGACACTTCAGCTCCTGCTGCTTTGAGGGTTTTTATAAGTACGGCAGTTTCTTTGGTGACATGTAAACAACCTACTATTCTCATGCCCGTTAAAGGCTTTTCTTTTTCATATTTGTCGCGCAGATGCATGAGTACCGGCATTCTCGATTCTGCCCAGATAATTTTTTTCTTTCCGCTATCGGCTAATGTTATGTCTTTTATTTTATAGTTTTCCATAAATGCTTTTCCCTTCTCTATTAACACATGTTGATAGAGATCTTAATATTCATAGTATACTTAGTCAATAAAAATTTATTTTGATTTGAATTTACTAAGTTTTTGAAATAGAGTATTATCATTATAATACTTAGCATTTTAGTAAAAATCAAATTTTACTCGATTAAATTGCTAAAATGGTTCACTTTGTTGTAGAGTTATACTATATTATAAAAGGAGGAAGAAATGGGATTTTGGGAAAGAATGAAAGAAGTTTTAGATAAGAGTATTGAGACATCAAAGGATGTTTTAATAAAAGCAAAAGAAAAAGCACAGGAGTTAGGGGAAAAGGGTGTGGTGAAATATGAGATTATGCAGCTTGAAAAGAATGCAGAGAAAAAGCTTGCACTTTTAGGCGCAAAAACCTTTGAATTGCTCGTAAAAGAAGAAAAAAGCACAATCTCAAAAAGCACTCAAGGGTTAAAAGAAATTCTTGAAGATATTATGAATATCGAAGAAAAGATAGATGGAAAAGAAGAAGCGTTAAAGAGTTTATAATAATTTGCTTAATAGCACTTGACATTTTTGTTAAGTCCTAGTATACACGTATACTCTATTTATAAATGAAGTGAATGATCTTTGACAAAGAAGAGGGAAGGAAGAAAAGAAGAAGAGTGAGGTAAGG
>CAZEPL010000100.1:0-12733 GCA_964514135.1 uncultured Spirochaetaceae bacterium | reverse complement strand
ATCATGACAATTCTCATTTAACACACTACCGCTCTCCTGCAGTAACCAAAACTGAAAAAGAAAATCCGCCCTTTTAATTGCTTTGAGTTAGATTTTCGGATATTATAATATAGTTGTGAATAATAACAAAAGCTTGATTGTGATTACCGGCTGCGATTCCGGTATTGGAAAAAGCCTCTGTGAACTGCTGTCCGGTAAAGGTTATTTTATCGCAGCATCATTTCTCAATAAAAATCCTTTTTCAAAAAAAAAGAGCATATACACCAAGAAATTGGATCTTAGAAAAGAGCAGCAGATAAATCAATTTGCGGCCTTTGTTAAAAAACTGTGCACAGAGCATTCATTCAGTGTGGAAGCGCTCATTAATAATGCCGGTATGGCCTCTTTCGGGCCGGTTGAAAATCTGCCTCTTCGGGTATATAGGGAGATCTTTGAGGTCAATTACTTCGGTGTGGTTGGACTTACTCAGTTGCTTATACCGCTGCTTATTAAAAGCAGGGGTATAATACTCATCATAAGCTCTACCGCGGCCAGGGTGGCAGTGCCTTTTGCCTCGCCCTATGCTTCATACAAGTTTGCGGTTGAAGGTTTTGCCGATTCTTTACGAAGAGAAATGATCCCCTACGGCATAAGCACTGTAGTGATTGAACCCGCCGGCGTGGCTACACCCATCTGGCACAACAGCTGGCAGAGGGTAAAAAAGGAGTACTTTCCTTTCTTTGATAAGAAATATCTCAAGATATTCGAGTCCATCGGAAAGAGAATTATCGCAGGAGCAAAAAAGGGCCTCAGCTCGGATAAAGCGGCTGCAAAAATATTTAAGATCATAAAGAAAAAAAGACCAAAGGCCAGATATTTAATTGCCAAAAGCTATATTCGAGAGTATATCAAGACACACATACCCTCCACATTAATTGATAAAGCACTGCCCAAGCTCTTACACATGGATTATGGCAAACATAGGGATCTCTAATAAGTCACTATTATTTTATGCAGATATTATATAAAAGGATAAGGCATGAAAAGCAAAAAAGAACAGTATATTCAAAAATACTCGCTTGCCGATATTTTTGATAAAACAATTAAAATGATAAAGCATACCTGGAAAGACTCGATCATTTTATCCGTAGTCGGATTTATTCCCTATGCAATTGCCATGGGCGCGGGATTATTTTTTTATATTGATGCAATAATACATATCATTGCAAATGCAAAGGACATATATGGATCTCATAATTTTACATGGGAGAACTTCAGCCCTCTGCTCTTTGCCATGGGATTAATGCTTTTAGCAGCATTAGTCTTTGCCTTTGCAGCTTTATTTATCTCGGCCTGTATTTCATTAAAAACTTATAAAAAAGCGGGCGGCAAAGATGTGGGTTTCAAGGAGAATGCGCTTTATATCCTGAAAAACAAATTCGGCAAGCTCCTTTTGCAGGGGCTGCTGCTCATCGCCATTACCATCGGACTCTATGTAGCCTTTTTTATCGCAGTCTTTATTATCGGGCTTATTTCACTCCTGGTTTTTAAATCATATGCTCTCTATATCACCTTTGTCATATTTCTGGGCATGGCCCTGCTTGGCGTTAATGTATGGCTTTTTATTGCCTTGAGTTTTTCGGCTCATGCCGTGATTATCGATGATAAATCAATTACCGGGGGCCTGGTCCGCAGTTTTCAGCTGGTACAAGGAAACTGGTGGAGGGTATTAGGTTATAATCTGCTCTTGGGAATAGTGCTCTCGTTCGCCGTCTCGCTTGCCACCTTTCCTATAATTATGATTTTTCTGCTGCCCATATATATCCGGATATTTGAATCCATCTTAAACGGATCCGGAGGCGATATTGATTTTCCTACTATTTTCAAGGCCCTAAGATTTATTTATATCCCGCTGGCGCTTTCTTCATTCGTTCAGGCCATAGCTTATATGCTCGTTACACCCGTTTTCAAAACCCTCTTTTACATCGATTTAAAATACAGAAAGGGCGAGTTTGCTACACCACAAGAAACAGAAAAGATTAACGCGTAATAAGTGGGTAAAATGAGAATTAAACTTAAATCTTAAAGAAGTGAGGGCGCGTGAATAAAAAAATAAAATTGAACGGCAGTTTTGAAGCCTCAGATAAAAATCCCGTAATCGGGGCGTTCTTTTTAATTTGCATTTGCGGAGGCATCTACTTTCTCATTCCCGCATTCATGCTAAATATTTATATTGTAGTTGATGCGCTGACAAGCTCCCGGATCGATACCTTTGCCGGTAAGGATTATTTCGATATCTTAGCGCAATATTATAACTCAATAAAAATACCCGCACTGCTTGTTACTGGTATTGCCCAATACAGTATTTTATTCGGGCTCAGCTTGTTCCTGATAAAAAAATGGCACACAAAACAAATAAAAGAATATTTTTACTACAACAGATTTTCGCTTCCGGGAGTGATAGTCGGTATTGCCAGCGCCTTTGTCATTATTCCGGTTGTGGAGTTTATTTCATACTGGTCATATCTGTTGTTTCCCATTCTGGAAAAAATGCAGAAAGCGACTTCGGGTCTGTTTACGGCTTATAATACATTCGAAATGATACTGCTGCTCTTTGTCATAGGAGTTACTCCGGCATTTTGTGAGGAATTCCTGTTTAGGGGGTATTTTCAGCGCACATTGCAGCGTAAACTCAAAACCCCATGGCACTTTATTATCTCGGGATCGATTTTTGCGCTTTTTCACTTTCAGCTCTTAAGTTTACCCGCACTTATAGTTATAGGTATCTATCTCGGTTTTTTATATTATGTATTTCGTTCCATCTACGTTACCATAGCCGCGCATTTTCTTTATAACTCAACACTCATAATTCTTTACAATTCTGATCCGGGTGAAAACTTTTTCTTTACTGCCGCGGGAAATTTCCAGTTGCCGGTTGTGGGTATGGCGTTTCTGGCATTTACGGGGCTTATCGCTTTCTGTATATTATTCCTTCGTAGAAATAAGCCTGTTCAAAAAGCTGTGTAGTAAAGGCAGCTCCGGCTTAATTAATTTCGTTCACATACTGCATGACAAGATAGCGTAAATGATCGTCGGAAAGTTTTAAATATTCATCGCAGTCCGGACATACAAAACGTTTTTCTTTCATATTTTTTGAAGCACATTCAATACAATATATTTTACCGCAGCTATTGCATTTCCCGGCAGGTGATTCATGAGGCGGCTCACCGTAGAGCTTTAATGCCTCCTGAGTGGGGAGTTCTTTGAGTACCCACCATTCGCGCTTACAGGTAGTACACAAAAGCTTCATTTCAAACCGTTCGCGCAATCGTTTAAAAAGCTTTTGGGCTCTTTTTGCTTTCGCATTAACATCCAATACCTGCTGCAAAAGCTGTTTGGCTTTATTATATTCCAGGCGATCCCCGTAAAGCGCTGCCAGATTGATCTTTATCTCAGCATTATCCGGCTCCAAAGCCAGACCTTCATTATAACAGAGTTCGGCCCGCTTATACTCGCCTCTGATCAGGGCTACATTGCCGAGTTTGTTATATACTGAAGAGGAGGGTGCGAAATCTACCAGCTTTACCAGCAGCTCGTTGGCCCGCGTAATCTGATCGGATTCAATACAGGCGGCAGCGCAGTTTTCCATATAAATATTGTTTTGTGGTTCCATGGCCAGTGCTTTTTCATAACGCAGAGCCGCCTGCTCATGCCTGCCCTCTTTGGCCAAAAGGTTTGCTTTATGGTTGATGAGCTTTGCGTTTTCTCCCGTATCATGCAGTGTTTTATCCACAATCTCGTAAGCTTTTTTTATTTTGCCTTCGCGGAACAGCACATCGGAAAGGTTGATCACAATATCGATTTCCCGTGGAGCGCCCGCATATGCTTTATTCAGATGTTCCGCTGCCTGGATGAGTTTATTTTTTTCACTGTAATAGAGTCCGTAGAGATTATTTATCCAGACATCACTCTGATCCAACTCATAGGCTTTTTTAAGTGCCTGTCTTGGGTCATCATCCAACAGGTATTCGGTTTCGGCCAATCTGAACCAATAGAGAGGAAACTCGGGCTCAAGTTCCGTGGCCTTTTTTAAATAGCTGTAAGCTCGCTCACGGTCTTCTTCATCAATCAGGATGAGCGAAAGTAAAAAATAGATTGTGCTGTCCTGGTAGCCGCCTTCGATTAAAGAGACAAAGAGAGAGCGAGCCTCGGCGATTTTTCCCTCGTGATAGAGCATTTTAGCCTGAATGCTTATGACCTCTTTGTTTCCCGCATCAAGCGCGACAATCCTGGGAACTATAATAGAAAGATCCTGGTAGTTTTCGTCCGTAAAAAACAGGCGTGCCGCTTTTATGTATAATTCCAGAGCTTCCTTTTTTCGCTTTACTTTTTCCGCACTGCGCGCAGCATTCATATAAAAAAGAGGTATGTCCGGATCCAGCTCATAAGCCTTTTTATAATTTGCATACGCGTTATGAAAATTCCCCAGACTGTTCTCACAGTTACCCAATATATTAAACAAAACGGCATTAGCGGAATAATCGCTTATAATGATTTTAATATAATCACGCGCTTCTATAAAACGATTGAGCATATAAAGAAGATTGGCTTTTTCCAGACGCGCCTGGTTATGTTGAGGATTGATAGTAAGACACTGCTCAATCTGTTCCAGCGCGTCCGGATATAATTCAAGATTTAAAAGGCATTCCGCAAACAAAAAATATTCATCTGCGGTAGGACTCCTGTGATTAAAGGCTTTTTTAAGCTGTACCGCAGAGGCTTGATAATTTTCCATGGCATAAAGCGTTTTGGCATAGGTAATCCGCTGTTCAGCATCAACAGGAACATAGTTATTCCATCTGTAGTAGGCTTTTTCCACTTCCAGAGAACGGGCATCAATGTCAAGATTATTTATTTTAAACAAAGCTTTTGCGTTCTGATTATAATTCTGAGCCGCAAAGCCGAACTTTCCCATATTCAGTGTATCATCCTGAAGTTCAGCTATCCACTCGTTATCCACATAAAAGGAAAAATGCGATCCCCGCGCCACAATCATAAGCTCATTGCGATCCCTTTGAATAAAGGGCGATGATGTCCACTCAATAAGGTGCGTGGGATTTCCGTTAAACAGCACATCAAAGCGAAAAGTTCCGTTTTTGGCAATGAGAAAGGTATAGAAATTTTCATTATCAATATAGCGGAAAACAAAACCCACGGCGGAATGGCCGTTGTGTTCATCGAACATAATTTCCGAAGTGATCACAAAATCGCTGTATTTAAAATAATTATCTATTACCCAGGCAAACACATTTTTGCGTGAAAGCTCTATCCAATAGGCCTTATTTTTTCTGTAGGCCGCATAACCCTGACCTTCTTCGTCCTGAAAGCGTTTTTGTTTAAGCATACCGAAATTGGTCCGCCAGCGCTCGAATATGTGCATCTCTGTGTCTATGTCTTTTTTCTTAAACAGGCCGAACATGATTAGTATATAAAAGAGTAATTTTTGAAAATAATCAAGAGGGGATGCTTTAAAACCTACAGTTTACGCAAATGGAGTAGAGAAACAACCACCATCACTTTGCCGGCATATTTATTAGCGGGATACCAAGGCCAACTATAAGCAAACCAACTCCGATATTTATCCAGTATAATACTTCAACCGACATTTTACGCCTCTCTTATTTGTTCTGACTTGAATTATATAATAGAATTGAATTGGAATCAAATTTAAAATCTGTTTGCAATACTTGTTACTATAGTTAAAAATATACAAAAAAGATTTAAACTTTTTATTTAATCTCCTCCAAATACGCATTAAAGCACCAACCTATTTCACCTTCTTCAGTTCTCACCTGTATCCATGTTCATTCAATACTATCAATTGTTTCTGTTTTTCCTGGATTCCTGGCTTCCTTAGAGAAATAATTAATATCTGTGCTTATCCGTGCCATCAGTAGTTAATATAATTTTAATAAGGCCGAGCTTCTTGCAAAAATAACATTTTTGCAAGAAGCTCCTAAAATGGAAATTGCTAACTTATTATGGTATAAAGAATAAGTTTTTTACTAACTTAATATATTTTGAGTTTTGCAATTTCCTCAGGCCAATAAATTGTTATAAGCTTACAGTCGCTGCCCGGGCTTATTATAGCAAGATTACCTATCAAACCGTTCGCCGTATATTGTACTCCAACAAATCAAGCAGCAGCTGTCTGCTTCGGGCGTCTGTTTCATGGAGATTGTTAATCAGCTCCTCCGCCCGCTGCGCGAGCTCTTTAACCTTTCGTGTAATTTTATGCTGAATGCCCGATTTACGCACCGCCAATCTGATCTGTTCAATCTGTTTTCCGGTTATGGTTTGTGTGTTGAACATACTGAGCAGTTTACGGTGACGTTTGTATTCGCTGTCATGAAAAAGATAATAGTAATAGAGGTTCTTTTTCCCCTCTTTGATATCGGATCCTACCGGTTTTCCGGTCTGGACCTGATCTCCGAACAAACCCAGCTCGTCATCTTTAATCTGAAAAATGATACCCATCAGCTCGCCGATCTGTTCCAGCGTGCTTATATACTCATCCGGAGTCTGAGCCAGCACGGCCCCGCACATAAGCGGAAGCGAAAAAGTGTAGCGGCCTGTTTTATAAGTGTAAAGCCTGAGAATATCCTGTTCCGTTATCTTATGCTTAAGCGAAGCGCCCCAGTACACATCCAGCATCTGAGCAACGGCCACATAACTTAACTCACGTGACATAAGCGTGATCAATCGTGATTTTTCAGCATTGGTCACAGGCAGGAGGGAAAGCAGCTCGTACGCCAGAAAAAAGGCAATATCACCTGCACATATGCCCAAAGACTCCCCCACGTGAAAGGCCTGCCGGAGTTTTTCCTTTTGCGCACACACTGCATATTGATAAAAAATACTGGCAGCACCCCGTCGTGTCTCATCGCGGTCCATAATATCATCATGGATGAGCAGTCCCGACTGAACCAATTCAATGGCGGCACCTGCCGCCGTGGCCGCTTCCGGCACAAGTGTTTTAAACAGACTATAGCTTAAAGCAACCAGACCGCCTCGGATCATCTTGCCCTGAGTGCCAAACACTTTGAGTTTTTGACAGACATCACCGCCAAAACCGTGTACCTGCTTTAAATCCTGTTCCTTGCTGTTCAGAAAACGGCTCAGGTAGCTGTTGATTTTAGTTTTTTGTTCGTTAAAAAAATCCTGCATGCGCGGTGTCCTTACACTGTTATATGAGATTATACATGTTATACTAAGGTTCATAAAGTACCTCTTGCATATTGCAGCGGCCTTAAGTATATTTTATTAAAACTTATGCAGGTAATTATACCTAAGCTTTCGGGATTTTGTCCGGGAGTAAGAAACGCAGAAAAAAAACTCTTACAGGAAAACAATAAAGTAAAACCGGGCCGTATTTATGCCTACGGCAATATTATTAATAATTCCAATTATATAGATTATCTGGCCGGGCAAGATATCCAAACCATAGAAAGCGTCAACGGTCTGCCCGAGGGTTCTTATCTGGCCATACGCACCCACGGAATTAATCAAGCCGAAGAGGCCCGCTTACAAAAAAAATTCAAGATCATAGATCTTACCTGTGTAAATGTAAAAAGGGTTCAGCTCGCAATCAGCGAGCACGCCGGACAGGGGTATTTTATCGTTATTACAGGCAAAAAAAATCATCCGGAAATAAAGGGTTTGATAAGTTATGCCAGGGATTTCATGGTAATCGAAACCGCAGCCGAACTTGAGCATTTTCTTAAAGATTGTCCTCTATTATTGAAAGAAAAAAAGTATTATAAAATATTCATCGTTTCTCAGACCACAGGCAGCAGAGATTTCTTCGAAAATACGGTGAACAGCATAAAAAAGATCTGTACACCGGATAGAGAGATTGCAACCTACAACTCAATCTGTCCCATCACCAACCGTAAAGAAGAGGAAGCGTTACAGCTACAGCAGCAAGTTGATATTACCTTTGTGGCAGGCGATACGCTCTCCTCTAATGCCAATAAACTATTTAACGTCCTGGCGCAGAAAGCCAAAGCGGTTTATTTCATTGCCGATTTAAACGAGCTTATTTCCTTAAAGCTTCCCTTAACCCATTATAAGAGGGCTCTGCTGGTATCTTCCGCTTCCACACCGTTCTTTATTGAAGATCAGATCCGGCAATTTTTAGAAAATATTTAGATTTGGGACAAGAGTTGACTAAGCTGTATGATGTGCTTTTTTTCCTCATCGATTATCTTATTTATCTTATCTTTGCCCGGTTTTTCCGGTACCAGATCTCTTACACCCAGGTAGTAGAGAATGGATTTTTTTTCCAAATCCAAACCAATGCTTATAATATCTTGTATAGTTTCTTTCCCGGTCAAACTATCCGCGATATTGGGGCTTCCCTCACCGCCGTGCATATCAGCCATGGCATTGAGGTATAAAACAGCTTCATTAAAAGGATCATAGCTCTGTTCCTGCTTATCCTGCTCCTGTAATTCAGCTCGCATCTCTTCAAATATCTTTTTATGCACGTCTTCCATCCTGGCTAAATTTTCAAGCAGTTTTACCTTGTCATTGCCCTTGTTTAATTCGGCGGCCCTTCTGTAAAAGCCGGCTCCGTTTTCTTCTATTTTTATTGCCATGGCAAATACTTCATCGATATTAAAGCGAATACTCATAATTCTCCCCTTTTTATTTACCTTATTTTTTATACCAACATAGTCAGGAACTCCTGTCGAGTCAAGTAAATTTAATGCCAGAGAATTTTACTGTTATTTTAAGCTGAATAAAAAAAAGCCCTCATGAAGTGAGGGCTTTTTTGTACTGGAATATTGATGGTTATTCCGATTTAACTTCGATTTTTTTGGGCTCAGCTTCCGGTAATTTGAAGAGAGTCAGACTGAGCAGACCGTTCTTAAAATTGGCAGCGATCTTTTCTCTGTCAACATTCTTGGGCAGCACAAAGCTTCTTGAAAAAGCGGCACTTCTTCTTTCCTGTACAATATAGCCATTCTTTTTCTCTTTTTTCTCTTCGCTCTTGGCTGAAGAGAGAGTCAGCAGGTTGCCTTCTACCTTTACCTCAAGATCCTTTTCCGTCTGGCCCGGGAGATCCGCTTCAAGCACGTATTTCCCATCCTCTTCTTTCACATCCACACGGGGATATTTTCCCGCTGTGCTGAAAAAATCATCATCGAAAAAGCTGTCCAGAATACCGTCTGCATCCCAGCTTAACAGATTGTTAAAAGGTCTGTATCTTATAAGGTTCATTTTACACCTCCTGTAAAATTATGTTTTCATTAATATATAATGCAAAATACGTGCCAAATTTCATTTTTTCAAATTGAATTTAATTCTTTATAATATATAAAGTTATATCCGGCCATTGTTAACCGCATTAAATCAGAACAACTGCATTGTGTTATTTTGATACATTGTAGCAATTTGTCTTTTTCAGCGTGGTATTTTGATACAATTATCTGCTAGATAAGGTGTTCAATAAGGATTTTTATCCCGATGGCTATGAGGATAATGCCGCCTATAAATTCGAATTTATTCTCAAAAAAGTGGCCGATCTTGTTTCCGATATACACACCGGCAAAACAGAGGAGTGCGGTAACACCGCCGATAATCAAAACCGCCAGCAGTATCCTCACTCCGATGATTGCAAAACTCAGGCCCACAGCCAGAGCGTCAATACTCGTGGCCAGAGACAGCAGCAGGAGCGTGGGAAAATGCAGGCAGTTTTTATGCTCACAGGATTTATCCATATGAAACGATTCATATATCATTTTTAATCCGATTATTGAGAGCAGGCCGAAGACCACCCAATGGTCGAAGGTCTCAATAATATCGGAGAATGTCAAACCCAATGCCCAGCCCACAACAGGCATAACCGCCTGAAATATGCCGAAGGCAAGCGCGATTCTTAAGGCATGATGAATTTTCAGTTCCTTTATGGAAAAACCATTGGCTATCGCTACAGCCAGGGCGTCCATAGCCAGACCTACGGCAATTACGAAAATGATCAGCAAATTCACTGTTCTTTCTCACTTTTTAAAAGAGGATCGTCTCTTTTATTCCCAGCTCCCGGGCCACATAATGCGCCACATGTTGAGCCAGCCAGTTGGGTGTATGAGCGTCCGATGCTATAACAAAGTTAAATCTTCTTGCATAAGGCTGCAACATTAATCTCCAGTTGTAGCGCCAGACATAGCGGTTGTTTACTTCAACATAACACTCAGGAGGTACTCTCTCCAGATCGGTCTTGAGCAGTAACGGATGGGCGATAATTACCGGTTTGCCGGATTCAAGAAGAATTTCCGCGCCTCTGTAGTCGGCCTGCGTATCAAAACATTGGTAGATATAGTATTCGAGCCCAAGCTCAAGAGCCCGGTCCACCCACTGCGAGCCGTTTACTTCGGCACCCAGATGCAAGCCTTGAGCGCGAATCCGCCCGGCATACTGCCTAAACACCTGATCACCAAGATACTCCAGATGATCGCTGATACCGATTATGCGAGCGTGCCCCACCTGCGCGATAAACTCAATTGTCTGCTCGGGCGTAACCGAACTGTCGCCTGTTGAGTAAGTGGTGTGAATGTGCAGATCCTGGGTAAATGCAGGGTATTCATTTTTTTTCATGAGTGTAGCTTACAATATAAAGAATAGCTTCTGTCTGTCAACAAATTTATATCTGCACTTTATTAAAATCCAAAATGCTCAATAATCTTTAAATCATCTGTTAACATAGCTTCAAATGCTTGTGTTGAAATCTGAGGACGTTTGAATCTGATAAAATCAAAATAAGCTTTTAATAATGAAATAATAGAAAAAATACAACCCGGCTTATCTTACTCAACTACGGATACTCCTAATGAATAATTACCGATCACATCCCCTTCCTTGCTTCTTAGCTTTACGAAATACCTGCCCGGCTCAACATCCACTAAATTTAAAGCGTAAAAATCTTCCGTGTCCTCAATGCTATGAAAATTAAATACTGAATAGATGCCATTTGGTTCTATGTGTCCCTGCGTACTGTTACTGTATTCATTGTAAGCACTTCCGTAAATAAAGCCCTTCACAGCTTCAAGCTTTATGTTATACGTCTCATGGACATCAGAAGCAGTAACTTTTATATAGTACCGTTTTGTTACCCGGCAGTTAAAGCCGAAAAACTTATAACCCGAAACCACAGGAGTTATCTTATTAGTTAAATCATCTTCAGCATATACATCAATTCTAAAATTGATGTTATTATCAATTGCCACACAATAGTAACGACCTGCCATACCGTCGAAATACAACCAGTCCGCGTCATCCTTGGTGTGGGCACTATGCGTCTGAAAACCGTTATTCTCCAATATTTCATTGGCCGGATCACTGGTATCATCATTTTCGTATCCATCGGCTTCCAGATCTATAAACTCCGTTATGCTAATCGTGTAATCGGCAATATACCAGCCGCACACATCAATAAAGTAGACATCGGGATCATCACACGTCCATATCAGTACGGAATGTTTGTCTTCCTTGATATTTGATATTTCAAGCCACGATGTAGTATATTTTGATAAACCGAAAGAGACATACTTTTCATAACTTACGTTTGGGTGTTCAACATGCTGTACGGTATGGGGAAATGTCTCAATTTTCAGGGTAGCTCCTGGTGTAATACCGGTGAAATCCAGCCGGATAAAATCCCTGTCCAGATAGTTGCCGTATACCTGATTTTTGGGAATGGCAAAAGAGGTATGGAGCCGTGTCTCACCGATCACGATGCTATTGCCGGTCTGGTCTTTATCATTGTCGCTTTCATAGGCATCCGCACTCAGGTTTATTCTGTGAGACATGTATTCTTACTGATAAGCGCTCCAGGCGTTTTGCCCGAAGCTTAAAATACTCCTGTAGCTAGCAATGGGATAATTATATTTCGAGTACCACATATCGTGAAAAATTGATAAACCCATAATTTTATAGTTAACGCGAAAGTAAAGGGTATCTTTTTGGTATACCACAGCTTGTTAATCTTCTGTATCATGTCTGTGGCCTGCTCCAATTCATAATGGCTTAAACAATCACTTGAATTCTCATCAAACGCTATGCCTCTAACAGCCGCAAACGTACCCTCAATGTTATCGTTATCGAATCCCCCTCAGTGGTTAAAAACAGAATACATATATCCTTCGGCAGGATAATGAGTCACGGCCCACTCTAAAAACGAGGTTGTTTTGCTCAGGCTTCCGGAATTAATCTCGCCCACAGAAACCACCAGAATCATTTTCCATGTAGTAATCTATATTATTATCCATGGCCAATTGAATAATAACGCTCCAGCTTCTTTTTTTTCTTCAAACAGCTCTATCCCCCAAAACTATTGATATTTTCTTTTATACTGCAGACCGAGCAGGGCCCTAAAATTGATTTTAACTGTCGAGTAATTCATATATATAAATCCGATCTGTGGTTGAAATTTTTATAAATTGAAGGTTTGGATAGTTATGACCATTTTAAAAATCTCATGGTTTTTAATCATAAACAACCGGATCATCTGCTTAAAGAACTTGAAGAAAACCCGGGTCTGATTGTTAAGTAAGCATAGCTTTAAAAAAAAGGCCGGGAGTTGTACACCCGGCCTTAAAAAGCTATAAACGTCTTTTTAATTAGTCAACTTGTATGTCCGGGAAAGCATTCTTGACATCAGATTTAAAGCCTTCAATAGCTTCGTCTTTTGTCA
>CAZEPL010000099.1:0-12757 GCA_964514135.1 uncultured Spirochaetaceae bacterium | reverse complement strand
ACTTATTATGGTATAGAGAATAAGTATTTTACTAACTTAATATATTTTGAGTTTTACAATTTCCTCATTAAAGTAATATATTTTATTTTTTAAAGATCAAAACCCCAAATCCTGTAGTCGATTGCCACGAATCGTTAGAGGGATCATTCCATTTGGCAATGCTGTCTCTTTCACCGCTTCCCTGATCATCATTTACCTGAATGTCAAAACCGATAATCGTACCGTCTTTTGCCGTCAGGCTTCGATACGGTATTTTTACTTCAACCACATAGCCGCCGGACTTTTTTTTGGCAGCGCTCTGAAATCCGTCAACACTCCCTGTGGAACCGAAGGACTGTTCGTTTTTGAAGCTAACTCTAAACTGGCCGTCATCTTTTTCATAAAAAGCCGTTTTGTTATTGTTCTCGTCAATAAAAACTTCAACGCTGTCCTGCATGTACACAAGCTTACTGGCAGCACTTAATACGGGATCCTTTACTTCCATATATACATAAAGCGCCCTTTCATCCCAGAGCACCCAGGCTTTTGCACTCGCACCTTGTGCCAGATTCTCTTCGTCTTCGGTGCCCTGAATAAATTTCTTGGTAGCCAGAGGCTTGCCCGAATTATATTTTGCATCCTTAATGCCGTCGATTACAGCAGTCCCGAAATACGCTATTGTCCCGCCGGGAGCCGTCACAAATTTAAGTACACCCCAGTATTGTGGAGTCTGGCCTGCAATGTTATCCTGATCATTCCATTTGATAAACACCTGGTCCCCGTTTTTAACTTGAATATCCAATCCCATGGTTATGATTTTACTACCTGCTATATGTTCAAAGGGAATACGGGTTTCAAAGAGATATCCGCTGTCCGTGGTATTAAGAACAGCATCTTTGGTATTTTTCCAACTAGAGTCCAGAGCAAATTTAATAACTCTGTCATTTTCATCCAGGGAATCTGTTTTATTATTTTTCTCATCGATAAAAATAGTAAATACATCATCCTGCCCGGGCGTTGAATCAGCCACTTTTAAGAGAATATACAGGTACTTTTTATCCCATAATGCCTTTATTTCCGCGCCGGATTCATCGCTTAGAGTTATGCGCGGAAAACTTTCCGCGAACTGCCATATTTCTTCCGCTTTACCATCCATTATAGCAGTACCTTCAATTGCTTTTGCTTTGTTAATCCTTGGGGTTAGTTTTTTCGGGTCGGCCATTCCCCAATAAAAGGGCTTTGCTTTTTGTTTTTCATCAAAGGGCAGAGGCCAGTCATTGCGTTCTACAAAAAATGAGGTAAGCCAGGTGTGATCATCGGTCATACCCCAAAAATTAACACTGGTTATGTGCTCTTTATATTTATTAATAATAGTGAATAAATCTTTCACCCTATTACCCTGTTCGTTCAATATATCCTGGCTGATCGTGGAAAACGACTCCTCTTTATTTTCATAGACTGATATGTCCATTTCCGTGATATGAATTTCCAAACCCAATTCGGAAAAATCCTTTAACGCATTTTCGACATCATGAAGCGAAGGTTTTGTGAGAGAGATATGCATCTGCATTCCGATACCGTCGATGGGCACACCTTTGGCCTGCAGTTTTTTAACCAGTTCTATGATCACCTGACGTTTATTGGCATCCGTGGTACTGACATCATTTAAAAACAGTTTAGCCTCCGGGTCCGCCTCTCTTGCATAACGAAAAGCCAGCTCGATATATTCCTCCCCCAGTATCTCGAACCATTTGTTTTTCCGGAATCCGTCCGTCTCATTGGGATCGAAGGGCTCGTTTACCACATCCCAGGCATAAATCTGTCCTTTGTATCTCTGCATTACCTTTGTGATGTGAGTCTTCATGCGTTCCCGTAATTTTTCTTGGGAAGCCGCTGCGCCATTTTCCGAAAAAAACCAGTCAGGAACCTGATAGTGCCAGATAAGCGTATGACCGCGCAGGGCAATACCGTTGTCTCGGGCAAAACGGGCGATTTTATCGGCTCCCTCGAAATCAAAACTGCCTTCTTCGGGTTGTATGAGTTCCGGTTTCATGGCATTTTCCGCGGTAATGCTGGAAAAATGCTTCTTCAACAACTGCCTGTGGGCCGGGATTTCCAATTGGAAGGGCTCAATCGCCGCACCGATATAAAAATCATCTTTAAAGACCTCTTTGAGCGCAGGAATATCCTCTTCAATAAGAATTTCTTCCGCTTCCTGACAGGCCAAACAGAGAATAATTGCCAGTAAAAACAAATATTTAAGCGTTTTCATAATATCTCCTTTCAATATCTTGCTCTAAGCAATTTTTATTCTTTTTTATGATTATTTTTAATCCCATACACTGTCTGCAGTTCACTTCGTGAAAAGCTGTACCGGGTGTTACAATTAAAACATGTCAAAATCAAAGGAAACGGACCTGTCTCAACAATGCTTTTAAACTCACGATCGGGTAAAACGGCAAGAAATGTCTGGAAGCGCGCTTTACTGCAATGGCACATAAAGGCAATCCGCGGTAATTTTGTTACTAGATCTTCCAGCTCGTAGAGCAGGCTGCTCTCGGCACCGGGCAGAGCCTGAATGAGCAGGCCTCCTGCTCCGGCGACCTCCCCTTTTTTATTAAAGTGGACACTCAAAGAATAAGAGGCTGGTGTCTGTTCTGATTTCAGAGAGTAGTAGGCCAGGTTTAAAGCGAAACTTCTGTGCTCCAGTTTTACCTGGCTTGTAAAAGGATACTTGGCTTTTTCCAGGTAGCGGGTGACGGAGAGCAGACCATTACCCAAAAAAGGAGCAATATTGCCATCTTCAAGCGGATTTTCTATAGGTATTTGCTTCTCTCTAAGATAACCGCGAACTTCTCCAAAGGAATTGGCTTCTATTGACATTCCTCGCAAGGGACCATCACAGGTTATTTCCAAAACAAGGCGCTCAAATCCTTTTAAATTCGAGTTTAGCAGCAGAGCACCGATATATCCATAACCCAAAATCATGGTTTCGAGAATTCCCAGCTCATGATTTGCTCTCATCTCGTTTACAAGTTTGGCGCCATATATCAAGACCCCTCGCACCGTACCGTCTGCCAGCACAAACTGATGCATAGCATCTCTGGCCCCTGCCTTAAGCTGTTCTTTTTCATACCTGATTAAAAAGATAATCCGAATTGCTCCTTGTGTAAAGCTTATCTATTTACTTTAGAAAAGCACCGTCTATGGCGGTGCTTTAATACACGTTTTAATAGTCTGAGACTTTTTCGCTCTAAAACTATGGGGGAAAAAAACACGGGTACCCATAGCTTATACAGGCACCCGCTTCTAAAAAATAGGTCTGTTCCTACAGGCTGTTATTTACTCCCCTGTAGCAATATAATAATTAAAACTTAGAACATAACCGCCAGAGGAGAAGTCCCAAGTACCGTCCGCGATATCGGGATTTTTTAAGAGATTCCACTGAATTTCTACTCCGTTATTGCCGTAGAGATTTTCCGATGTTGCATGGAGTAAAAAGCACTTCTCATCATTCAGAGTCTTAACATTCCCATTATCCTGTTTCTTATTCCCCTGTGAAAGATACGGACCATGATTTTCCCCATCATTGAAATCAAAGTTGAGAATTACATTGGCCGCGCTATCTTTCAGCATCACATTATCGATATAGAGCACAACTTCCTGGTCGGGAGACGCGGTGTAGGCCTTGATCCTTAAAAGACTAAAACCTTTATATCTCTTGCTCATACCGTCGTAACCGATATTGCTGGTAATATCAACAGAATAGGTCTGCCACTTATTTGTTGCTGTTGCACCGCTTAATTCATCACTTCCCTTTAGGTAAATACATTTGTATGCTTTGGTATAAAAAGCTCCTTGTACACCCTTGGGAACCACTCCGCTGTAGGGACCTCCCGCAAAGCACAAAAATGAGGCAAAAAAAGAAATCAATAGTATTGACGCTGTTTGTATGATTTTTTTCATACGCCACATCCTTCCTGTAAAAGGAACAGCCCATTTAAAAAGGTAAGACTGTTAAAATTACATATTATTACTCAATAAATTTCCATAAGTGATAGTACTCATCACTATCAAGCGCATGGATTTGATCCGGCTTATTTAAGCTGCCTTTTGAAAGTACTATAGATTTTTTGAGTTTATTATTATAAGATCATAAAAGTAGTTTTTTTTCTAATACTAAAAGTATTGTTTTTAAGATTACGAGAGAAGAACATAAAATTTATGAGGAATTTATTGTGACATAATCTCCATTATAATAAACGCTTTTACATAAAGATACAAATAGTACTATTTGTATTGATTCTTTACTATAGAAATTAGTCTAATTAAAAACAATTATCTTCTTTTTAACAGATAAGAAATAAGGGTGTAAAAATAATTATTAAAACCGGTTCTTTTTGTTTCAAATTCATTGATTAGCCGGATAAGCTCGGATTTCTTATTTACCCCCAGTTTTGTATACAGATTAAACACATGGCCTTTAATTGTACTTTCTGCCAAAAAAAGATTGGCTGCGATTTCCTTATAGCTGAAACCTTGTACAAGCTGATCAACTATCTCTTGTTCCCGTTTGGTAAGACTATATTTCTTATTAAATTCCTCCCCAAACTTAGCTTGTGCCCCTGCTACAGAAAGAAAATCCATGGCATACCATACGAAGCCCTGCAACTCCTCCCTTTCATCCTTTACTTGAACTATTTTTAAGACGGGGAATATTTTATTTTGAGTAGGGCTTTGCAGGTAAATTCCATCATCTGAAAAATCTTGTCGAGAGTCAGTTTGAGCACAAGCTTCCCTAAAGCGTTTCAGGCTTTCATTACTAAGATAAGATATAAGTGATAAGGTCTCATTTGTTCCGGATGAAACAGATAGTTTTTTATGTGACTCAGTATTCATAAAACGAATATTTAAATTCAAATCTGTTTCTATAAGCAGTAGAGGAATATTTGTAAGTAAATCCTCAGCATGATGTGCGTCCGCTTTTATCTTTGCCACAACCTTCTGCATTTTTTCCTCAGATGCTTTATACTTTTGCAGCAGAAGTGCTGAATGAAGTGCAATGCTGATCTTTTCACAAACAAGATAATAAGAAAGATAATTAAAATCCGTCAACTCCATACCAAGATAGCCGAAGTGCTCATTAAAATGGAACAGTTCCATCCAGACAAGGCAGTAACGCGATTCTTCACTGATTATGGATGGTGGAAGTATATTGGAATATTTTGAGTATTCTTTAAGACTATGCTCGACAACAGGAACTTTTTCATCCAGAACTACCGCTAACTGTACATTTTTTACTGTTTTAACTCCTTCGACAGTTAGAGGTTCTCCCTCATAAAGCATTAAGAAAAAACGCTTAAATCCGATTCTCTTAATTTCACTCCTGATAATTGATAGAATTTTAGCTTTATCCAAAGTACTATGCACTTTATCAACGGTAACACTGAGATCAAGAATAAACTGATAAAACTTCTGATAGTTTAATGCTTCCTTTTTCTGAACAAATTGAGAAAGAATAATAAGCATTTTCTGTTTCATCTCCAGAAGATAAATAAGATCACGGGTTTTATCCAGGTAGTGGGTTATTCGCTCGTGGACCAATGAAATGATATCCTGCCAGATCTCATTGTAAAAATTCCAACTCAGTGTTATCCCAAGCCATTCACTAAAAATCATAATTGACATAGGTTGTTTTCTAAAATTTTTCAGATCAAAACTCAGCATATCGATTATGGATGATAATCCTACTTTAAGGTCCTTTTTATTTTCTTCCTCGCAAGCGCACTCTGCAATAATTTCTGCCACAATATTTTCTTTGTCCTCTAAAATTTTTTTATCTATGGGAATTGCTTTTTTAAATTGCAGTTTATCATTTTGCTCAAAGTTGCTCTGTAACATGAAATATTTCTTTTTAATATCAAAGTATAGACATCCGCACGATTCCCTGACAACCAAGCGAGTGGGGAGGACAGTCTTATGAGGAACCTTTTTTCCTAAAATCATATCCAGCACCAGTTTAATGGCTGTTATCCCTTGTTCATGGATTGGTTGGTGAACCGTGGTAAGAGCCGGACTAGACAAATGGGATTCTATAATATCATCAAAACCGCTTATGGCATAATCTTTGGGTGCTTCCCATTTATTAGAACGGAACCAGCGTAAAGCCGTTAATGCCATTTCGTCATTGGCAAATATAACTGCTTCAAATGGCAGCCTGCCTTTCTTTGCAAATTTTTCCGCAAAGGCAAGTCCGCCTCGAAAACTGAAATCTCCGGAATAAACAAGGTTTTCATTATATTCAATTCCATATTCGGAAAGAGTATCTTCATAAGCTTTAAAACGCTCGCCTGCTTCCTGACTATAGGGAGGTCCCTTTACAAAAACAATACGTCTGTATCCGTGGAATTCTATCATATGCCGCACAACTGCTTTCATTCCCAAATAGTTATCAGGGAAAATACATGCTATATCAGGGATCTCAAGATTCAAAGTAACAAGCGGAATATTTTTATATATCGAAAGAAAAGACTGCGCACCAACCGTATCTATATAATTTGTAATTATTCCCCCGGTTATGATCAGCCCGTCTAATCTTTGCTTATGCGCTAAATTATATATAGCATTATGATTTTCTTCTTCTGCTTGAGGTGAACCAAAATCACGCCCGTCAAAAATTAATATGTTAGCATCTTTTCTTTCCGCCTCATCGATAACACCCTTAACGAGCAGAGTTTGATAATGACCCTCAAATTGATTAACAAGAAATCCTATAGTAGGACGGGATTTCTGAAAGCAGTACATAATCAGTATTATATGGTATCAACAGAGAAAAGTTCAATATAAAAAAATAAAGACAATACTACCCAAACATATTATACTACTACTGCATTATTATGCGTATCGATAGGTTGCTGGCGATAATAATCTTACTCTTAAACCGGGAAAAAATAAAGTCCTGTGATTTGGCTAAGCGTTTTGAAGTTTCCATACGTACTATCTACCGTGACATTGACGCCATAAACCTAGCAGGGATTCCCATCATCTCCTACCCCGGTAATAACGGCGGTTTCGGTATAATGGAAACCTATAAACTGGAGCGGCAGGTCTTAAGCCTTCCTGATATGCTCTCCATTCTTAATACTTTAAAGAGTGTTCACACAACCCTTGCCGACAGCAGTTTGGATACGGCCATCGACAAATTCACTTCACTGGTGCCGCAAGAAGGGCTTTCCAGGTTACACGAATACAGTGAACAGTTTGTAATCGACATCATGCCTTTGGGGTACCATAGACGGCAAAGAGAGTTTTTAAAGGCAATTCATAATTCCATCCATGAACATAAACTGCTGTGCTTTACATACAGAAGCATGAAAGGTGAATGCCTCAAACGAACCGTAGAACCCATGACCCTGCTTTTTAAAGGTTACGCCTGGTATCTGTTTGCCTTCTGCCATACCAGACAGGACTACCGCATCTTCCGCCTTTCCCGTATGAACGATGTTGTTGTTCTACCACAGACTTTTACACGCCGTAATAAATCATATAAAGAATATTCTGATTTTGATGTTGATAGAAGCGAGCTTGCTCATTTAGTGCTTAAATTCAAAGCCCAAGCACGAGTGAGGGTTGAAGATTATTTCTTCGAAGAAAATATTCAATTGCAGCAAGACGGAAGCTTGCTGGTAACCGTATCCTGGCCGTACGATGAATGGGTATTATCACACCTGCTAAGTTACGGCGAAAATCTGGAAGTGATCGAGCCCCTCTATCTAAGAACCATCCTCTTAAAAAAAGCAAAAAAAATTCAAAAGATTTATGAAACCTGACATACTCCTGTCACAATAAATTTGTATAGTAGTTCTAAAAATCATATAAGGAGGATGACGATGAACAAATCATGTTTTTCTTGCGGTATGCCGCTTGCAGGTGAAGAAGTACAAAAGGCACGAGGTAACTACTGTCAGTACTGCTCGGATGAACAAGGTAATTTACTGCCTAAAGAACAGGTAAAACAGGGTCTTGTACAATGGCTGCAGGGCTGGGCTCCTGAAGGCAGTAAAGCAGATTTTCAAAAAAGGGCGGAATATTATATGCTGGCCATGCCGGCGTGGGCGCAAAAGTAGGCTGCTTCTGTTTAAACGAGGGGCATAGCGTTATTCTGCCCCTTGTTTATTTATAAATTGCTTATTATTCTGAGCTATGACTAAACAAGAGCCTGTTTAATTTTATCTGATATCTTCTCTAAGGTAAAAGGTTTTTTTAGTAAATACATATACGCAGGCTTGATTCCATGCTTCATAAGCACTTCTTCCGGATAACCGGAAATATAGATTACGCGAAGATTATTTTTTTTCTTTTTAAGTAAGCTTCTTGCAAAAATAACATTTTTGCAAGAAGCTCCTAAAATGGAAATTGCTAAATTATTATGGTATAACGAATAAGTATTTTACTAACTTAATATATTTTGAGTTTTGCAATTTCCTCAAGTAACTGATAGAGCTTTTTGCCGTCCATTTTAGGCATAATCACATCAGTAATAAGGATATCAAAACGTTTATTATTCCGATCAAAAACTTCCAGCACTTGTTCCTCGTTCATGGCTGTGATAACATTATATCCCAGATGGGTGAGCAGCTTGGATACCATAGTACGCAGCACCTGTTCATCTTCGACAAACAAAATCGATCTTAATGACAGAGGTTTTTGTTCTCTTTTTAATCTTGATTTTTTATGAATAAAACTGTTACAATGAGATTTTGCCACAGTAACAGACATACTTATACACTCAGGTTTGTATTTTCCAGTCACTATTTTCTCGCTGCTTCTAAAAGATTAAGCGAATATTAATTATAATGTGCATACATACTAATATGCAAATATTTTTTTTAAGCTTCACTAAAAAAACACACAAAAGCCTCTTATAACACTTTCTTATAAACTTGAGTTTGAAATCTTAATGCCCATTTCATATACTATTAATTAAGAGAAAGCTTTCATAATAGCTGCATCTTTTCAGGAGGGCGGTTAAAAGCTCCCGACAGTAATCAATATCCACGGAACAAGGTATATGAGCTTGTCACGGATAAAATCATTAATGGCCTCATCATTAATGCCGCAACTATTTTTCACACAGTATAGCTTGAAGAATTTAAATTTATATATTTTGCTTTAAATATATAAATTTATTTACTACAGAGCTTCTTGCAAAAATGTTATTTTTGCAAGAAGCTCTCTTAATAAGAAAAAGTAGAAAGTTATTCTAAATTCAAAGGAATTAAGATGGATGAAAAAAATAGTATCAATTCTCGTACAACACTTGGTATTATTTTAGGGCATCTTGATGAAAGCTATCAGGCAGGAATATGGCCGGGGATTGTAGAGGCTGCTGAGGATTTTGATGTTAATTTAATACTAATTGTTGGTAGACCCATAAATACACCATATATGGATAATTTCCAGCATAATGTTATTTATGAAATCATTAATGAAAGAAATATTGATGGCTTGATTATAATGGCAGGGACAATGGGTCAGCATATTACACAAAATAATTTAAAAGAATTTTGTAAGAAATTTGATACTATACCACGTGTTTGTATTGCCCAATCTATTGATGATTTACCCAGCGTTCTTGTTGATAATAAAACAGGAATGCGAGAAGCAGTAACCCATTTAATTGAAGTTCATGGATATCGTCGAATTGCCTTTATCAAAGGACCTGAGGGACATCAGGAAGCAGAAGATAGATTCAATACATATGTTGAAGTGTTATCTGAATATAACATTCCCTTTGATCATGAACTAATCACTCCTGGAAATTTTGTTATGGATAGGGGGATTGAAGCGGTTAAAATATTACTTGATAAGAGGAAAGTCAAATTTGAAGCACTGGTTTCTGTTAATGATGATATGGCGATTGGAGCTTTTGAAGAACTAAAAAGAAGAGGAATACATGTGCCCAATGATATTGCATTGGTTGGATTTGATGATACAGAAGGCGTTAAGTTTTTTAATCCTTCTATAACATCGGTAAAACAACCTTTTTATGAGCAGGCAAAAAAGAGTGTGGAAATTTTAATCCAACTTATAAATGGAAAAGAGGTACCAAAAATAACTTATTTGCCAACACACCTTGTAACAAGAGAATCATGTGGATGTTTTACTAAGCCACCTGTTCAAAAATTATTCCCTGAATCAATTAAAAATAAAAATGACTTATTATTTCTTCAAATTTTAAAAGACAAAAAAACAGAAATTCTGCATGAAGTTATTAATAAGATGAATTTTCCTCCACAAAAAGAAAAAAGATTTTCTATCTGGCTTAAGATATCTATGCTTCCTTATATGAGGATTTAAAATTAAAAGGCAGAGCAGATAATTTTTTCTTTTATTGAGAATAAATTTTATCGAGCTAAATTATTGATAGATAAATTGAGAATAAGATCAAATGCCTTTTATAGTATTAAAATAAGGCGGAGTATTATGAACTTAGGAATAGTAATTCAAAGGTTATGGATACTATTGTACAAGAATTACCGCAATTTGATATTAACAGTTGCTATATTTCTTTATATGATGGTGAAGTTAAGAATCATGGTATTTTCGAATGGCATATTCCGGATTATTATAGATTAGTGTTAGCATTTACGGATAAGGTGCGTATTTCTTTAAAAAATTGTGAAAAACGGTTTAAATCAATAAATCTTGTTCCCAAGATTTATCTACCTAAGAATAAACGTTACACGATAATATTGATGCCATTATTTTTTGTTGACGAACACTTTGGATTCATTATTTTTGAATTAGGTTCAAGAATAGAGATTATCTATGAAACATTGAGAGCCAGATAAGCAGTGCCTTAAAAGGCACATTACTGGTTAAAGAAGTTATAAATAAAGGAAACAAGCTGGAAGAATTATTAGAGGATCAAAAAGAGCGTGCAGAAGAATTAGAAAACGCCTATAATGCACTGCAAGAAAATCAAGAAAAAATGCTCATAATTGAAAAATGGCTTCGTTAGGGAGAATGACTGCGGGTATTGCTCATGAAATGAATACGCCACTGGCAGCTGTCAGAGCATCATTGGTAGAATTGGAATCATTGGCTGAAGAATATAAACAATCAATTTCAGATGCTGAAGTTACAGTTGATGATCACAAAGATATTGCCAAAGATATGCATAAATCCTTAGGAATTGCTAAAAAAGCATCAGAACGGGTAGTTAGTTTTATACAAAGTATAAAATCTCAAACTATGGACTTATCATCTCAGGATTACTGTATATTTAATGCTGTTCCTGTAATTCAAGATGCAATACTTTTATTAAATTATAATTTACGAAAAAATAAATGTTCAGTCAATTTAAAAACCGCTCATGATAATGTTGAATTATATGGTTCGGGGGGAAGATTGTCACAGATTATTACCAACCTTTTAACAAACGCCATAGATGCTTATAGAGGTAAAGGCGGGGGGCCGATTACAATAGATCTATTCTATAACACATCGGGTATAGATTTAATAATAAAAGATGTTATCTCAAAGATATTTGATCCCATGTTTAGTACCAAGACTTTGGCAGAGGGAACAGGGCTTGGATTAACAATTGTCCATGATATTATTACAGGAGATTTTGGAGGATCTATAGAAGTTGATAGCAAAATTAATGAAGGCCCTGCTTTTATACTTCACTTTCCCAAACCAGCAAAAAGAGTAAAAAATGGCCAGAAAATTTAAATCACAAAAATCATCTGGTAAAAAAATAATGCTCATAGATGATGATCAGGAATATGTCGAGGCCACAAAGAAATTACTTGAAAACGAAGGCCATACTGTATCTTATGCAAAAAACGGCAAGGATGCATTAAAGGATCTTAAACAAAATTATTATGATCTTATCCTGGTAGATTATTATATGCCAAAAATGACAGGAGAAGAATTAGTCAGAAAACTAAGAGAATTTAATCCCTTTGTTCAGGTAATTCTACAAACAGGATACGCAAGTGAGCAACCTCCAAGAGAATTGATTCACAGACTCGATATTCAAGGTTATTATAATAAAAGCGACGGCCCTGAAAAGCTGTTATTATGGGTCGATGTGGGTTTAAAAGCCGCCTATACAGTACAGCTTTTATACAAAAGCCGAGAGGGTTTGAATTATATTCTTAATGTCACCCCGGATCTTCATAAAATACAACCCCTTGGAGACCTCTTACAGGGGATTCTTTTACAGATATCGGGATTATTAGGTATAGGCAGTTCGTTTCTGGCCGTACTGCCCTATTCATCTGCAAAGGGTAAAAAAGATATAACAGAAGGGTTTATTGCAATGTTGGAAAATGAATCGGATCTTGTCATCCATGCAGAAACCGGAAAATTTTTACATCAGTATAGTATCAACAAATATTTAAATAAAGGAGGAAATTGCAAAACTCAAAATATATTAAGTTAGTAAAACATTTATTCTTTATACCATAATAATTTAGCAATTTCCATTTAAGGAGCTTCTTGCAAAAATAACATTTTTGCAAGAAGCTCAAAGAAGAGATTGAATTAATTCATAAATCATTAAAATCAAGAAATGTTAAAAAAACCGAGGCGACAACAATTGTTCCATTAATGGTTGGTAAAGTTAAGATCGGTATAATCTATATTGATCGAGTGATAGAAAAAGAAAGCAATATGGATTTACTCAATATTTTCTCCAATCAGGCTGCCGTGGCCATCCAAAACGCCAGATTATACCAAATGGCAACATTCGATCCGCTTACAAATG
>CAZEPL010000098.1:4708-12773 GCA_964514135.1 uncultured Spirochaetaceae bacterium | reverse complement strand
GTTACCGTACCGGTGGAATTAGTTGTAAGGCAATCTGCATGAAATATTTTTTTAATTTATTTGCAACCGGTTGCAAATAACATAGATAAACTAATACCATCGTATTTGATATGGAGAAAGGAAATTATTATGAAAAACTTTAAAATTGCAGTAGTGTATTTTTCAGGCACCAACGTGACAAAAGGTTACGCGGAAATTATTCATGCCCAACTGACAGAGAAAGGCTGCCAAGCCCGGCTGATCGATGTTACACCGTTTTCCGCCCGCCAAACCCGCTTACCTGGGGACCAATATGACGGCCTGGTGTTCGGCTTCCCGGTATTTAGTGATTTTCCGCCAAGCGTTATGGATAATTGGCTGCCTACACTGGACGGTGCCGGAAAACCCTGCACCGTCTTTGTTACCTACGGAGGCCGGACTTCCGGTTACGCCCATTTTCACGCCCTCTCGTTATTAAAACAGGCGGAATTCCTGGTGCAGTTTTCAGCGGAATTCCTGGGACGGCATACATTCAACCTTGCCGGCTGGGACATGCTGCCCGACCGCCCCAACGAACAGGATTTCGCCATGGCCCGCGAGTTTGCAACGCTTACAATAAAACGTTTTACCCACCTTCATACCGACGGACTCATACTGCAAAAGCCCTTTGGCTACGACCGCGCTTTGGAAGAAATGCAGAATAAACCGCCCGCTGTGGAACGGAAGTGGACCAATCCCAGGCGGTTCTTAAAATGCTCGATGTGCGGTACTTGCGAGTTTGAATGTCCTGTTCAGGCCATCAATCATCATACCGGCATATCGGATCCAGCAAAGTGCATTGAGTGCCTGCACTGCATGTACATCTGCCCCGACAAAGCCCTGAAGGCCGACGACGACATGGAAGGTTACTACCCGACCTTCTTAAAAGAATGGAATCTGACTGAGGATCTTATGTCCCGAAAACAGAGCAAGATCATCACCGGCGCTTTACAGGCGGTTTGCTGAACAAAATACTAAAAAAAAGGAGCATAATAATGTCAAAAGACTACATAGCAGAACAAATCAGCTGGCTGGATGGGATTTTTACCAATCCGCGGAATTCAAATCTTTTCAGTGATAAGCATCAGTCGCTTATACAAGAAGAATTTTCAAAGCGCTGGGTACATGAAAACCGGCTAGCATTATTAAAGGAGCTTTCTTTCAAATTCGGAGAAGAGGAAATGCTTACAGTAATTGATACAATCATTTATATGAACTGTAAAAGCGGTTGGGAACAGGTTGGCAAGGAAAAAGGTAATTCTCTTAATTCTTTCATAAAAATTCTTTGGGAACCACTGAAGGACCTTGGTTTTGAATATTCTATTGAAAAGAAAGGTAACCAAACAATATTCTGCGTTACAAAATGCCCCATGTACAACCTTGCCAAAAAACTTGGCGCAGAAAAATGGATGTATCATCTTCTTTGTCTTACCGACGAACCGACAATTATCGGATTTAACAGTATGATAAAATTTGACCGTACCAGAACTCTTATGCAGGGTCATCCGGACTGTGATCACTGTTATACCGATCTTTTATTATAATTCACTTTTAGAAAAAGAGCAGGGAAAAAATAAGTGTACTTGTTCTCGCCCTGCTTGCCGACGTCACTGATTCGTCAATTTCATTTTTAATGTATTATATATATTTCTGTTTTGTATGTTATTTTTACTTTATTATCCTCTGCATGTTTATTGAATATTTCACCCAGTTTTATAATCATATTATTATATGTATCAGTTCCCGGCAAAGGACAATATGAGCTTGATTCCAGTCTGCCCTTTAATCCGGGAAAATCAAAAACCTGCTTATAATCAAAGACCACTCGTTCAACATCTTCGCTTTTAAACAATCTTTTCATACCCCGGGTACCATAATATATACTTCTAATTTGCTTATAGTCATTTCCATATTGCTGTAGTAATCGCTCGTAATCCCGCATAAGACCATGTGCTATTATATCCCGGTTATTCCAGATTAAAATGATAAATCCATTTTTATTTAAAATTCTCCTAAATTCTTTAACAGCAGATTCAGTTTCAAACCAATGAAAGGCTTGACCCACTACTATCATATCAACTGAATTATCTGCGAGTGGAATAGCTTCAGCGGAACCATTTAAGGAAATATATTTTTTATTATTTTTAAAAAATTTCTCGGCAGCATGCCTCATCTTGCTGTTCGGTTCAACAGCATGTACTTGATAACCATGCCTTATAAACAGTTCCGATAACTTTCCCGTTCCGGAGCCGATATCAGCAATTACACAATTTTTGTGCAGTGTAGTATTTTTTCCTAAATAAGCAATTATCTCATCCGGATATCCCGGCCTGTATTTTAGATAATTCTCAACGCGATTCGAAAAACGCGCTTTTGGTTTTAATGATTTTAAATCCATTATCTCCTTATAATAATCAACCAGATAAGATAGCTCTGTGTTAAGCGGATTTTAGGACTATTTTACCTGAGTGTCAATGCGGGCTAATTTTACTTATTGTTTTGTAATATTTCTAATATGCGATTATTCATTTCTTCTTGAACATAATAAAGCTATATCAATATCTTTTCAGATAGATACATCGTGTCTTTTAATATCATATCTTGTTTCAATATATTTTCAAAACGCCCTTCCTGCTTTATGATTTCCATATTTTTTATTAAAGAGTTTATAGTGGAAAATATTAAAAGGCTGGGCAAACTCACCCGGCTGATATTGTATTCTCTGCAGTCGTTGATATCAAACTCATTTATATTATACGGAAGCCCGGCCGCAACGCTTAAAGGCCCGGTTATTTCTTTAGCAAAAAGCCCTAATTCCTGTTTTGTTTTAATCCCGGTAATAAAACACATGTCCGCCCCCGCTTCCAAATACTTATTTGCCCTTTCAATCGCCACCATCTGTGCCTTTTGTCGGTCCTCAAAGGCATTTAAGGCATCTGTTCTGGCGTTGAGCACGAAATCTTCTATTTCCAAAGAGTTCTTTATATCTTGTGCTATATTTATTTTTTCAATAAGTATTTTTTCATCGACAATTTTGGATTTATTGTTTTTGTCCCATAAATTTTGATCTTCAATATTGATTCCCGCGACACCGGTCCTGATAAACCTTACAATATTCTTCCGGAAGCGGTCTCCCGTGGCATAGCCGTCCTCTCCGTCCGCCATTACGGGAATGGTTACGGTTTTTACTATGCTCTCCGTAATTTTAATATTCTTTTCAAAAGAAAGTGCTCTTTCCGTTTTATACAGATTATTGATAGAAAAACTGTAACCCGAGCATTGCACCGCTTTAAAACCAGCACTTTGAATAATTTTCGCGGAGAGGATGTCATATGCATCCGGAACTACCAAAGGCTTCTCCTTATGTAATAATTCTTTTAATTTCTTGTACAGATTCATTCGCACCAACCTTTCTTTTAACAATAATTATCTACTTCAGTTTAAACCTCGTTGCGTATACTTTTCGCGGGAAATCGCCTTGCGCGTATTCAATCTTCCCCCCAGATTTTACAATATCTTCATTCGCGTACGCTTCCATTACCTGGCCGATAAACAGGTTTTTATCTCCGGTCTCTACTATTTTGGTGAGCTTACATTCCATGTGAGCCACACATTCGTCAATAATAGGCGCCTTCACGCTGCGTGCCGGTCGGGCTGTCAGTCCTGTTTGTAAAAATTTATCTACAGCGCTTCCTGAATGAAAACCGCAATAATAAATTTGTGTCTTTAACTCGCTTGGAGGGATATTTACAATAAACTCCTCATTATCTTTTATTAACTGAGCTTCTTGCAAAAATAATATTTTTGCAAGAAGCTCTTAAAATGGAAATTGCTAACTTATTATGGTATAAAGAATAAGTATTTTACTAACTTAATATATTTTGAGTTTTGCAATTTCCTCAACTGATATGAATATGTTTTTTTTCCGATAGCACAGGCAATAAGCGGGGGCTGCTGTAAAAAATTACGGCCCCAGTTATTCAAATAGGTAATGTAATTGTCTATCTTTTTACTGTTTTTAGCAATATCCCCCGGATTATTAATCTCCTCCAAATGAAAAGACTCAAGCATATCAAGCTCAAGATGAGAAAAGTAGTGTCGGATGGCCTGCACAATTTCAATATTTTTTTCTTCTGTTACTTGCTTTAAAGTTTTCGAATAGATAATTAAAAAAACTCGGAATGTACATGAGAAAATCAAACATATTTTTCAGGAATCTTATTATTTTTAAAAAAGTGACAAAAATGCTATCAAAAGCATTCTGGAATATCGATATAAAGGAAGATGAGGTAAAAAAAGGAGCATTAAACTCTGCATTAGTAATAGGTGTATTTTATAATAATGAACAAATAGGTTATGCAAGAGTAATATCCGATAAAACGAGGTTTGCATATATATTAGATGTATACGTTGATGAAAAATATAGAAAAACCGGCATAGGACAATTAATGATTAATACTATTTTAAAAAGTGATGATTTAAAAGATGTGTATCAATGGTTATTAATAACAAAAGACGCACATGGTGTTTACAAAAAATCCGGATTTAAAATAATCAGCAGGCCAAATGATTGGATGGAAATTAGAAATGAAAAACCTATAAAGGCATCGGATAACTCGAACATCTTCTGCTTTCGTTCATGTATGGTATTCACTATAATTAACTGAGTTAAGTTTTTATGTCCTACTTTATCCGCAATATTAACCGGTATCACACCAATAATCTGCCCTTTATGTTTAATGATCGTATTTGCCAATACCTCCATTAATCCGATATCAGCGCCACCGCACACAACTCTGTAATCATTATATACAAGTGTTTTTGCCAATATAATTGTATTTTCCACATATACTCTATTTCTTCCTGTGCTGGATCCTAAATTAGTACATATTGTTCTCATCTCTACAGGCCCCCGGAGGTGTGCGTGATAATTCTCAACAACCTCTTATACAAAATAAAGCCCAGTATAAAACACACAATTAAGTTCACCAATATCCACAACCTGTCGTCAAGGGAAGTACCTTTCACCAAAGACCCGATAACGGGGAAATAAATATCTGCAGATTGAAATATATCCGTAAACAGGTGTGCCCCTACTGCAATACAAAATGATCCGCACAATGAATATAAAATAACCTTTAACAAATCACTCTGAGCAATCTTTACTGCAATTAAAAATAAAACATAAGGAATAATAGCCGAATGGAAAAGAAAAAATCTGTGCCACCCAATCCCAAACATTTTAATATCCAGATCGGGAAAATTAAAAAAGACTATAAGTCCGGTTATGCTGATAACAATTATACATATAAGATATATTTTCTTATTCATTTCGGTTTTTTCGCAAGCTCCGGCAATAATCTAAGACACTATCACAATACTATAGCTTCTTATTCTCTCCCCGTATTATCCTTTTCTAAAAAAACAATACTTACTGCATCGGATACACTTTCCCGCTTAAATATCCTGTAACCCAGCTTTGTATATAAATAAATATTCTTCTCGCTTTTAAAACATGCATGTACCCGTACTCCTCAACAATCTCGTTATACGTTTGCCGTAACGGCGGGATGTGGTAATCATTATAAATTTCGGCTTACTGTTTATAGCATAGTTTCTGCAGCTCCAATATTTCTTTTATATTTTCTGTTCCGGCTTTAACAATTTCCATAATGTTCTCTTTCTGAAACGGGATTTTTTTCAGGAGCGGTTATTTTTTATCTTCACTCTCTTTCACAACATCCACAAATAAGACACGGGCACCTATCTGAGTTCCGTCAATAGATAAGGTAAGAATATAGGTACCCTCTTTGGGAAAAACAGCCCCAAAAATACCCGGTGTAAGCTCAACTACATCATTTCTGCTTCTCACATCAAACTGTCCGTTTAAAGGCAATATTACCTGGTTGGTTTCTTCACGCACCAGAGTGAGTGCAAATTCATGTTTTCCCTCTAAATTGGTAACTGCCGCATAGATGGCCCATGGGGGGAAGGCAATGGGAAACTTCTTGGAGTAGAATCGATTAAAGGTTCCGATTACTCCCCGCTTGCCGTTATTCTCGATAATAATCTTGTCTGCAAACAGCAGACCCACTAAAACAGGTTCGCTCAATTTTATATACCTTACATATTATTTAGTTCGAGTTAAACTTAAAAATAAACTATAACAAAGAAAACCGATTATGGCAATTAGGATTGGTACTGCTTGCATACTTTAAAATCGGCCGCAGCCGTCCTTGTCATAACACAGCCGAAATCCGACAATGGTTTTTTGATCGTGTGCAACCCAGACATAAAGATCAAAATAGCTGTCCGAGTACTGTCTGGTAATATATTCTTCACTTACCTGTCGGGTGTTTACAAATTCCTTCAACATATCATTAATAGTATATCACAACTTTCAGCAATACTTCTATATTCTTGTACCTTCATATTAATGGACATCCTCGGATCGATAGAGAATGTAGGCCTTGCCGTTTTTCATGCCCACCGTAAAATGCATACCCACCAACACACCTCCCTCATCACCGGGGTTTTTATAACTTACCTTAAGCGACTTTCCCGGAGCAAAGGGATATATATAGTCGCCGCTTATCATGCTAAAATCTTCCGCCAGCTCAGCTGTTTCCACCGCTACAATCACTTTGGAAAATGTGGCTTCAATACCACCGAGTATGCGCTTTTTATCTTGCTCCGGCATGTTACCCCAATAAATAAGACTATCGATCAGACCTATATTTTTTGTCTCATGAGCCATACGGTACACCTGTGCAAGCTCTTCAAAACTTGCCGGATGTTTAACACCGCAGGAAAAAATTGCTGCCAGCGCTATTATGATAAATATTACAGATAGACTTCTCATGATGTACTCCTTTTTAAAATTAATATATATTGTTTCATAGTAGTCTTCGTCACATTCTACAGAAGATATATTCAGTTTGTCTATATGTTTAAGCGGCATATAGGAGGAATTTTAGCTTAAAGGAGAAAAAGACAAATGAAACTATCGGTACAAAAACATGAGCAGGGCATGAGCATCCCGCACCAGGCCAAGGATTTAAAGGCAATCGTGGTGTTCGTGCAGGCTGCAAGCACTATGCGCTCGCCCGAAGAATCTCAAGTTATAGTTGAATGGATCACAAATTGTCTGGGAAGTTTATGGCCGCCGTCATTAGCACCCCGATACGCTGCAAGTCCGAAGACCGCAAACCAGGCCGTCAGGCTCTCTATGATCAAGGACGCTTTGCAATGTCCGCCTTACAGCGGAAGACCGCTTTATTATGATGATGATTTTAAAGCCACACATAGCGCCTATGAATTCGAAACAACAATATACGGAAAAAAATACTATATGTATGCTCTTTTTCAGAAATGAGCCCGTTGTTAAGCCGCGATCTTCTGGACAAAAGCTATAGCTTTACAAATTCTCATAATTTCTCTCATCATCTTCGAGAATCGCATAATGGAAATTATCCTTCCACACCCCCCGAATGGGGAGTATCTTCCTCCCTATGCCTTCCCGCTTCATAGCGATTTTCTCAAGCACCCTGATCGACCGGTTATTTTCAGTGGCAACACCCGCTTCGATTCTATGCAGCTTAAGCACTTCAAATCCGTATTTCACCAAGACCTTAGCAACTTCCGTGGCGTAGCCCCTTCCCCAGTGTGCCGGATAAAGCTTGTAATATATTTCACCTATTTTAAATCTATCTGCGGACAGGTTGATACCGCATAATCCTATAAAAAGGCTGTCGCTTTTCAGGAGAATCGAAAACCAGTAGTGCTTTCGGGTGTGAGATTTTTGATCTTTAATTATGGGGCGTAATATAAGTCTTGTCTCGTCAATATTCTCAGGGATCCCAAGAGTGTTATATTCGTCCACAGCCGGAACCAAATGCAGCTTATGAATTTTCTCCAGATCTTCCCATGTTATTTCTTTTAATATTAAACGGCCCGAAGCTAATTCCATAATTTTACTCTATACGCTTTATCATAGCCGACACCATAGCCTGAGTCGGAGCTTATTAAGAATCGATGCGCATATTCT
>CAZEPL010000098.1:2560-4608 GCA_964514135.1 uncultured Spirochaetaceae bacterium | reverse complement strand
AATACCATGTTCAATGCAATAATTCCAGTCATCCGCACACAGCTTGTCAAGGAAAGTATAGATTAATTCAACTGTCTGCTGGTTATTCCCTATGTTTGACACTCTTTCTAAGAAAAAAAGCTCAAATATTCCGGGATACTGAATAAAATAGTTCAGATAAGCCTTTAATATCACCTGAATCCTCTCAATTCCTGCTGTAAATCCCTGTGTTTCATTTTTCACGAAATCCCGGGCTTCGTCTATGAATTCTTTGGCGCATTCAAATACCAGATCCTTAATATCCTTAAAATAATTATACAGCGTGGCATATGAATAGCCGGCCCTGTCTGCCACATTTCTGGTACTGACACACACCAATCCTTCGCCTTTGAGAATTTCTTTGGCCGCCTGAATAAAGTAGCCTTTTACTCTTTGTTCTTTAATTTCCTTGTTTCCCATATTAACACCTCTTATATTATTATCAGTGTTAATATATTTAATAGTGTTAATTCTGTCAATAGTTGTTTTTTTATAGCTTCTTTACTACCAGTAAAAACCTGTGCTCCTTAGTTTTAAATCCATTATTCTGCGTTATGTATAAATGCAGCTTTTTCAGTGCTTGTTCATTTTTATCAATGTCAAAATCTGCTATTTGCCATTGAATTACTCTTAAATAGTATATTACAGCCCCTATATCTTTAAATACCGTTTACGGATAATATTCCTCAGCTTTCACAAGCTCAATATTTCGTGTTTTAAAGCTGCTTACAACTTCTTTCAGATCCCATTTCATGTTATCGCGGCTGATATCCTTAAAAAAATGGTTCGGCTGAATATTGTTTTGCGCTCCTACCTGCTGAGTTACAAATATGCCATTTTTCCGCAAAACACGCAGCAGTTCGGGCACCCTCAATAAACCGTGTCTGTTTATTACTAATTCAAAAGATTCGTCATCAAATGGTAATTCCAATTCCGCATCACATTCTACCACATGTATGCCCAAAGGCTCCAATCTTTGTTTTGCTATCACTATATTTGGCTTATAATTTTCAGTTGCAAATGCAGCAGCCGGCAGCGGCTTTAAATTGGAAAGGAACTCACCGCCGCCTGTATCAATATCCAATAAGCTTTTAGATTTTTTCAGATACTTTTCTACGATTTTTTTATAATCCCAAGGCAAATCTTCAGCCAGATATCTGTTGTTGAGAAAAGTAAAATCCCATCCTGGAATAGGTGCCTGATTTGCTTCTTGATAGTATTTTTCAAACGTTATTTCACTCTTTAACACCGTTTATCTCTCTTTTTTAAAGCAAGAACTCCTTCAGGAGAGCGTGTTCCGGCTGTCACATCGTCAGAAGCTCTCGATACCCGCCATTACCTTCTCTGCCTGCTCCCCCAGCAGTTTTAAAACCGCAGACCTTTCTACACCCGCCAGACAGCCGCGGGCCGTAACCGCCTTCGCGCCTGAAGCGGCGGCAAAGAGTATTGTGTCAAAAAATCTTGCTTCGGAATCCTTAAGCTGTTCCTGCAAACTTCCTCCCTGCCACTGCGCAAGTTTTATGATAATTCCCGCGTTAAAGGCGTCTCCCGCGCCTGCGGAATCAATATTCCGTACTTTAAAAGGCGGAACCTTATAACAAAGGTTATTATAGGAAAAAAGCAGTCCGTTTTTCGCCAGACTGACAACGGTCAGGGGGATTCCCAATTTCTCTAATGCAGCGAGTGCCGCTTTCATATCACTCTTACCGGTAATCGACTGCGCTTCGTACTGATTACATTTTAAAAAATCGATAAAAGGAGCAGCTTGATACAGAAAATTCCAGTTTCCCTGAGGAGGAATAACCGTATCAACGATTGTGAGGCAGCCTGTTTGCTTTGCGCTCTGGACAAGCTTTTTAAAATTCCCCATAATCAGAGTCAGGTGCCCCGACTCCCCGGAATAGAAAATCACGGGGCGCGATTTTTTCATGCTGCGGGTAATAAACTCAATATTAAGTTGTGCATTCGCACCTTCATCCAGATAATAACGGGGCTCTTCTCCTTCAACCTTGAGCATAAATATTTTGGCC
>CAZEPL010000098.1:0-2460 GCA_964514135.1 uncultured Spirochaetaceae bacterium | reverse complement strand
GCCATGTTTACGGGATTTTTTTTACTGCGATCCCATATCTCTCTTATCTCCTGCGGAGGATTGGCCAGGTGTCCTCCGCGCAGGGGTTCCATGATGACGATTGCCAGGCCCTTCTCCGCTGCGTAATGCAATCCTTTAGTACCCGCCTGTACGTTTTCGTCTAAAAAGTTATACTGGATCTGGCACATGGCCCAGTTATCATAAGCATCCACAATTTCTTTGAACACAGGGAAACTGTCGTGAAATGAAAATCCCAAATGCCCGATATACCCGTCCGCTATGGCTTTCTCAGCCCAGCACAGCACATTCCAGTCACGGAGTTTATGCCATCCTGCCTGGCATAACCCGTGCAACAGGTACATGTCTATATGATCCGTTTGTAATCTTTTTAATTGTTCATGAAGAATCTTATCGAAATCCCTGGGGGTTTCCACCGAGTGGAAATGCAGTTTTGTGGCTATTTTCACCTTTTCCCTATATATGTTCTTAAGTACGCGACCGAGAAAGCGTTCACTGTTTCCGTCATGATACATCCACCCCGTATCCACATAGTTTACACCGTGATCAATGGCGTAATGCAGAATTCGGGTTGCCTTTGGTTCATCAATCCGGTTATAATCCCCGTTTATCCAGGGAAGCCGCATGGTTCCGAATCCGAGGACTGATACTTCCCAATCCAATTTTCCAAATTTTCGGTACCGCATTATAATATCCTTTGCGTAATGATTTTTCTTGACAGAATTCAACTTACAAAATAGAGTTAACTCTAAGTCAAGCTTTTTTTCATTTTTTTTGGGAGGATAAATGACCATTAAACAAGTATCTGAAAAAACAGGCTTAAGTTCTTACACTTTACGTTATTACGAAAAAATCGGGTTGATTAAACCCGTTCAACGCAATAGGTCGGGCCACAGAAACTATATTGATTCGGATCTGGAAATAATTGACTTCATTCAAAAATGGAAATCCACGGGAATGCAGATAAAAGATATTATTCGATATATTGCTTTATTGGATAGTAATGAGGATTCCTATCATGAGAGGTTGGAAATTCTGGAAAAACATCGGGAGCGTATTGAGAAACGAATAAGACAAGCACAGGAATTTTTAAATATAATTAAATATAAGATTGAGTGGTATAAAAAAAATGGTGGCGTTTTAAAGTGTGAAAATTGACAAAATATACTATATTGTTTTCTTTTTTATAATATTATAAACCTTGCTTTAATGCGTTTTCAACCGCCCTTCTCATTACAATACTGCTTTTTGTTGCGCCTGATACCGCATCGACATCAAGGTTTTGCTTCCTGATTATTTCTTTTGCAATTTCATACACTCCCCGGCCAGGGCCGTGCGTATGTTCAATAACTTCGATTTCTGTAATAATTCCGTCTTCCACTACAACCCTGACCTTGGCTTTTTTGAGTTCGAGAAAACATGTGCCGATATATTCTCCGCTCTTAACGCTTTTAATATCAATGTTCTCGATTTTTATGGCCTGTAACTGCTGCTCTTCCTGTTTTAATTTCAAAGCCATGTAAACAAGAAAAATAATAGCTGCTAAAATAATCGGTATTAAGATTAAACCCACTATCTTTTGATATTTTTTCATAGGCAACTCCTTTACTTAGTTTTAGATTTTTTTATCATCATACGGATGCCTGTTTCATCTTCATAAACAGTTTGATCCATCTATACATGATGAGTTTTTTCTTTCTTTTTCTGATCATTTTCTCAATGACCATGGCCGCTTTTTGGGGATCAAGGGTTAAAAAGTCCGGAGTCTTCAGTGCATTTTCTTTTCTATTGTCTTGAAACGAAGTATGCATGGGCCCCGGTAAAAACAGCCCGACTTTTAACTCGTTTTTGTTAAACTGGCAGCGCAGACCTTCGGATAAAGCACACAATGCAGATTTAGTCGCTGAGTAAACACTTGTTTCAGCAAAGGACACTTCACTTAATATCGAGCTGATATTTAAAATATAACCTGAATCACTGCACTTTATTAATGCAAGCAACTCTTTTGTACAATAAAACAGGCCAAAAAAATTTACTTCAAACTGCTTCCTCATCTCCTCATTTGACAGATTTTCTATTATTTCACATATGGCGATACCGGCATTGTTAATAAGCACATCGACATGGTCATATTTTTGCTTGATTACTTCTGCCATACGCCGTACATCATTTTCATCTGAAATATCACACGGTATAATCAATGGCTTTTTGCCTGTCAGCTGCTTTATTTTGATCTGTACCTGTTCCAATAGCGCTTTAGTACGCGCTACAAGAATAAGATTTGTATTTTTTTGAGCTAAGCGAATTGCAAGTTCTCTGCCCAATCCTTTTGATGCCCCGGTTATTACAATATTTTTATTTAACAATTCCATAATTTAACTCTTTTATTTGAGGAAATTGCAAAACTCAAAATATATTAAGTTAGTAAAATACTTATTCTCT
>CAZEPL010000097.1:0-12816 GCA_964514135.1 uncultured Spirochaetaceae bacterium | reverse complement strand
AATGTGTGGCGAAGGAGTGCCTTAAGCTATGTACGGTTACATTTTTCGTTATACCCGCTTCATTTTTTGCCCTCTCAAACACTTTTTCCACGCTTCTCACTGAGTAGTGAGTACCTTTTTTCTGTCCCGGGAACAGCCATATATCATTTTTATAGTTTTTAAAGTATTGTCCTAATATATTATTTGCAGTATCTGAAAATAAGGTATATCTATCTTTTCGACCCTTTGCTTGTTTAATATGAATAAGCTTCCTGCTTTTATCTATCTCACTTATTTTTAATTTCACAATTTCACCTACTCTTAGACCTGCAGAATATGTAATAGTCATAATAGTTTTTTGTTTTAAATTAGTAATCCTATCAAGAATTAATTTAACTTCTTCTTTACTAAGAATCTCAGGAAGTTTTTTTTGCTTTTTAAGTTGTCTTAAAGTGTCTACAATTTCTGGTTCATTTAAAATATGTATACAAAAATATCTTATAGCACATATAAATTGATTAATATATGCATGCGTCAGTTTTTTATTATCTATAAGAAAAAGAATATATTTTTCAATGTCTTCCTTTGTAATTGTCACCTTTCTTAAAAAAAGCAAAAACCTGATAATCTGATATATATAGGCTTTTATTGTTTTATAGCTGTATCCTTTTAGCTTGAGTTTATTGGAAAACTCAATTAGTTTCGGATTATTTTTTAAGTTATTCTCTGATTCAATTTTAGTGTAATCAATTCTCTCATCTGCAAAGAGCTCTTTAAAATAGTGCAAGGAAAGCGGTGTGTTGGGAATAGTCCAATATTTCTGCTCTTTATGCCACTTTCTTCCCTGTATCTTCCTTATTTTAGCAATTCTCTCTTCGGAATAAGGCAGCGAAACAACCAGCCGCTTGTGATTTGTTTTGTATAATTCTATTTTAGTCGGCACATTGGATTAATACAGCAGAAGATTACTTTTTGCTTTTATAATTGTTTGAGATCTCTACGCCCTACAGTAAGAACCGGATCCTTCTCTTAAGGCGGACAAGATGCCGCCGCAACAGGCTATCTCATCCTTGTCATTATATATGATCATATAAAATGATTATTGTTGCAGTACATCATGAAAAGTGAAAAAAAATATATCATAAAATCAGGTATAATTCTACTTCATAAAACAACTATCTACTATATAATAACCTAAAAATTCGTGGTTTTGCTTCATTTGCCGATAGACATTAGTGTGAGTTCCGATATAATCGCATAAAAAAAGGGGTGCTTAAAGCACCCCTGTAATCACTTAACACAGACTAAATAAAATAATGGGCTATTTCAGCACCAGACTGTCCAGATATTTTATGAACTCATTAAAAAAAGCCTTCTTTATCTGCTTCTCCATCTCGATGTATGCTCTGGCTTCAGCCGCGGATTTGCTTACTCCTGTTTCCCGCTGGTTCTTGTTATATGATACAATCGTCTTTCCCGTTTCATCTTTCATCTGCAGGTTTAAGTACCAACGCAGATTCTCATAGTTATTCTTCAGTGCCAGCGGTTCTATTTTTACATCACCATTTACCTTTAACACACCGCCTCGTTTTATACTAAAGCCTTTTTCGCTTAACAGACCTGCTACCAGGTTGGCGATCTTTTCCTCCATATCGTTTACAATCCGTATATCGAATACCATCTGCTCCGCAATATCCGAGTAGAGTGTATTCAGCTCATCCAATTTATAGGGCAGATTGACCATCTTTCTCATAGGAGCATAAATGATGTTAAGTTGATCCAGCATGAGCTCATTGTTTTTGGCAAAAATAATGGCCGCATCAATATATGCATATTTGCTAATCAAGCGTTCGCTTGTTACAGCGTTTTGTTTAAAGGTCACAATCCGCGTTGAGTTTTTTTCGATCTTCTCTTTATAAATTTGTCCGGTTTTGACTCTATCAAGATAGCCTACAACATGAACACGTCCCGAATTGTCCGTATAAGGATCGCTGTACTGCAGATTATAGAGCATATGCTGAGCCAGAATATCAACCTCTTTGGTTGCTTCTTTTTCCAGCTCATACGACCCGCCGCTCTCATTCTCCAGCTCTCGGTAGCGTACAATCGCTTCGGTTTCCACTTTAATATTGGAACCAAAAATACGTACCAGCGCCCCCGCGGCATCGCTTTCTGCATCGCGCCGGGTATCGCCCTCTCCCACCACTGCCAAATAATCTTTTTCAGGATAGGTATCCTCAAGCTTATTAAACCAGCGTGGAGGATTACCCTTGTTATTTACTTGTGTTGAGGTATCACCATTGGTTTTGGGGCCGGACTTACATACGGCACCTCCTAAGAGTACACTGAGAAGCACACATCCGCAGACAATATATTTTACAAGCTTTACTTTCATGACTCTCCCTCTTTCTCCTCCTTAATTAAAGTAGAAAGACTCAAAGAAATTGAAACCTTGAGCTTTTAGTTCTACTTCACCCTTTTTATCCACAAAAAGTAGTTTTCCATTATCACCATAATACTGTATCTCAACCTGATATGTTCCCGGTGCGAGCTCTACTTCACTTACATAGGCATAAGCCGGGAAGAAATGTGACACACGCAGATCGGCATTTTCCGTGGCATCAACTCCGATATCAACGGCAATACCCAAAAGCAGTGCTCCCAAAGGATCATCCACAGCTTTACCCAGCTCTTCTTTGCCTTTGGCTGCCAGCAGGCCCTTGCCCACGGTACGGGCGATTGTCTTTAAATAGATGATGGGCTTTTTAACATTAAAGGTCTCCACGGCTATATTCTGCAGACTCTCCATTTTTTCGCAGGCCACATCTATGGTGCCGGTAGCAATCAATTTTATGCGAACTTCGGCAACCTGACTCCCCAGTGCTTTCATGAAGGGAAGCTGAAACTTAAAGTGCAGGTTATCGGGTATACCAGGAGAACTTATCGTTGCAATGTCCGTAATCTCTTCTTTAAAATCCTCGTTTTCTTCAGTAGGTACAATAATAAGCACATTGGGTTCGGAATGGATATAAAGGGTTTTGGCAACTTTATCCACACCCCTGCCTGTAAAACAGAGAAAATTTACACGGGCCTTATTACTCCAGGTTGTAGCCCTGTCCATATTGGGTATACTGAAATCGTAAATATTGGCCTGGTTGTTAAAGGCATCTACAATCTTCCTTTTGTCTATTTTGGCACTGTCATATTTGTTTTCCGCTCTGTAGAGCAGCATGCTTAAATACCGCGCCAGGGCAGAGCTGTAAAAGTTCGTGGTTCCCGAACGGATGGCGATATCAGACTCTTCGGATTTGTTATACTCCTTGGAAAGGTCCTTATATTTGTCTTCAAGCATGTTTAGTTTGAGATCAATTCGCTTGATCTCTACAATTGCGTCATCCCATTTGTTCAGATGGATATAGTTGAGTGCTTTAAACACATTCAAATAAATATCCTCATAATCTTCGCCGAAGTAATCTAAAGCATTATCATTTAACAACAGAGAAACCGCGGCTTTGCTCACGCTTTTGGTAAAGAGATCTTCAATAGCATATTCAGCCTGTGTAAGGAGAGCATTGCTTTTTTCATACTCTCCATTATAGTGGTAAAGCATTCCCAAATCCAGGTAGTACAGCACCCTGTCCTTTTCCGCGTAGTGCTTTTCCTTTGACCCTTCTATCTGCTTAATAGCCTTGTCAAACTGCCTGTTTGCCATCATGTTGTCAACACCTTTATATTGAACCTTAAAGGTCATCATGCTGGCACAGGAGTTCAAACTAAACACAAGGATAAGTAAGCAGCCTATAAGCCTTATAATATTCTTAAGAACACTCTTTGTTTTCATGACTACCACTTTACCCCCGATTTCTCAATGTATTTCTTAATCTTTTTCTCTCCGATCCAGACCTTTTCCGTGGATTCCAAATTAATCAGTTCCATATTAACCTGGTAATACACTACTTTCTTTCCCTGAATCGCATCGGTAATCGAAGTGATCACACCCTGCATCATAAAATCGGCACCGGTCTCGGCAGCCAGCCTTTTGGCGGTCTCTTCACTGGCCCAGGACTGCTGGTCCTCTCTCTCATCTCGAATCTCTGATCTTTCTTTCTTGCTGGCCACAAACTTTATACTGCCGCTGTTTATGAGCTCACGTTCGATGTTCTTTACAAAGGTAAGAGTTTCAATATGCTCTTCGCTTCTATTTCGCACGGTGCCTACGATCACCACAGGCTTTCTGCCTTCATCGGCGACATAATTTATAAGCCAGGGCCGGGAAAGCGCATCTCTTACCATCTCCTCAGCTACCAACCGGGCATCGGTATCATTCCAGCGCCCGCTTAAATCCGTGGTCTCTTCTACTCCAATACGCTCAACCTTTGTTGTCTTACAGGCAACAAAAGCCAATCCTATCATTACTATACATAGTAATTTTAATATTTTCATAAGACTCTCCTTTTTAAAAAATTTTATTGATTCTTTTATTTAATTATATGTCCAAAAACAGAAAATTCAAGAGTAATACGTTAAAAATGTAAGTATATGGTCGTTTACAAACAATTTTTTACATGGTGTTTTCTCTTGTTTAGCCTTGAAAATCATGATGAAAATTCTTATATTATGATAAAATAGTATATACTTTTAAATATCCCTTAAAGAAAGAGGTTTCAAATATGTCAAAAAAAATGGTGACTATAGACGGCAATACTGCCGCGGCTTATGTTGCTCATTCCACAAATGAGGTAATAGCAATATATCCCATTACACCTTCTTCATCTATGGGGGAACTGGCAGACCAGTACTCCGCTGAAGGTAAAAAAAATATCTGGGGCACAATACCCGTGGTTGTGGAAATGCAGTCCGAAGGCGGCGCCTCTGGTGCGGTGCACGGTGCTTTAACCACAGGTGCTCTCACCACTACCTTTACGGCGTCTCAAGGACTACTCTTGATGATTCCCAATATGTTTAAAATAGCAGGGGAAATCACACCGACGGTATTCCACATTGCCGCCCGCTCCGTAGCCTGTCAGGCACTTTCAATTTTCGGAGACCACTCCGATGTCATGACAGCCCGATCCACGGGTTTCGCTCTCCTGGCTTCCAACTCGGTTCAGGAAATCATGGATTTTGCTCTTATCGCACAGGCATCCACGTTAGAATCCAGAATACCATTCCTGCACTTCTTCGACGGTTTCCGTTCTTCAAGCGAAATTCAAAAAATCGAGGAGCTAAGCTTCGATCAAATGCGGGAGATGATCGACGAAAAAGCTGTTCATGAACACAGAAAACGGGGCTTAACTCCGGAAAAACCATCCATTAGAGGTACATCACAGAATCCCGATGTATTCTTTGCGGCTCGCGAGACTGTAAACAAATACTATCAGGCTGCTCCCGCTATCGTGCAAAAGGTCATGGATAAGTTTCAAAAACTCACTGGCAGATCCTATAAGCTTTTCGATTATGTCGGTGCAGCGGATGCGGAACATATCGCCATTATGATGGGATCCGGCACGGAAACCATGGAAGAAGTTGTAAATTACCTGGTACAAAAAGGCGAAAAAGTCGGTCTTATCAAAGTAAGGCTTTTCAGACCTTTTAGCATCGAGCACTTCATTAAAGCAATTCCCTCCACGGTGAAAGCCATCGCGGTACTGGACAGGACAAAAGAACCCGGTAGCATCGGCGAGCCCTTGTATGAAGATGTCAGAACCGCAATAGGTGAAGCCATGAGCAATGGAACCATTAAATTGAGTGATTATCCTGTAATCTTAGGCGGACGCTACGGTCTGGGCTCAAACGAGTTCAATTCCGCTATGGCCAAATCCGTATTCGACAACTTAGGCTTAAAAGAACCCAAAAATCACTTTACCGTCGGTATTCATGATGATGTCACTTTTACCAGTCTGGAATGGGATGAAAATTTCTTCTCCGAAAGAGAGGGTGTACATAGAGCCCTCTTCTTCGGGTTGGGCGCAGACGGAACTGTAGGTGCCAATAAAAACTCTATTAAAATAATCGGCAAGGCCACCGACAACTATGCACAGGGCTACTTTGTCTATGACTCTAAAAAAGCGGGCGCAACCACCGTATCTCACCTGCGTTTTGGTAAAAATCTAATTCAAAGCACCTATCTTATTCAAAAGGCAAGTTTTATTGCCTGTCATAAATTCACCTTCCTCGAACAGTTTGATCTGCTGACTAAAGCACAGCCCGGCGGCGTGTTCCTGCTCAATTCGCCCTACAATAAAGATGAAGTATGGCAGCACCTGCCCATAGAAGTACAAAAGCAGATTATCGCTAAAAAACTCAAGCTCTACGTGATCGATGCCTCGGAGATTGCGGAAAAGACCGGTATGGGCAACAGGATTAATACCATCATGCAGACCGCTTTCTTTCTTATCTCAGGGGTTTTACCCGAAACCCAGGCCTTGAAGCTTATTAAAGACGCCATCCAGAACACTTACGGGAGTAAGGGTAAGGATATCGTAAACAAGAATCTGGACGCGGTAGAAGCTACCAAAGCCAATCTGTTTCAAGTAAATTATCCCTCAAGCACACAAGGAGATCTCCATATCCATCCACCTGTACCTGCCAATGCACCGCAGTTTGTAAAAGAGGTAACCGGAGAGATTATCGCCAAACGCGGCGAACAAATACCCGTTTCCAAGTTGCCTGCAGACGGCACCTACCCTTCCGGAACCACAAAATACGAAAAACGCAATATTGCGGAAAAGATTCCGGTCTGGGATCCTGAAGTCTGTATCCAGTGCGGCGAATGCTCGCTGGTCTGTCCTCACGGAGTAATCAGGCTGAAAATATACGATAAATCATACACCACCAAGGCGCCCGCTGCCTTCAAGCACACGGATGCCAAAGGTAAAGATTACGCGGATATGGTATTTACCATTCAAGTAGCGCCCGAGGACTGTACCGGCTGCGGCGCCTGCGTAAACTCATGTCCCGCCTATAAAAAGGTAGACGGTGAAAAAACCGACAGAAAAGCTATTAATATGAAAGAACAGCTTCCCTTGCGCGAACAGGAAGCGGAAAACTTTAAGTACTTTCTCAACATCCCGGACATTGACCGCTCCAAAATCAAGACAAACACCATTAAGGGTTCTCAGCTTATAACACCCCTGTTTGAGTTCTCGGGTGCCTGCGCGGGCTGCGGTGAAACACCATATCTAAAACTGATGTCACAGCTCTTCGGTAACAGAGCCGTTATTGCCAACGCTACCGGCTGTTCCTCCATTTACGGAGGCAACCTGCCTACGACACCCTATACTACCAGAAGAGACGGACGCGGGCCGTCCTGGTCCAACTCTCTGTTTGAGGATGCGGCTGAGTTCGGTATGGGCATGCGTCTTACCTCGGATAAGATGAATGAATATGCTCTGGAACTTGTTAAACAGCTACAGAATGAAGATAAGGCCAATAAAAACCTGTATCAAGATATCACCTCAAATCCGCAAAGTACCCAGGAAGAAATCGAGCTGCAGCGTGAGCATGTGGAAAAATTAAAACAGATCCTGCCCAAAAGTTCTGCGGTATCTGCTCAGGAACTGCTTTCCGTAGCGGATTTCCTGATTAAACGCTCAATCTGGATAGTGGGTGGTGACGGCTGGGCCTACGATATCGGTTACGGCGGCTTGGATCATGTGCTGGCCTCAGGCAAGAACATCAATGTGCTGGTACTGGATACCGAGGTCTATTCCAATACCGGCGGGCAAATGTCCAAAGCCACACCGATCGGTGCTATTGCCAAGTTTGCGGCCGGGGGTAAGCCCATCTCTAAAAAAGATTTGGGCCTGATGGCTGCCAATTACGGCTATGTGTATGTAGCCCGTGTGGCCATGGGTGCCAATAAAATCCAGACCATCCGTGCTTTCCATGAAGCCGAACAGTACGACGGACCTTCCATTATTATCGCCTACTCCCACTGTATTTCACACGGTATTAACATGACCAAGGGGATGGACCAGCAGAAACTGGCTGTAGATTCCGGAATCTGGACGCTCTTCAGATACAATCCCATGCTTGTAGAGCAAGGCAAGAATCCCTTCGTCCTCGATTCAAAAGAACCTTCCATTGATATTGCCGATTATATGTATAATGAAATTCGCTTCAGATCGCTTAAGCAAGCGAAACCTGAACGCGCGGAAATGCTGCTCAATAAATCCAGACAAGTTGTAGCAAATCAGTACAAGATGTATAAATATCTGGCTGAAAAGCCTGTATAATAACAGAAAGCCCCGGTAAAAAGCCGGGGCTTTTTTATTGGGACTCTTTAGTTATAAAGCCTTTTTTTTATTTCTTTTTCTCAAGAGTAGTTTCGATACTCTTTACAAACTTATCGAATTCCGCCTGATCCGTCAAATTAAAAAATTTGAGTACCAGATAATTGATATCAGAAAACTTGTGCTCAAGCTTATTGTAGTAATAGATTTCGTTACCCAGATAGATAACATAAACTAACGATTTATAATCCTGAGATGCTTCGAGCGGGATGTGATGGTATTTTACCGCCTGTACAAACTTCTCGGGGAAATTCCACTTTTCCGATAATTGCGAACCGATAATCGAGTGGTTATAACCTTTGGTAAGATCTTCCAGCGACGAAACCGGAATACCTTTGGTTGAACATATCTTATTTATTTTTTCCACCAGTTCCGGCTGCAGCGTAGAGGTAATTATCTTTCCGAAATCATGCAGCATGGCTGCTACATAAATATCATCGATCAGCGGATCCAACCGCTTCAGCTTGGCAATCTGACTGCAGTAGAGCGCAACTTTATATGAGTGTACCATAACCTCATCAATAAGCGATTTTTTATATTTTTTTTCAAAAACCTTGTTTACCCCGAAACTAAGAATAAGATTCTTTACTCCCTTAAGACCGATCATGCGTACCGCGGTTGGCACGTCGTCCACCTTCCTGGGAAGCATATAGATAGGCGAGTTGGCAATACGAATAATCTCTGTGGTAAGCGCGGAATCGGTTTTTATAATATTAGCTACGGAATTAAAATCCGCATTGGGATCGTTCAGATTTTTTTGTAACCGCATCAAACTGTCCGGAAACATGGGCATTCTCTCGATCTCTTGAGCAATCTCTTCGGCTATGGCCTGACCGTGGGTTTTGGAAAGCAGATTGATGGGAATCTTTAAAAGTACAATAGTGGAACCATCCTTTTTTGTCAGTGACAGAACACGCTCATCTAAGCCAACGCTGCGCAGCATAAGTACGACAATTATCAGACCAAAACCGGCACCTTCGGTACTGTCGAAGCCGTAATTGAAGACCTCTTCCATGGAATGAAACTTACCGGCAATCTTAAGCCGTTCGGCGATCCGCTCTTCCTCCTGACTGGATATTTCACTGTTGTTGATCACTCTAATCAGTAAAGAATCCGCATCCACTTTAAAATCAATTCTCACATAATATTCCAACTCTTTGTGCTTATCCTCGTACTTTTTAAAATCACCGAATACTTCCTGTTTAAAATCTTTTAGACCTTGCTCATAATCAGTCGTGATATTTATATCCAAATTCTTCATGTTAAAATAAACTCGTTTTGAGTTGGCCTTACTGGCATTCATCACGATTTCTTTTAAACAGTATATCAAAGAATTGCCCAGCTCCGGCTTTTTTATATAATTAAAGATCGTAAGCAGGGCACTGGAAAGCTTCTGTTCGCTTTCCTGGTTGGCATAAGGCAGGGTACAGAAAAAACCGCCGTGTTTTTGAATACCGGATAGTACATTCTCCTCACTTATCGATGCAAGCTGTGAATATTCGACCATAAAATATCTCCCAACATCTATACATACTTAATTCAGTTATAAAAAGGCACTGTTTTAAATCGAGTAGAAATCTTCTCTTTAACTATAATTCACTTTTCCCCGAACATGCAAGAATATTTTTTGTTGGCTCATTCCGATTTGGGTCGCGCTTTTATGAAATACAAATCTAAAATTGCTATTGCCGTAAGGGCTTTTTTTTATTAATCTTTAACTAATGCTTAAACTTCCAAATTTTTTTTTATATTTTGACACGGCAGCAGGTGGCAAACCGGAAGATAAAACAACAGAAAAAAGCGAACACCGTGAATTGCAGGACAAAAACATATACTGTGCTATCTGCGGGTTTATACTCACCACTATAAACGACCTCTTTACCATGAACGGCGCCTGTGAGTATACATTTACAAATCCGCACGGTTATATCTATACGATCACCTGTTTTAAAAAGGCTCCCGGTGTATTATGCGCCGGAGAAGAAACAGAGGAGTATACGTGGTTTAAAGGCTATACCTGGTGCTATGCCTTGTGCGGGCAGTGCACCAGTCATTTGGGCTGGGTATACAGTTCAAAGAGCAGTAAAAAATTTTACGGTCTGATTAAAGAAAGACTTTCCAGAGAAAGTTCTCTTCATTAATATGGATAATTACAGTACTATCATAAAATGCAGCGCACTATACTTTCATTAGTAGAAAAATATATTACCCTTAGCGGCGAAGCACCCATGACAGGGCATCCTGTATATCTTATAAGATTTTCAGGCTGCAACCTGAATTGTAGGTATTGTGACACTCCATACAGGGATGAAGAAAATATTCAAATTTCCGTTGCGGACCTTATCGGAGATATTCAAGCTCATACACAGGAACATCCTCACCTTTTCATCTTACTCACCGGCGGTGAGCCGCTGCTTTCCGAACGCCGGGCGGCACTGACGCATATAATAGGTAAGCTGCCCCATCTTCAGTTTTTTATCGAAACAAACGGTACTATTCTTATTCAGGAAACCGATCTGGCCAACTGCCATTATATCGTAGATTGGAAAGCACCCTCAGCAGAAGCCGCCCTGCCCTTTGCGGAAGCAAATCTCAACCAGCTTAACTCCGACAGAGACTGCCTTAAAATTGTTATAAGCTCAGGGGATTTTGAGTGGGTTAAAGCGACCATAGCACGCATAAAGCAAAGCAACCCGGAGCTTGCCATTTTTATCTCTCCTGTGTGGGGAAAGCTAAGCTTATCCCGACTTACTGAGTTCATTCTCACTAATAAGCTTCCCGTTTCTTTATCCGTTCAGCTACATAAACTTATCTGGGGAGAGGACAAAAGAGGAGTATAATTATGCGGCAGTCTTTTGCTAAAAACAAGGCTCTGGTATTAACCAGCGGGGGGCAGGATTCTACTACGTGCCTATTTTGGGCACTAAAAAACTTTAAACAGGTTTCTGCAATAAGTTTTTTTTATGGGCAAAAGCATGCCGAAGAAATAGCGGCTGCCGCTCACATCTGTAAAAAACTCAATGTCGACCTCAAAAGCGTTGATATCTCTTTTTTAAAAGAGCTTGTGCATTCCAACCTTTTTAAAGGTACTCCTGATGTGAATACCGCACATGAGTTGAATGCGGCTGTGCCCGCCAGTTTTGTACCCTACCGCAATCTGCTCTTTCTCACCTTGGCCAGTGCCTGGGCCAGCACGATCGGCGTACGTCACATCGTCATAGGAGTGTGTGAGACTGATTATTCCGGGTATGCCGACTGCAGGGATGTCTTTATTAAATCTGCCCAAAAGACGCTTAATCTTGCGGTGGACTTTAAGGAGCGGGGAGTGATCATCCACACGCCGCTTATGCGGCTTTCTAAGGCTCTAGAATTCCGTTTGGCAGAACAATTGGGCTGTCTTGATTTTATCTTAACGGAAACTCTCACCTGTTATAACGGAAGTAAAAAGAAACATGAGTGGGGCAAAGGCTGTGCGCACTGTCCTGCATGTGAACTGCGACAAAAAGGTTACAAGCAGTATATTGAAAAATATGGCTAATCCTATTCCGCTTTTATCCCTTTACCGGTACAATCTCCCGTACATACCCAGGCCAAGCCGTCAGAAAATTCACCGACCTGATCATATTTTGTTTCAATAATTATTTTACCTGTATTATCCATATAGCCCCATTTACCATCTTTTTTTACGGGTGCTAATCCCTCTCCAAAAGCCCAGGCAATTTCAAATTGCGGTTCAATGACTATTTTTCCGGTCTTATCAATAAAGCCTCATTTACAGGGTGTGTCTGTATGTACTTGAAAAGTAATTAATGCAATGATGATAATGCAGAACAAAAATTGAAAACTTGTTTTTTTCATTATTAAACCCCCTTCTTTCATGTTTAACTAATATTTATTATATCATGAATGCTATAACGTATCGATTTATAAGCCTTTAATGATAGGTAGAATTGTCATTCAAGTCAAGAGAACGGCTTTTAACCTAACCATGCTGACTCTATTAAAATATTAACTACCATCGAGAATAATTGTCTGTTATATTGTAAAATAAAAATAACGGAGGAAATTGCAAAACTCAAAATATATTAAGTTAGTAAAATACTTATTCATTATACCATAATAATTTAGCAATTTCCATTTTAGAAGCTTCTTGCAAAAATGTTATTTTTGCAAGAAGCTCAACGAATATATATTTAAATAACATGACAGTTTTTTCTGTCTCAACTCTTTTATTATAAAAGGAGAAACTCATCACGATATATTCCATAAAAAAGTTACTGGTTGCTATCCTTTTTTAATTTTAATAAGCCTATCATTCAGTGATCCTTCAGGAAGCCTTGATAAAGCATTTAACCAAAGCGTAACGGTTAAAGCTTCTCTGCCCCAGTTTCTTGAAACCGCCAAAAATGGGATCATACGCAATATTGCTGGACAAAATATTTAAATATTGTATAAATAAAGGATGAATGACAAAAATATAAATACAATAGTTCTTGAATATTTTTTACCAACAGGAACATTAGAATGGTTTAATATCACAGAT
>CAZEPL010000096.1:0-12833 GCA_964514135.1 uncultured Spirochaetaceae bacterium | reverse complement strand
TGCTGGTTCTTCTTTTATAGAGAAGTAATATTCTTTCTCGGATTCTGTGAAGGAACTTTTTACTGTCCAAATCCGGTTAAGCAATATTACATATTAACTGATAGGAAAAATTATAATTTTTTGAATCCGTGGTTGTACCCTGTGCAGGCAAGGGTATCGGTAAAACGAAGGCTGAGGCAAAAATTAAGGTGAACGCGGCGGCGATTTTTCCCATATTCTTCCCCCGCATTGGGGACAGCAGAAAATATCAATCTCGTACACCTTCGCCGGCAGTCTCGCCCAGGCCTTCCGGCCGGCGCGTGTCGTCATTGTGACCGCTTCCCCTGTTTCTGCTTGCGGGGGCGCGGCAGTATCGTCCCATCCGTACCATTGTTCTGCCGCACGCCTCCATAACGCCGCACCGGATGCTTCCCCTTTTCCGGTATATGCAGGGTTACTTGCACGATGAAATCCAGACTGGTAAAGTATCGTTCCTTTCCCTTGTGCGGCCCTTTCCCGGGAGCTTTCCATGACACCGTGTCCGTCTCCCGCTCCCAAGCCAATTTCTCCAAAGACACCGGCGCCCGTACCATGTACTGACTCAACGACTCTCTTGATCTGTCATCATAAATGCGTGTACCGCTTTAAGGTAGAGAAGCCGGAATCTTTCCAGCCAAGAAGATTTTTCGCAAATTCGGCGTTGATCAGCTTGTGCCTTTTTGGGTATTTTATTCATTATAACCTCTTTCGACCAATTCCAACCTGGCCCGGGCGGAAAGTTCCGGCTGGCTTCGAGCCTTTAAAAAGGCTATTTCGGCCTCGTCGTATTTTTCCTGATTCAGATAACAAAAAGCCAGTTTTATATACATATCTGCGATCATTCTGGGATTCTTCTGTTCTTGTTTTTCCAGAAGTTCAATAACTGCCGTTAAATCCTGTTCAGCATTTTTATTTTTGGCAAAGACGTCTTCGGGTATAGCCATAAATACTTCCGCCCGGCAGATAAAACAGTTTATTCTTTCATCATCACTCCGGGCCAGTACCGCGCCTCTATTCAGATAAACGAAGCTTTGTTCCACATATTGGATTTTTTCAGCGATTTTTTCGGTTAATTGTGCTTTCTGTGAAGTAACAGCTCCTTTATAGGCATTGGCCACAGCGTGATCGGGATTCTTCGTAAGTATTTTGTCCAACAGCTTTTCCGCTTCTGTTAAGCGCTGAATATTAAAAAGGGCGATTGCCAGCTTTATATCCTCTGTATTCGATGTACTGTGAGTGCTTTCTATAATAATTATATTTTCAGCATATTCTGCTTTTGCTTCTTGTTCCACTTGCTTTTTCATTTTAGCGAGTTTTGCCGGATCGATGTTCTTTTCATCCTTTATATAGAGGTCTGCTGTCACTTCCAAGGGAAAGATTGTAGCATATGTAAAATTGTCTTCATCATATGAAGACAATAACTGTTTCTGGTCTTTACCCTCAGGTGGTATATAATCATACACCCTGGGCGATAGTGCGGAACGAGCTCCTCCTCCGTATTTTAAGCCTGCTTTGGCTTTTACAGGCATAAAACAGCCTTTGGACAGAGGATCGTACGCTCCAACCAGAACATAGTGATAAGTGTTTCTTCCGTCAAGAATTTGTTTCAGCTTAGGATAAACAAGCGGAATGCGCACTTTCAGTGTTTTTTTTTCACTGTCTGCAAAGATGGTTGCCCGGTCTTGATACATTCCGTCGTCTGAAATGATTTTGGCGGATTTATGGAAGCCGTGGATTATAATTAAAAAATCCCACGGGTGGTTCTCGTCAAACCTCACAAGTTCACAGCGTGAAAATGCGGTTTCTGTTTTTCCGCCCCTTTTACCGTCCACATCCAGATAGAGGTGGATAATGGGATGCGAAAATCCGTGAATGCTTTCCAAATCATTGTTCACCTGAGCAAAGGTAAAGCTTACCTGTATATAATCCACGTCGCTTGACCACCTGGCGTTGGTCTGCGGCTTATAGACGGAGTATTTTACCAGATCCAACAGTCCGCTTTTGTGGGTATACGCTTTATGTTTGGGATAGCTAAGACAGCCTTCACCGTAGTCATCATTAACCGGATCTAGAAAATGTGCGATTTCTCTGCCGCCCGAAAAGGCCGGGTCTACTTCCAGATGCAGTACTTTGTCCAATTGGTGTTTAATAAATGTGGAGTGGATAAAAACCTGCGGAATAAGGAGCGCGCTCACGGCAGCCCATATAGTAATCATTATGAAAAAAAAGGTTTTCATTTCACCCTCCTACTGGAATAAAAATGAACCATTTACTATTAAGTTAATGGTTCTGTGTACTGTGCTTCTGGCAAAAGCAGACATGATAATCATGCCTAAGGTATAAGAGCTGAAAATAAAGAGAGATTGCGGTGAGAGCAGCTCTTTTACGGTGAATACTATTTTCTTTACAATTTTCTTTATTAATGGAGGATGGTTTTCAAGTTTACTGATAATTTTTTCAAAGGGATTTTTCTTATACTTTTCAAAATGGGCGAACGCGTAACCTATAGCACCCTGGCTGCATGCCTTAAAGCATTCGCCGCATTTGGTACAGGTAATGTGCGGCTTTGTTTTTTTGCCCAGAATGATTTCCTTGGAAAGCGCTAGGGTAGGGCATACTGAAATACAGCGCAGGCACTGAGTACATTTTTCCGTATCTATGCGAACTCTGTACAGGCTTAGCTTGTCCAAAAGTGATTGAAACGCTCCGAAAGGGCAGAAGGTAAGGCACTGAAAGCGTTTTTTGGTTATAAGGGGTAATACAACCACTAAGCCGAAAAAGGTCAATACGAAAATGGCAAAGGCAATAAAGCTTTTCAGGTTGATGACCTGCGTATACTCTGTGATAAGCTTGAACGGGCAGAGCCATTCGCAGTACATCACAGTGAGTGTAATTAAGCTGGCAAGTACTACAAATGCCAGCATGGCAAAACCGAAGTAACGGATTTTTTTATTTTCAGGATCTATTTTGAGTAACGGTTTTTTTCGAATACCGGAAATACCATCATCCCAGCCGCCGTAAAAACAGATCCAGCTGCAAAAACCCTTGCCGCTTACTAAGGTGGCAAGCAGCCAGATGATGAGCATACCATAGATGCTGGCCGCGGAACTAAATATTCTGGCCGGAAAAATAATCGTTTTGGTAAATACATAGGGCAGTATAACCATTGGTGTTACAATGTGACAGTAGGAAGCAGTGTTCTCTATTAGATTCTCTTCTGTTAAATACATATGCCCGAATGTTTCGTACATACCGGCGATAAAGGCCGGGAAAAACAGAAGGGCAGAGGCCACAAAAAATATTCTTCTGTATTTTGATATATTGCCCGTGTACAGCAAGAGAAAAAATACTGTGACCAGGAATAGAAACATAATCCACCCGGCAATAGTACTTATGATATCTTTATCTTGCAGAGATGATCCCAGATGAAAGAAATGTACATTAAGCGCCATTAATACGGTAAGTATAACTGTACTGGTAATAGATAATTTTGTTCGCGGATCTCTTTTTAACAAATTAGAAAGTGCCTGCATAAAATCTCCTTGTTATACCGGCCCGGCAGGAGCCGTTTGCGATGTAAGATCTCTTAAGCCGTACTTAAGATTTATAAAGCATTAAAAATACCTAAAAATAAGAAAAAATACACACCCATTAGCAGTACAACTATTCTGGCAATGAGCATGAAGTTTTGAGCGTGTTTTTTAATAAGATGGATTCCGAACAGTGGCAAAAAATATAAGGATGTTCCCAGAAAAAAAGCAAGAAAGTATAGGATACCGTTTATACTATCAGCGCCGCCATACACCCGTGCTGCGGCCGCAAAAAAGGGAGGACAAAAGCTTAATCCCGTAAGCAAACCGTAGATAAGTGCCCAGGCTTCGAATTTATAAATCTTTTTAATTTTAGTACAAAATTTCAGTCTGGGAAAATTGTACATAAGCCCGCTTGCGATAAGCAGAAGGCCGACGATTATATAGGCATAATTGCTGAGTGTCCTTTTTAAAGCGGGATCAAGATAGCTTGCCGTAAAGGCACCCAAAGCTCCCATAACCGCACCGAAGATCAGATAGCCCGCTAAGCGGCCCGCAAAAAATAACAGACCGCTTATAAGGTTCTTTTTTCTGTTCATACTTTCGCTAAAGAACACGGGTATGGCTATGGGGGCACAGCCGATTATGCAGTACGTGCCCGATGATAGTCCTAAAAGCAATGCCTCGAAAATCATTATTCCTCCCACTCCAATAAGATCGCTTTGGCTTCACGTGCAGTAGCAGACTGAGGATTGAGCCTGATTGCCTGTTCCAAACATGAAAGCGCATATTCAATACTGTCTTCTTGTATTGCGATTTTTGCTTCACATAATTTATATAGCGATTTGTTTGAGTTATTAAATGCATTATAGTGTGCTTGTAAATACTGTAGATCCTCCTTTGCCACTGCAAGGCGATCTAAAGGTGAATTCTCTGTAACCTCAAGGGAGTTAATCATTCTTAAAAAGCGCAGTAAAACATTAGCAGTGTTTTTGTTTACGGCAGTGTCTATTTTTTGTATTCCCTGCTCCAAATCAGCAATTGCAGAGGCAAGGTCTCCGCTGTCGGCAGCCATTCCGGCCCTCATTGTAAGGGCACTTCCCCAATAGGCTAAGGCTACAGGGTCATGGTTGTTTTCATAGGCAGCTTGTAAATGGGTGAGTGCATGATGCAGGTATTTCTCGGGATAATGTCTGGATAGATTGTGATACACAATGCCCGGATAAAGATCGGCCTGCTTACCGGAAGCCTTTAATTCCTGAATAAATTTGAGTGCCTCTTGTTCCGTATAATTGTCTAAGGCTTTTTCAAGGAGTGTATCCGCATGTATGTAAAACCCTGATGCCAAAGCTAAAATAAATATAAAAGTTAATAAAAATTTCATAAAATCTTTCCTCCTAAAAAATAGTGTTATAAATCTCCCGTAAAAGCGTATATAAATCTGCCCTGACCCTGATTATTCCATCCGCAAGCTAGTGAAACAGTAAGAAAAACGGGATTGGCAAAAATTATATTAAGGCCTGCGCCGTATGCGTCTTTGTAAAAATTTGTAAGTTCGGAAGTGTTAAGGTATTCGAAGAGTCTATACTCACCGGCCAGGGCAAAATCTGCAAACAGAAACGGCTGTATCTGTATTTTAAAAATAGGCGGTATGGTAAAAGAAAAAATCGTTAATCTGTATTCGATTGAAGCTAAGGCAAAGGCATCGATACGCAGCTCTGAGTCTTCATAACCGGATCTGACAGCCAGATTCGGCTTGTCGTATAAATTGTATTTGTGATGCAGCGGGAGACGGTCAAAGCTGTAGCCGGCAGCAAGCTTTATAAAAAAAGCATGATTTTCCGCAAATGTCCAATTAATCTGAATGAAAGGATGAATTGTCATAAGAGGAAGTCCACCCTTTTCTTGAAATATAAGCGTAGAAATAATTGTGTTATCTATAATTAAGGGAAAGGAGTCGTATCCGCAATATAACCTGCCGTGTAGCCGAGGTATAAGCAGCAGCTCCCGGCTGTCTGCATTATGCTGAGTGGGATACCATACTCTCTGCCCCACTGTCTCCAGGCTGATAAGCCAATCCGGATGCAGCCATATGCCTGTAGTAAGACTTGCCTGTAACTGCTCGTAGAACTCATCTTCACGCACACCTAATCCGGAATTCTTATAGTATGCTCCTGCGCCTATTATTGTATTGCTCTCAAGAAAGGTCTGATCTAAAAAATAGCCGCCGCACTTATTGTATCCTGCAAAAAGTCGAAATGATTTTCTTGTACCCCAAAGATTTTCCATACCGAAATAGCCATACAGATTATCTCCTCCGAATCTATAGGCAAAGCCGTCTGTTACTTTTATAAGAATGGTTCTTTTTTCCGGGAATTTATGTGGCGGAATTATATCTATATCTACAGTATAGAAATAAACGGATTGTATGAGCCTATGGCGCGCTAATGCGATCTCTCTTAAAAGATTCTGTTCACTGATTATTTGCCCCGGCCATATGTATAAAGAGCTTATTACAGTATAAGGGGCAGTACCCTCATTTGTTTGCCTGCCCGGTATTTCATCTTTTGTTTCCCATATATAAGTACTCCCGTTAATTACTATCTTTACCCTGTTTATAGTGATTGATGTATCCGTTTCAGCAAAACAGGAGAAAGAGAGAAGACCGAAAAATGTACATGTTATTAATATATGCTTAACCATCACAGCTGTATCCTTTTCACAGATAAAGATACAGCAAGGTATAAAGAAAAAAAATCAGTATTTTGTATGATTTTTTAGAAAAAATGACACAAAATGCTCATACTTTTGTATTAAAAACAGCACTTTTTTGGGCCGGGCATTTTAATAGTTGGATAATTGTACATTAAAGTTATTTTTTCTGATACTTTTTTAATAAATAAATGAGTTCTATTTTATTATTTATATTTGTTTTTCTATATATACTATAAACGTGAGTTCTGGCAGTTGAAAGAGATATAAAAAGGCTTATACCTATTTCCTTATATGTTTTACCCTTGATGAGCTCTCGTATTACCTCTCTTTCTCTTTTAGAAATCTTGTATTTTTTAAAAAAGTTCTCATCAATATTGTCTTGCATTGTAAATCTAATTGAGGAGGTCGTAACCCGTGTGAGCAGCATGATATTGAAAAATAAATAAAATGCAGGAAGGGTATAAGGTTTTTGTGAAAATATATGGTTTAAGAAGGTAATATTATGAGAAAAAAAATCAAGGAAAATAAATCCGGGCAGTAAGCATACGCACACAACGGCAATTACTTTGGTAATACGTCCTGCCCGGTATGGAAAAAGAACTGATGGTTTTCCAAAAAACAGTACACCCATTGAATAGAGAATCGAAACACCGAGTGAAATAAGCACAATCTCTTTAAGTGCCACATTTACAGAGCTAAATTCAACAACTATGATTATTATTATCAACGCAATTGCGATTCCGGCAAATAGCATGTTCATTATCTTATCGAATGCACAGGATTTAGCAGTATGGGTAAAATTGGGAATGGCATAAATTAATGCACTTGACGCAAATAAGGCTATTATGCCGAGTATATTATTAAGAAATCTGTGATGACTGTTAAAAAACTCCATTAAGAAAAGCGATGTAATAACTACTAAAAAAGGCAAAAGCATTAAAAGCAGGTTCTTTAGAAATCTGTTTTTATCTATTAAAAAACAAATAAAATAAACCACTAAACAGGAAATGCCGCTGGAATATGCCAGACCCCAAAATAAAAATCTTAAAAAACTCAATGTGTTAAAACCTCTCATTAAAGCTTACCATAACGACTATAAAAAATATATTAAAATACTAAAAAAATCCCGCGACCCGGTATTCCGGGCAGCGGGTCATTCGGATATTTTTTCATACTTTACATAGTATTTCTTCTTGACTCCTATCAATAAAGATTATTAGACTTAGTATAATTATGCCTTATACTACGGAGCAGTACCGACAGCTTATCGCCAAACAGTTTGCCAGGATTCCCGCCCTTTTTAAGGAAGGAATGCACGTACTGGTGGTGGTTCATAATTTTCCCGATCCCGATGCCTTGGCCTCAGCCGCTGCATTCAAGTATCTGGCCGAAGAGCTATACAAGGTAAAGGTGAGTATCGGTTACGGCGGTAATGTGGGACGTGCGGAAAATAAATCTCTGATACGAAATACCAAAATTTCCTTAAAGCGCATCAGCCGTATTAAATTTTCCAAATATGAACGTCTTGTAGTTGTAGACACCCAGCCCGGCGCGGGGAATAATATGATCGACATCAGAAGAAGGTACCACCTTGTTGTTGATCACCATCCTCTGCGTAAAGATACCAAAGCAGATATTGTGATTGTGGAGCCTGGTATAGGAGTGACAAGCAGTTTTTTTGTGGAGTGTTTAAGGCTAAGTGCCCTTCCCATCCCAATTAATATAGCCACGGCCTTAACCTATGCCATTAGTTCCGAAACTCAGAATATGAAGCGTGAAGCGCATGACTTTGATATTCAGTCGTATGTGTATGTGTATAAATACGCGAGTATCCGCAAGCTTTCAGATATTATCCACCCAAAACTACCCCACACTTATTTTACGGCTTTTGCGGCCGCGTTAAGCAATGCATACATTTTTCGTAATCTTGTCTGTGCTCATTTGGGTGACGTGCCTAATGCGGAAATGGTGGCTGAGATGTGCGATTTTCTCTTACGCAGAGAACGGATCGGCTGGGTGCTCTGTACGGGCAGGTTTAAAGAAAACCTCTACCTCTCAATCCGATCTTCGCATAAAGCGGCAAAAGCCGGAAAAATAATAACCAGGCTGGTTAACGATACCAAAAATGTGGGTGGTCATGAAATGAGCGCCGGGGGATTTATTCCTCTTCCTAACAATCAAAGGGATTATTTAAACGAGCTCGAAGCAAAGCTTACGATACAGTTTTCAGCTCTGATGGGTTATGAAGCCGCGATTTGGAAGCCGCTGTTGGATGAATAGCAAAAAATCGTCTTTATATAACGTTGTATTTGACGACAGCTCTCTTCTCATCGTAGATAAACCTCAGGGCCTGGCTACTACACCCGGCCCAAAGCAGCATCTTTGCGAATATGTGTTCGCCGACTATCCCGCACTTGCTGAAGTAAAAGGATACAAAAAAGCTGAGGGTGGTCTTCTCAACAGACTGGATAATGAAACGGGCGGTCTGGTCTTGTTTGCCAAAACCAATGAGGCGTTCCGTTATTATGCTCTGCAGATGAAAGAGGAAAAGGTCATAAAATATTACACTGCTGTGGTTGAAGGCAGACCCGGTACAGCGCGCGGTCTTATCACTCTCCCTATAGCTCATCATCACAAAAGTAAAAAAAAGATGGTGGTCGTGGACGGCACGGTCAAGTACCGCAGCAGGCCGCAGAACGCAGTTACCGAATGGAAGCTGCTGAGTCTTCATAAACAGGGTGCCGTGATAGAGATTGTGATAAAAAAAGGAGTGCGCCACCAGATTCGTGTGCACCTGGCTTGCGAAGGTATGCCTGTAGCTGGGGATAAGCTCTACAATAATATAAGCTCTGCGTTTTCTCATCATCAGTTATACGCAACGGGTGTGGAATTGCACACTTCGCGGGGGAAAAAACTGATACTTAAAATAAACGCCCCATTTTTAAATACTTCGCTACCTTAAGGGAAAAGGTTGTTATTCTATAATATCGCTGATAGCTAATATTTCCTGGAGTAAGAGGATTTCACGTTCCACGGCAAATACCGTATATGGTTTGGTATCAATATAAAAACGATACGATAAGCTGTTTACGTTATTAAGCTTATCCACAATCTCTTTGGGTATGATAACCTTGCCGGTTAATATTCTTACATCGCGGTCTCCATGCGAAAAAAGCTTGTTTTCTCTTATGCTCGTGGCCGATTGTTCACTTATGGTAATGGGAAAACTTTCATTGTTGAGTTTTAAGAATGCTTCCCCGTCCAGATTGCCTTCGCTGCTGTCAAATATCTTGATTCGTATAAAATATATCATTGACTGGGTGATGCCGCTTTTAAATTCCCTTATGTATCTACTTCCGTCTAGAAAGATACCCACCTCATTATCATTGAAATGATCCATTTTAAGTATAGCTACGGTAACTTCTTTATAATCGTCATACGTTACCTGCAGATCGGATTCCGGAACCGATCGACAGCCAAACACGAATAAAGAAATCAATGCATAAATAATTAGTCTCTTCATTATATTTTCTCCATCAACCTAAGCTTCTATAGTTAATGGTATCACAATAATATAAAATGCTCCATTGTGTAACCGTTTTCTTTTTTTCTTGTTAAAATATACCAAATTGCCTATTCCCTATTAATCCCTGTTGGTGTTATACTTGTATGTCTGTTCGCCTAAAAGGAGGTCCTGTATGTCTCACCCAAATACCAAAAGCATGATTTTTCATTCCGGAACATCCTTCGAGCAGAGAGTGGGAGACAGGGTAGGTGTGTGCTGTGACTGCAGCGCAGCCATAAACCTCTCCGATGCCGTACAGTATCAAGCCACCTGGGATTCTCATTATGCCCAGTATTATTTTTGTTCCACCTGTAATCCTTCGCCCAACAACTCAACCTTCTCTGACGGAAACCTGACGGGAACCGACGGAGAACGGATTATAGACCAGGTGGAGTTTTAGCTTATAATATAATTTACCACAGATTACCCGGATTAAAAATGTTTTTGGGATCAAAGTACTTTTTTAATTTTTTCATTTCTTCTATACCTCGGTCTCCGTACATGGCCTTAAGCAGTTCTGTTTTTAGTTTGCCGATGCCGTGTTCCGCAGAAATCGTGCCCCCCATGGTGAGAACCGCGCACGCGATCTCATTATAGAGTATTTTGCCCCGGGCGTATTCGTCGCTGTTCTTGGGAATAATATTTGCGTGAATGTGATTGTCACCGATATGGCCGAACATGGTAAAGTCCATGCCTGACGGTTGTAAGACAGAACGGTAGAGCCGGTAGATATCAAGCAGTTTTTCATCTGTTACCGCCATATCCGTGCCCAATTTGGTAAGTTCCGGATACTTCTTTTTATAAGTATCCAGTAAAAGATTGACTGCTTCCGGTACCGCATGCCGGAAACCGTTGAGTTTCTTCATCTGCTTTTTATCGGCGGCCAGCCAGTTGAGTTCCGGGTCTTCACTTTTCTCCGCTATAAGCTCTGCAATATGTAAAAAACATTGGCTTACATTATCTTCAATATTACCATGCAGTTCGATATAGAGTGCGGCATTTACCTGCTCCGGGGTTCGGGGGAACTCAGCGGCGGGCAGAGTGGCGGTCAGAGCGAGTGCTCTCTTGTCAAAAAACTCGACAGCGGTAAGTTTTGTTCCGCTTTCCGCCTGTTCTTTTAAAAAAGAATCTGTACGTAATGTAGTCACAAACTCTACCGCCCTTTTTTCTTGGCGGAAGAAAAATACACCTCCCCAGATATGCTTTGGTGAGGGGATAAGTTTGAGTTCGATTTGTGAAATAATCCCCAATGTGCCTTCACAGCCGATAAAAAGATCGATAAGGTCAATATCCCGGCCGGAAAAATAACCGGCGGCATTTTTCCCTGCGGGTCTTGTATAGGAGGGTGTGCTGCCCCGGATGAGATAAGTTTTTTCCGGGAAGGCTGTTTGAACGCTGAGTGAGAAACCGCCTGCGCGGGAACGCTGACCGCCGCGCCGGAGACGGAGTCTGCTGCCGTCAGTAAGAATAATATGCAGACCCTGAATAAATTTGCGGGTGGACCCGTAATAAAACGAGCGTGCACCGGAGGCGTTACAGGCCGTCATCCCGCCCAGCGATGCCGTGGTTTCAGTCGGATCCGGGGGAAAAAAATAAGGACCTTGCTGTAAAAACATCTCAAGCGCGGCTAAAGATTCGCTGCTCCAGGCCAAGGTATCAAACTGTTTTGCATGTGCGGCTTGAGTGAGGTCCTGCAGTTTAATTCCGGGCTGTACCGTAAGATAAAAGATATTCTCCTGCGGTTCACAGCGCAGACCCAGGATTTTATTCATGCGGCTCAAGTTAAGTATATGCCCCTGCAGCGGAACTGCCCCGCCCGTGATACCAGTACGCGATCCCTGAATGGTAACAGGAGTAGAGCTGGCCTCAAATTCCTTTAGCACCTCTTGAATTTCTTCTTCGCTTTGAGGAAAGGATATGGAGTCAGCATGTCCCGGAAGGCGGGATTCGTCGCGGAGGTATTCCTTTATAAAATCATTATCACTATTGACTTTAATCATCGATCTTCTTTCTTTGGTTTAAAAATTACTATATTTTACCAGTTACAACAATCATTTATTGAATACGACTTATATTTGGTGCGTAGGGAAAAAGAAATAGACGAAAAAATGCATTCGGTGTAAGATCCGGAAGATATAAATAATGCAGAAACAGACACTTTTATTGATTATATTAATCTGGTCTACATAGAAGATATCATGACCTCTCATATCGGGCGGCAATTTAAACAATCAAATCGAGAAGAGCTTTGGTTTGGATATACGGAATCTGTATACTGGCTGCGTTTAAACGTCACGGATATTTCAGGGCTGGACTGGATGCTGGTAATCGAGGAGCCGTGGCTGTCTCGTATCGATTTTTTCTGTGTTCATGAAAACGGAGAGTATACGGTGCAGAGCACGGGATATGCCTACCCGTTTTATAAAAGAGAGGTATCCCACCGCTTTTTTATTTTTCACTTGGATTTCCGCGATAATCCACACAAAACAATCTAGCTGCGTGTACAGGAAAAAAATTATCCGCTGTTTCTGCCAATTCGCATCAGCACAAAAACTTTTTATTTTACCGAGCATAACCTGCTCTTTATTATGGTGGTATATAATCTTTTTCTGCTGCTGTCGCACAGAGACCTCATCTATTTATTTTTTGCCCTGCTCATTGTAAGTTTGGGCCTCTTTCAAATAGCACGCACCGGCTTGGGCTTCCAGCTCTTCTGGCCCAACCTGCCTCAATTTAATTTTATGGGGTTTACGTACAATTACCCTCATTGCACCGAGTATATATAGCGATAAAGAAAGGAGCGAGCGTTCTAATCTGGAAAAGACCGAGTTTTTCATTAATTTGGCGCATGAGGTAAAAACGCCTTTGACACTTATAAGCAACTATATGGATGAGTATATTTAGAAAGCCGGGATAACACCCGAATTAAAAATAATCAAACAAAATATTGGAGGAAATTGCAAAACTCAAAATATATTAAGTTAGTAAAATACTTATTCTTTATA
>CAZEPL010000095.1:0-12870 GCA_964514135.1 uncultured Spirochaetaceae bacterium | reverse complement strand
AATAAGTATTTTACTAACTTAATATATTTTGAGTTTTGCAATTTCCTCAAAATATTTATTATTTTGATAATGAAATCCGTTTTCAGCTATTGACAATTTTATAATAATTTTATATATTGATAATGGTAACCATTTTCAGTATAAAGGGGAGTAAATGGATCGCTGCCACAGATGGGGACAAAAATTAGCAGGTTATGGTTTTAGATTAACAGCAGCGAGAGAAGCTATTCTAGGCGTATTGACGAATACAGACAAGCATTTAAGCGCCGAAGATATCTATATGATCTTTCATGCCAATAATCCTGCAATCGGTTTAACGACCATATATCGAACTCTGGAATTGCTGGAGAAGACAGGTATAATTTATAAATTCGAGTTCGGTCATGGTCGGGCTAAATATGAGCTGTCAGAAGAAAATAGCCACAAAAAGCACCATCATCATTTAATCTGCAAAAAATGCAGGAAAATTGTTGATTATATGGAATTTGCTAAGACAGAACGTGAATATATAGAAATAGCAGAGGCAGGATTGGGAAAAAAATACGGGTTTGATATTGATGATCATCTTATTCATTTTTATGGTACATGTCCTGAATGTAAAACATGATAATTTTTTTAAAACCATTGTGAAAATGGTTACCAATATCAATAATAGAAGGAGGTGAGATTATGCCGCTTGGAGACGGAACAGGTCCTGCTGGCTTTGGTCCTATGACCGGAAGAGCTGCAGGGTACTGGGCCGGATATCCTGTACCTGGCTATGTGAACCCAATTCCTGGCCGGGGTTTCAGAAACATCGGTTATGTCCCAGGATTCCTTGGCAGAGGACGAGGAGCCTTTGGTCGAGGAAGAGGCAGGGGCAGAGGTATGGGATTTAGAATGAGGGTTTTTAATCCTTATATTGGGGGTGTTTACCCCATAGCAGGAATAGCACCATATGCTATTCCATATTATTACTAAATTAAACTATAGGAGGTTTTATTATGCCAAGAGGTGATGGAACAGGTCCTGCCGGTTTGGGACCAATGACAGGAAGGGCTGCAGGTTATTGTGCAGGTTATTCAGTGCCAGGCTTTGCAAATCCAATTTTTGGTGGAGGCGGATTTGGAAGAGGATATGGACGATTTGGAGGTGGTCGTGGTGGCGGTAGAGGTTTTAGAAACATGTATTATGCAACCGGTCTTCCCGGAGCGGCAGGATACAACATGGGGATTTATAATCCAAACCTTGCTTATGCGCCACCAGCCATGACAGCTTCCCAGGAAGCTGAGGCACTTAAAAATCAGGGAAAGCTCATGCAGGATGATTTGAATGCCTTAAACGAACGAATTAAGGAGTTAGAGAAACTTGAAGCAGAAAAAGAAAAGCCCAAAAACTAAATTTGAGTGATCCCGTATTTCATAACTTAAGTACGGGATCACTATTTTAGTCAACAAAGGAGATTTAAACAATGAAAGTAGCTATTTCGACAGATGGCGAATATGTATCTGCTCATTTCGGGAGATGTCCAAGCTTTACCATTGTGGATATTCAAGATAGTAAAATTGTATCAAAAGAAATAATAGATAATCCGGGCCATCATCCAGGCTATCTGCCTCAATTTCTTCATGAAAAGGGAGCTGAATATATTGTTGCTGGAGGTATGGGCGGGAGAGCGCAGATATTATTTAATGAAAACAATATCAAAAGCGTGATGGGCATTTTCGGTAAAATAGATGATATTTTAGGCCAGATCTGTAATGGGACATTGAAGGGCGGCGAATCTTTATGCAGGCCCGGAGCCGGCAAGGGTTATGGTTTGGATAAAAGCGAATGCGATCATGATGATCACGATAATTAAAAAAGCAAGGAGGTATATGAAATGAAAATATGCATTACATCACAGGGTAATAATCTTGAATCAGAAGTAGATCCGAGATTCGGAAGATGTTCTTATTTTATTATTGTGGATCCGGAAACTCTGGAATTTGAAACTGTGAGCAATATTAATGCGCAAGCAGGAGGCGGTGCCGGCATACAATCCGGGCAGCTTGTAAGTGAACAAGGTATAAAAGCGGTTTTAACGGGGAATGTAGGTCCCAATGCCTTCCAAACCCTGAAAGCTTCAAAAGTCGATATTATTACCGGAGTTACCGGTAAAGTTATAGATGCAATCACTAAATATATAAAAGGCGACTTTAACCCGATCAGCTCAGCAACAGTAGAATCACACTTTGGAATGAAAGGAGGTACATAATATGCCGAGAGGAGATGGAACAGGTCCTTCCGGACAAGGACCGGGAACAGGCAGAGGGAGCGGCGTTGGTCCAGGAAGAGGAAGAAACCAAGGAAATCGCCCTGGTGCAGGGCCCGTGGGAAATTGTATTTGTCCTTCCTGTGGAAAAAAAATAGCTCACATGCAGGGAGTTCAGTGCTATAGCGTAAATTGCCCTGAGTGCGGTTCTAAAATGATAAGGGAATAGAAAAGTGAAAAACGATCCGTTAACTCCCTATGGTAATAAACCGATGGTTACTCCTATTGTTTCTGCTGTAAATTATCAATATACATCATTTGAAGTGTTGCGGCAGATTACGGACGGCGAAATAGATGGCTATACATATCATCGGGACGATAATCCTACGGTTCGAACTGTAGAAAATAAAATTGCCAATTTAGAAAGTGCCGAAGATTGTGTGATATGTACAACGGGAATGGCGGCGGCCACTATGACGTTTTTAACCTTTTTAAAACAAGGAGATCATCTTGTTACTTTTCATGATATATATGGAGCAAACTATAAAGTTTCATTAATCTTAGAAAAATTCGGTGTGGAAATAACCTGGTTGGATGCATGGAATTATCAAAAAGTTCAAGATAATATCAAAGAAAACACAAAAATGATATTTTGCGAAACTCCAAGCAACCCTTTAATTAAAGTTATAGATATTGCCTACCTTCGTGGACAAGCAGATCGTACAAATGCTATGTTGGTTGTTGATAACACCTTTGCCACTCCCTATCATCAAAAACCTTTGGAGAGTGGCGCTGATCTGGTAATTCATAGCGCCACAAAGGCATTGGGCGGTCATAATGATTTAATGGCCGGTGCCATAGCATGTTCTAAAAAAAAATACTATGACGAACTCTGGTTCACCAGACAGGCTATTGGAACAACTTTAGATGCCTTTTCTGCTTCACTTTTAGAACGAGGATTAAAGACTTTCAATATTCGTGCACAAAAAATGTCTGAAAATGCGCTGCAGATTGCCGGATTTTTGAAAAAGCATCCTAAAATAACAAATGTATATTACCCGGGATTGGAAACGGATATTGGACATGAAATCGCATTAAAGCAGATGAAAAACGGTTTTGGGGGTATGCTTGCTTTTGATGTCGGTGAAACACAGGATGATGCAAAAAGATTTGTTGAGAATTTAAAAAGCATTATACATGCCGTTAGTCTCGGGTGCACCGAAACCCTGGTCTGCTTGCCTGTTCTTACGACCATGCTCTATATGCCCTTAGAACGCAGAACAAGTTTCGGTGTAAAGCCCAACACAGTACGCTTGTCGGCCGGAATAGAAAATACTGAAAATCTTATTGATGATCTAAAACAGGCTTTAAAAGAAGTATAAAAGATATAGACACGGAGTGTGAATAATGCTATGGCAAAAACAGAACCTTTTGATACGAATATAACACAATATGAAGCTTGGTTTGAGACAAATAAGTATGCGTATGAATCCGAGCTTTTAGCGCTTAAAAAGGCTTTGCCTGTAAACGGTGTTGGAGTGGAAATAGGCGTGGGAAGCGGACGGTTTGCCTCCCCTTTAGGTATAAATTTTGGTATTGAACCTTCAAAAAAGATGCGGGAACGGGCAATCGCAAGAGGCATTACAGTATCAGACGGAACAGCGGAAGAAATACCGTTTGCGGATAGTTCATTTGATTTTGTTTTAATGGTTACAACCATATGTTTTCTTGATGATATAGAAAAAGCCTTTAATGAAGTTTTTAGAATTGACAAAGAAAAGGGTGCTGTCATCATCGGTTTTGTTGATAAAGAGAGTTCTCTCGGGAGAAGTTACCAGAAACATAAAAACCAAAGTGTATTTTATAGAGAAGCGATTTTTTATTCGACTGATGAAGTAGTTTCATATTTGCAAAAGGCAGGGTTTACCGATTTTTCCTTTTACCAGACAATTTTTAAACCATTGCATATGATAAAGAAAATTGAACCCGTGCAAGAAGGATACAGCCTTGGTTCCTTTGTCGTCATAAAGGGGAAAAAATAAGGAATATGTATGGGAAAATATGAGCAAATAACAGAAGCAATGAAAATATTCGGATTAAATGAATATGAGACCATACGTGATATAAAAAAGAAAATTAATAATCTTATTAAAGAGTGGCATCCCGATATCAGTAATAAAAAAGAGGAAACAGCTAAAGAAAAATCGATTTCCTTATTAAAAGCAAAAAAAATAATCATGGACTATCTGGACAATTATAAAATTTCATTTGAAAAACATGAGATTGAAAAATATCTTTTTCCCCATGAATTATGGATGCGCCAATTCGGAAACGATCCTCTATGGGGTAATGGAACAGAAAAATGAAACACGTTGTGGTGAAAGCCGGACCTGTTGTGGTCGTGAAACACCATGCCATACACCACCCTGTGATAAATAGGAAGGAATTTTTATGCAATTGAATATAGCGATATCAAGCGGAAAAGGCGGTACAGGCAAAACCTTTATTTCAACTAATATCGCCAGGGTGCTCGAAAAAATGGGAGAACATGTTCGTTATCTTGACTGCGATGTGGAAGAGCCGAACGGACATCTGTTTCTTAAACCGGAAATACAAAAACAAGAAGATATTACAATTTTATCTCCAATGATTGTTGATGAGAATAAATGTACGTCCTGTGGAAAATGCGTGAAGGTATGTAAATATAACGCACTGGCTTTGATTAAAAGTAAAGTTTTATTTTTTAAGAATTTATGTCATATATGTGGCGCCTGTACTATTGTGTGTCCGGAGCAAGCCATTATAGAGAAAGAACGAAAAATAGGGGAACTGTTTCAAGGTAAAAGCGGAGCTATTGATTTTTATTATGCCCTGCTCGAAACCGGAGAAGGCGGAATGTCGCCGCGCCTTATTAGAAAAGTAAAAGAACATTCCGCTGCCGGCATCAATATTCTTGATTCTTCACCCGGCACATCCTGTCCTGTAGTTGAAACAGTAAAGAATGCCGATCTTTGTGTGCTGGTTACCGACCCTACTCCTTTTGGTATTAACGATTTAAAACTGGCTGTGGATATGTGCAGGGAGTTAGGTAAAGAGCCCGTGATTGTCGTTAACCGGGCTGCATATAAAAACAGCGATTTAAAGGATTATTGTAAAGATGAAGAGTTGGAAGTTGCAGGAGAAATACCTGATGAGCGAAAGATTGCAGAGTGTTATTCAGTGGGAGATTTAGCTGTCGATATGTTTCCTGAATACTTTGATCTTTTTAAAGATATTGCAGCTAAAATACTAGAATATGCAAAAGTTAAAAGAGAAGCTATTAAAAAGCCCGTAAAACCTGAATTGAAAGACGGAGATATCAAAAAAATCGAATATAATATTTCGCAAAATAAAACTATAGGTACCAGTGCAAAAGAAATAGTTGTCATAAGCGGGAAAGGCGGTACCGGAAAAACTTCACTGGTTGCCGGTTTTTGTGCTTTGGAAGAAAATATTGCAATCTCCGACTGCGATGTTGATGCAGCGGATTTACATTTGGTTCTTAATCCTGAAAGAGTGGATAAGGGGAGCTTTTCCGGAGGCGAGGTCGCAGAAATTGATATGGATAAGTGTACAGGTTGCGGTGAGTGTATGAAAGCCTGCAGGTTTGATGCCGTTAAAAAAATAAATAGTAACGGCAAGGTATTGTTTCAGATAGATGAAAAGTCCTGCGAAGGATGCGGTGTCTGCGGGCTTGTGTGCAGATTCAACGCCGTTAATTTAAAAACTGCCATAAACGGTGAATGGTATATATCAAAAACAAAGTTCGGCCCCATGAGCCATGCTAAATTGGGAATTGCGGAGGAAAACTCAGGGAAACTGGTATCCCTTATCAGAAATAAAAAGAATGAACTGGCAGCTACTCATAACCTGAACAGATCAATTATTGACGGCTCTCCGGGGACCGGCTGCCCTGTCATAGCTTCCATTACGGGAACGGATTACGCGCTGGTGATAACCGAACCCACGGTTTCCGGGATACATGACTTAAAAAGAGTCCTGGATGTCATTCATTTCTTCAAAATTAGGTCTGGAATTATTGTAAATAAATATGATTTGAATCCCCACAAATCAAAAGAAATTAGAGAAATCGCCAAACAATCCGGTTCTGTCTTTTTAGGTGAAATACCGTACGATAAAGCTGTTACTGAAGCACAGATGAGAGGTGTTTCGGTTATAGAATATGAAGATTCACCTTTAACTGAAATAATAGCTCAAATTTGGAAAAACGTAAAACAAAGTATTTTTTCGGATAAGTAAATATAAAATGAAAAAAGATAAAAATACCTATAAATATATATTTGGTCCTGTTCCATCAAGACGGTTGGGATTTTCATTAGGAATCGATGTTGTTCCGTTTAAGACCTGTTCCTATGATTGTATATACTGCCAGCTGGGAAAAACAACCTGCAAAACAACAACAAGAAAAGAATTTGTCCCTCTAAAAGAAATCATTAAGGAGCTTACATTAAAGCTCGCTCAAGATGTTAAGGTTGATTACATAACCCTTTCCGGATCTGGTGAACCGACATTATATTCGAAATTAGACGAATTGATTTTTGAGCTAAAGCACCTGACTGATAAGCCTGTTGCTGTACTTACTAATGGATCTCTGTTATGGGATGGAGATGTGCAGAAATGCTTAAAAAAGGCTGATTTAATCATACCTTCTCTCGACGCCGGAAATGAAAGTATATTTCGTTATGTTAATCGTCCCTGCAAAGGTTTAACTTTTAACAAGGTAGTTGACGGCATTATTCATTTTTCAAATAAATATCCGGATAAGATTTGGCTGGAAGTATTTTTGTTAAATGGAGTTACATCCATTAAATCGGAAGTAGTCCGTATTAATTCGATTATAAAAAAAATAAAACCACTTAAAGTTCAATTAAATACAGTAAAACGTCCTCCTGCCGAATCTTTTGCCTTTCCTATACCTGAAAATCAAATGCAAGATTTAGTGAAGTATTTTGACGGAAATGTTGAAATTATAGCCGACTTTAACAGACCGGCAGATAGAAAATATTTCCAGGTGACGAAAGATGAAATAATAAATCTTTTAAAGCGACGTCCCTGTTCGTTAGATGATATTTCCGAAGGATTGAATCTGCATAAGAATGAAATCCTTAAATATATAGATGGATTAATTAAAAGCAATGAGATTATTTCGTATGACCATAATCATACTCTTTTTTATTCAGTAAAAGCATTATACAAATAGATGAGCATCTTGTCCATTTAAAACCTAACAGAAATTGTAAAGGGCACTGTAGAAGAAACCTTAAAAAATCAACCCCGCTTATCAATCACTTTCTGCTTCAAATAATGCACATGCGGAATAAGAATTTTGTTGGGCTGGCCCGTGCCGTCATAAAACAGATCGATAATCGGCAGGCCGAAATCCTGCTGAACTTTTCTGAATATCGAAGAGCTTACCATTCCCGGACAGCAGAACATGGGGTTTACGTGCACTATGCCGTCCACGCGTTTGTGAACAATGCTGTACAGGGCGCGGCCTCAGTTTATCGAGGTTTCTCCCGGAAGATAGTGCAAAAGACCATAGTCCTGCATGAGCTGTACGCACTCATGCCAGTCGGGTTCGCCTTCCTGCGCCAGGATCTCTTCCGCCATTTTTTCATAGTGCTGTTCGAGCATGCGCAGTATTTTCATGTGCCGCAGGCTGTCTTTGTGTACTGCGGCGTCAACATCAAAAAAATGAAAAGTCATTTCGGTAAAGGAAGGTATAACAAGTTCCGCGTCAAGTTCCTCAATCAGCCCTTGCAGGTTCTGGTTCACGACTTCGTTATATTTAACATAGAAGTCGCCCAAAATACCCAGACGGGGTTTACGCTTACTTTTCTTGTCCCATTTGATATCCGTAAACAGGCTGCATACCTCTTTAAAAGCCTTTCTTATATCCAGACCATTCTTAAAGGCATGGCTTAACAAAATTTCTGCGGCATGCAAGGCTAACTCGCTGCTGCCTTTTTTCAGTTCATAAGGTTTAATGCGGAAGTAAAGTTTGTATACCAGACTGGCCAGCACTCCCGCTTCAAAGATTTTTATAGGGAGATTGTCCGGCAGTGCCTCTCCCTGCTTCATGGAGTTTATGCGGGCTACCTTTAATCCCTGCAGGCCGGCTTCCTTAAAGACCATGTCGGCCAGAATGGGAAACTGGGGAAAATTACAGGCCATACACAGAGTGGGCAGGTAAAGCCCGGTTCGTGCGGGATCAAGCTTTTCCTGGCGTACCTTTTCGATAACACCGCCTGCAATAGCGACCGCGGGCATACACTCACCGCCGTTGGCATATCGGTAGCCGGTGGAAAGGTCTTTTTCCGTGGAGTTTAAGACTATAGTCTTAAATCCGGCGTACGATAAATCAGTCTCATCCGCCTCAAGCTCAAACATGCTGTACACTAAAGCGCCCTGTTCCAGCAGCTTTTCCTGAATACCGAGATTTATACCGGCATTGAACAGCACGTAAGGTCTGCTTAAAAGGATGATCTGCAGAGCTTCGTCGAGGGACACTTTGTTATCACGCTGAAAAATCCGCGACAGCTGCTTCCTTGCGCTGCGGAAGCGAGTGTACGCAGATAAAAACGCAGCCCGGACCCGGTCTGGTGTCAGATCAGGAAAACCGGGTGTTAAATGGTTGAAGAGCTCTCGGATAGTTGAGTCCTGATCCGCCTGACGCAGCTTAAGCAGGGGAGAAATCAGTTTGTCCTTTATATTGACCGAGGTGAGGTTGGCTAAGAGCGTGGGCAGATACTGGGAGTAGTAACAGAAGTAACAGTCGCTTATTTTTTCTCTGAAAAGCGGCTCGCACGTCTCGGCTGCTTGATCCTCGCTTATCAGAGCGGGCAGAAACAGGTAGCGGGCCCCTTGTTCCAGTGCCTGGTTTAACAGGCCGTGAGCGTTTATAATGGGCGCGCAAAAATCCGAGTTAACCAGCTCTTTTCCGGAGGTCAGGGTCTTGGAACTTGGGCGGCAGATAACAACATTAAATCCCAGCTGCTCTAAAAAATCCTTCCACAGAGGATTGTATTCAACTTGATAAAGTGCATCCAGCAGATGAATGGTTTCAGTACGCGTCAGAACTTGTTTTCTTTTACTACCGGGAGAGTCAAAGCATTCACGAAATCGCCTGTACGGTCCTGAAACAGTGGTTTTGACCTTGCGCTTGGCAGCGCCGTACTCGCTGTCCGCACTTCATGCCCCAGGCGGCAGTGCGACCATCGGCCTCTGCCACCGTAAGCAAGCAGTTGTTGGCACAGAGTGTACACATCTCTTCGTGTATTTCAAACTCGGCAGCTTTTAATAAAAAATTGCTGGACGTAAGCTTTTTTTCCGCACAGAGCAGGGCTGCGCCCAGGGCACCGGTCAGGTGGCAGTAAGGAGAAACATGAATGGCTTTTTTTACATACTGCTCAAACGCCGCCACCAATGCTTGGTTGCGTGCTGTTGCACCCTGAAACACAATATGATTTCCCAGAGGACTCCTGCTCACTACCTTGGCCAAGTAGTTGTCGCGAACCGAAAACAGTACGGCAGCGGTAAGCGCCTGTCTTTTAAAACCCCGGCTTTTTAGTTCTCCCAAATCCCTTTCCATATACACCGTACAGCGGTCGCTGGTATAGGGGGCCAGTGCCCCGAGGGCCAGATCGGAGAAATCATCCAGATCAACAGCGAGCAGTTTGGCCTGCTCTTCAATGAAGCTTCCCGTACCGGCCGCGCACACATAGTTCATATGCGAATAGTAGACCTCACCATCCTTTAGCAGGGTAAACTTGGAGTCCTGACAGCCGATTTCGATAATGGTATCGACCTCCGGGTAAAGCAGCACCGCCGCTTTGGCATGAGCCGTAATCTCGTTAATCTCCAGATCCGCTCTGAACAATTCTTTGATCATTTTTCTTCCCGATCCCGTAGTGGCCGCAGCGGCAAGAGTGAATGTTTTTCCGCTTAAATCCTTTTTAATACAATTGATCAACAGCCGGACAGCGCTCACAGGATCGCCCCGGGTGCGTGTATAGTAGCCTTTGACAATTTTAAGTTGGTTTATTGATAAGTACGGCTTTGCTGCTTGTAGAACCTATGTCAATGCCCAGATACAGCCTGTCTGCGGCTATTACTGGCTGAGGAGGAGTAAGGATCTCAACACCATTTTCTTCCTTATACTTGCCGCGGGAAAAGTCGGGATAATTGCTCTGCTTAAGGGTGAGCGCTTTCCTGAGCTGCTTTTCACCGTGTTTATTATCCAAGATTTCTTCCACATCAAGCTTGTTGTCCTGCGCTAAAAGCGCAGCACCCACAGCACCTGCCACCGTAGCGTAATCAGGTACCACCACTTGTTTGGCGAGAAGCTGCTGCATGGCCTGAACCAGCTTTTTATTAAGTGATACCCCTCCTACCACGGCAATCGGTTCTTTAAGTTCCCTGCCCTTTAACAGGGAATCGATAATAGTGCGGGCGATACCCTGGCACAGACCGGCGCATACCGCATCGATTGAATATCCTCCCTGCATAGCGTGAATAATATCGCTTTTGGCGAATACGGCGCAGCGGGTGGCAATGGGGGGAATTTTTCCCTGATAGCCTCCCGCCCGCTCCGTAAGTTCTGCAACGGAGAGCTTAAGGCGCAGTGCCTGCTGTTCGATAAAACTTCCGGTACCCGAAGCACAGGGTGGGTTGGTAGTGTGTTCCTTATACAGACCGAGTTCATCGAAAAAGCAGAGCATGAAGTGCTCCGCCCCGATGGAGAACACATTACGAGTCGAAGGGACAATATGCCGGGCGCCCTGGATCACACAGAGCGCATTATCCAACAGACTGCTGTTTGCGGCCGGAAAATTTCCGGTAATACCGATTGCGCTGCAGCCGCGGGTCTGATCAGAATTAAATATTTCATCCAATGCACTGCGGATGTCTTGTCTGTGAGCACGGTAGCTCGTGGAGATAATCTTGCCGTCTTCCAGCAGGGCTGTTCCAATGGAAAGTGAGCCTATATCAATACCGAATCGTTTCATTAATCTGCTGTAAGTTTATTATTTTTAACGCATCCTGTCCATAATCAGGGCAACCTCGTCCAGACTGGCGCTGGCAGTGTCAGCGGAAAAAACAGCCGTAAAACGGAGCTGAAAGCGGGAGTTATTATCTGCTTGTTGCGGCAAGGTAAGAGTACGTTGAGACCAGCCGCCGCTCGCTTCCAGCTTTTTTAAAAGCTGCCATCTGCTGCCGTCAAACCATTCCACCTGCAGGTAATCGCCCGGAGAAAGGTTTTCAGTTTTGTAACTGAATTGCAGGCGGATGTTTTTTAAAACCTCGGTAGAGAATTCCTTGGTAAGGGTGCTCTGTTTTTTTAACAGCGCAGCGGCATACCCTTCAGAAGCGTCGTCACGGTTGATGTTGGCGTCCTGCATATCCCATCTGCCCGCACTGAAGTTTTCGGTTTCAAAACTGTCGGCAAAAAGCATAAGAGACATATCCTGCCCTCGAATAAGCGAGCGTGCCAGCAGGCCGCTCTCCGTGAGGTCGCCGTCAGCCCAGCCGCCTTCGGCTGCAGCAGTGTGTTTCAAAGCGGCGGAAGGTTCTTTGCGAATGGTAATGGACCAGTTGGCCCAACTTAAACCCCTCTCGTTTATAAAATCGAGCCAGGTAAAGGTCTCGACCGGGAACAGCCATGAGCCGGTATCCTGCTCACCCTCGGTAGCTCCCCACTCGGTAATAAATACGGGAATTTCATTTTGCAATGCATACTCAATTCTATCACGCAGCTCCTTGCCGTGGGATCCGGCATAAAAGTGGCACGCGTACATGATGTTATCAAAGGCCAGCGGATCATCGGCTGCCAGGTCTATGCGCTGACTCCAGTGAGGTGTTCCCACTAGTATCACATTATACGGATCGATCTTTCTGATCTCGGTAATTACTTCATCGGCATAGGGCTTTATAACACCCGTCCAGGTGACATCGTCACCGTTGGGTTCATTGCATATTTCGTAAAGCACATTGGGGGTATCTTTATACAGGGAGGCCATCTCACGGAAGAAGCTGATGGCTTCTGTTTTATATTCCATAGGATTGCCGTCATACAGGATGTGCCAGTCGATAATAACATAAAGACCGGTGTCGATTGCAGCCTGCACGGCTTTTATCATATCGTCTTTTTCGGCTGTTGCCCGAAAACGGCTGTCGCCTTCGGTATAGAGCGCTGCTCGAATAACGGTACAGCCCCAGTCGTCATGCAGCCACTTAAAACACTCAGGGTTGGCATAATCGCCGAACCAGGCCACATCCATAAAACTCATGCCAGTGAGCTGTACCGGCTCTTTTTGCTCGTTACAGAGCTGTGTGCCGATAACCTGCAGTCTGCCGTTTTTCTGGACTACAGTCTGCGCACAGCCTGAAAAAAAGAGCGCTGCCGCAGCAATTCCAAGTATTATAGTTAAAAATATTTTAAAATAATTTCTCTTTGAAGACATAATTTTTCTCCCTTTAATATGTTGTTGATACTATAGGTTTTTAAAATAATTATGTATTTTATCATCATTTTTCGATGCTATATAGTATAAAAGATATATTTTTTTTGTTAAATT
>CAZEPL010000094.1:0-13043 GCA_964514135.1 uncultured Spirochaetaceae bacterium | reverse complement strand
CCAGCCACTGTGCCAGATCGCTCATGGCCTCATCGATTACCTGTGTTCTTAAGGCTGGACTGATATCGCGGTAGCGGTCCGCCAGCGCGTAGCGGCTGTACGCCAGTTCTCTGATCTCGGTTTCTTCACTCAGCATCAGGTCGCTGTAATCAAAACCGCGGCCGAACACATTGGCCCCGCTTTGCAACAGTTCCCTTACATAGGAACTGTCCGCGCACAGCGCTTTCAGATCGTCCGTGCGGTCGGCCAATATAAAAGCCTCCTCATCGGCCAGAATCTCGTCCAATACAATGTTAAGCGAAGTCAGGGCTTCAAGCCACCCGGCCGCTTCGGCCAATACGGCTTCAGCCCCCGTGCTCTGATACTGCACGGCGAACAGATAGGCCAGGTATGCAGATTCCTGATTTTCATTCAAATTTTCCGGCACATTATAATCGGCTAAAAAGTCGTTTAATCCGGCCGCGTCCATTTCCGTAAGCTCCGTAAAAGCCGCCTTCAAAAGTTGCACTTTGGCGGACAGATAGACCGTATCCGCTTCGCGCGCCTGATTCTCCAAAGCTTCCGGAATACTCAGTCCCCGGGCGTCAAACTCATCAAAGTTGTTAGTCCAGTCCTGTAAGCTCGGGCTTGTCAAAAGGTAAACAGCCTCTTTTCTCTGCCGTAGGACAAGATCGGCCTTTTCCCCGGCTTTTTTGAACAGCTGCTCAATTTTCAACTGCTGCGCGTCCAGCAATGTCTGACCGGCTTCCTGAGTCGCGAGAGTTTCATACCTGTTGTATTCGGCTTCGATAATCCTGAAAAGGTTACTGGTAAAGCGTGAGATGCCGCAGCTTACCAGATAGTCGGTGAGCACTTTGTCCTCCGCTGCCTGTGTCAGCCCGTCCCAGGAGAGCTCACCCGCTTGCTCCACCCGTGTCTTCAGATCGTCCAGTCCCGGTTCTCCTTCCGCCGTACCGGACACCAGTGCGGAAAGTTCATCCGTATTATACTTAATCAGCTCCTGCAAACCATAGCTGCGCGCCGCGGCCAGATAGTCGGTCATGGCCTGACCCAATGTGTCGTCCTGGCTGTTTCCAAAACCCATTACGTCCAACAGATCCTCATAGTAGGACTGCAGACGCTCCTTGTAATACTCATCGCCGCTGGTTAAAAGCATGCTGTACATGCGCTCGTATGTGGCTTCGGCCTGTTCAAGCAACTTGCGCTTTTCTGTCAGGGCTTCTCTGGCGGCGACCAAATCTAATTTACCTTCTGATAAAGCCTTTTTGGACGCCTCAAGATCAACTACTGCGTCATGATAGGCTTTTTCCGCCTCGTCAAGCGCTCCAAGCGCGTCCTCATACGCCTGCAGGGTCTCGGCTTCCGTGGGCCTGGCGGACGACGGGTCCGTGGCATAATCATACACTTCCTGGGCGATCTCCACCTGCTTGGCCCAGTAGTTGGCCTCTCCCTTTAAGGAAAGCAGCTCCAGCTGATATTCGTCCAATACGATATTCGCTATATTTTCCTTGCTGATCTCTCCGGTTAAGTCCAGCACCCCAAGGGCCTGGGCTATCTCGCCTTCGGCCAGACCGTACATCTGGTTCAAAGAATTCAGGGCGTCGTTCTGGTATGTTGTGTATTCATGCTGTATCTTATGCCAGTAGGCGATCTCACCGCCGTAAAAAGGTGTGTCTTCACTCATCCTCGCGTACTGGTCCACAAGACTATCTAAATACTCTTCGGTACTGCTTAACCAGGTGCTGTTTGGATAGGAGACATTTTCCTCACAACCGCTTGTACCACCCCATTGATTTGGTTTCTGATAATAAATCTTGGCGGTTGATTTTTCACCACCTGAAAAACCACGTGCCTCCACCAAAGCCAGCAGATTATTAACCGCCGCATTTATTGTATTTATAATACCAGGAACGGGGTTATAATCTCCAACCTTTACATATAAACCATCATAAGCTTTAAACTGACTGATTAGACTCTGCACATAATTAAACTGCTCTGAAAATTCCGACACGCCGCTGTCGTTATACGCGATGCGCGCAGCGATGTCCTCACTCAGCTCGGAGTACTCATTAACTTTAGCATTAATCCAGCCCCCGAAAGTTGATGAAGCATAGTCAATGGCATCCGTATTAAATGCCGCCAGATAATTGTTAAGCGTTTCTTCCTCAATGCCCGTAAGCTGAACCAACTCACCCTTCCACAAATCAAGAGAATCGTTTGCTGTCTTGAGCATGCTGGATGCCTGCAGGTACATGTCCAGCAGATTGGCCACCTGCTCGTCCACAGCACCCGCACGCTCCTGGATTGCCAATCCCAGCTGCTTCTGAGCTTCTATTATACTCTGTTGAAGTTCTCCTTCTTTAGTATCAAGCATATCAGAGGCTGCCTGCAGGCTGGCCGTCATCTCGCGCTCCCAGCGCACCCAGGCGTCCTTAAGCTCTTTATGGGCCAGAGCCCAGGCCCGCTCGCCCTCGGCCAGGTCGCGCGCCGCCTGATTGCTCCATTCGGCACGATTTAAGAGCAGGTTCTTCTCCGCCTCCTGCCATTTGCCTAAACCCAGCTCAAGCTGTTCCTCATACTCTTTAAGCCACTCGTTGGAACGCAGGCTCACCTCGTCCGCGTCCGCTCCGCTTAAAGCCGTGTCCAGTCCCTGGCGCAGGCGCTCCAGACCCGCGTCGGTAAAAGCCGCGGCATCCTGTAAAAGCTCCTGGCCGATGGCCCCCGCGGTCTTGCTCTCGCTTTTTTTGGCCAGGGAATACTTGTCGTATCTTCTTAAATTTAGGAAGGCGCGCTCTTCGGTCATGACAACCAGCTCAAGCTCGTTCTGCACTCCTTTAAGGTAGTCATCACTGCGTATACCGTACTGCTCTTCAACTTCCGCTTGAGCTTTGGCCGACAGTATAGCTAATATTTCAGACGGGATACAGGCGGCGCTATCTTGCCACTTCATAATAAGAGCATTCTTTTCCGCTTCTACCATTTCTTTCCAGGCCGCTCTGTCATCTTCCACAATATCACGCCAGTCGTCTAAATCCTCATCCCATACTCTGGAATCTTTAATAACAGGATCATTCTCATCATCACGCCTTATCTTCTTCTCACCGTCCTCACCATCTTCGGTTTCATACAGATACTCGTAGTTGGCATTTTTTATCTCCTGCTGCAGCGCTGTCAGATCCGCCGTGCCCAGGTCTTCGAAAAAATAATCGGTAACAAAGTTGATAAAACGATTATAAGCTTCCTCGTTTTCCCCTTTAAGGTAGTTTTCAGCGTCCTGCGGATCTATCTGTCCGGCCATAAGCAGAAGCAAAAGCTGCTCCCACTCGGCGCGCAGCACACCGGAGCCGCCTGTGGCCAGGCGGTGAAGGAGTTGTTGCTGGGCCTCGGCATCATCAACGTACACTTCCAGACTACCGCCGCCGGTATCCTCGGATAATCCTGTGTCGTCTTCCTGAGCATTATTAAAGAAAAGCACTCCTCCCAACAGGAGAAGGGTCAAAAGAAAGGCTCGATATTTTGTCATATACACCGTCCACATTAGTTTTTTTAATATTTTTTAAATCAATTCTGTAACCATCCGCGGGCATCCGTTGTTTTATATTTATAAACTACAAATCCACGCAGATATATACCCAAATTCATAAAACACCGCGGATAGATACAGATAATGGTTCGCTTTACATTTTACTACACACATCAGTATTTATCTGCGGATAAAAATATTTTTTAAAAGATATATAATATATCCTTTGCTCTAAATTATTGTATGTAAAACAATGAGCTCTGTCAATCTTCTCACTCTCTCTCTGCATCCACGCAATTTAGAAATGTCCTCTCCCCTTCATTCCCCTCCGCGGGTATCTGTAGTTAAATATTAAACAACTACGCGGATGACCACCGATATCGATAATTAATTCTTTCTATTATTAACAACATCGTTCGCAACCTCTGCTATCTGCAACTCCCTTTTTCCGTAATACACGTGAACCGATCCGTCCAACCATTCCGTCAGCCGCACCTGAATGTACGGAGAGGGAAAGGGCATGCCACCGTCATTAATCCGGTAAAGCCTGCCTTTATACCTTATAAGCAGATCCCTGGAAACAATCATATTGTACGTAAAACATAAAACCGATCTTAAATCGTCGTCCGCTTCCAGCTGCACATGAAAATCCTGCGGTCTCCTCGGAGGTTCCGCGTGAGTTTTGTTCATCTCGTCCATAAATCCGTTGTTCATTACCTGCTGCACGCTTTCCAGAGAGGTAATGCCTGCTGTTTCCAGCTTTTGCAGCAGATGTTTTTTATAGTTTTCAAGATGAAGCCGAAGGTGCTCTCTCTCATGCTTCAGTTCCTTGACTATGATTTCAATGCCCAGACGATCGCAGGCACGGCTGAATGTCGTTATATTTTTTTTACTGCACATGTCCGCTCCTTTTCCCACTCCACCGGCCGCTTTTCCTCTTTTCTGAAAAAGCAGCTTCAAGCCGCAGCAGATGCTCATGGGAATGCCGAATTTTTTTACCCACCTTCCCAGCAGGCGCATGGCCTTGCGCACTGTAGGTCTGTGGGCCAATAAGCTGATGGTAACTTTAGTGGCATCGTCGATCAGATATATAAGCGAACTGCTGGCAGTTTGCTTGCCGAACACACTCACACAAATACTGCCGAGCTGTATCAGCTCACCGAAGTGCCTGTGCTGTCTTTTCTGTATTTTTTGATTGGGATATTTACAATTACAATTCCACAAACCTTCCTCCAAAAGCCATTTGCGCAGTGTTTCTCTGCTTATATCATGCCCCAGGTTTTTGAGTTTTCCGGCAGCGATGGTAGGTCCGCAGTATCTGAAATTCTCCTTAAAACAATGTAAAATTTTATTCCGGATACTCTCGTCAATCCTTCTGTTGGACACCCTGCCCTGCAGACCGTGAATCAGACAATAATTGCCGTCCTGTTTATAGTTTTTGTATATGCGCCGTATGTGACGGTAGCTCACACTCAGTAAAGCCGCGGCTTCCTTCAATGTAATCCGCCTGAGCTCCAACAGTTTTAGTATACGTACTATATGTCTCTCTTTGGTATTCATATCAAGCCTTTTTTATTATGTATTACGTGAAAAACACTAAACTCACGCGCTTTGTTTTATATTTCAAAATAAAAACCATCTTCTATATTTCAATACGCATCCAATACTAATTTTGCTTTTAATAGTATTAAAAAATATTTTTTATTTGTGAAAAGAGCGCCTGGGTTGAGGAGTTTTTACTACGGATATCCGCGGATGATCGCCGATGTCAACGGATAGCAATTTTAATTTAAATCATAGATATCTGTGTACATCCGTGAAAATCCGCGGTTAAATTTATATACACCAAGAGGACATTTCTAAATTGCTGGAAACAAATCCGAGTGATTCTATACAAAAATGTGTTATTAATACATAATAGGCGGCTCATTCTATCCTGTGCACATGATGCACGCTTGCTTGACAAAAGTATAGGTGCGCAATAAAGTAAGCCCAAATCGGAGCATATAATGGTAAAAAAAGTGATTGTAGTATTATGTCTGTGTACTCTCTTGTTCTTCAGCTGTGGGCCTGCAGAGATCACCTTGGAGAATTTGGACCCTGACCTTGTCAAAGAGTATCTTAACGCCAAAAAAGCCTATCTAAGCCGCAATTTCAAGCAGGCCGAATCGAGTTTCCTCAAACTAAGTCAAAAAAAGCACAGCTTTTACCAGGCGCGCTTTATGCTGGGAAAGACATATTACCTGTCCGGGAGTTTTGAACAAGCTGAAGAAGTGTTCACTCAATTACTACAGGACTACCCCTTTTACTATGAAGCGGAGCTGTGGCTGGCCCGTACCGAACTCAGTCTGGGAATGATTTGGAGAATGAGGCGGGGCTCCCAAATCCGCACTCAAGTGCGATATAGGTTACGGATTTGTTAATCTCGAAACAGAGGCGTGATGCAGCCCGTTCCAGTCTGAGCCGGTAGATAAAATTAAAGAGTGTTTCGTTCATAAGGGAATTAAAAATTCTGTGAAAATGATATTTCGAAAAACAGGCGATCCCGGCTAGGTCATCCAGCGTGAAATCGTGAGCAATGTTATTCTCGATATAATCGATAACCCTGTTAATTCGTGCATAATATTCATTCATGGCACATCATAGCCTAAAATATATTGTTTTAAAAGAATTAAGATATATAATTGAAGTACATGAGAAGATTTATACCGGGATTTATTATGATAGTTTTTATGCTGCTAAGCGGCGGCAGCCTGGCCGTATCCGACACCATAGACCATAGCAATGATGAAACCCTTAACAGCTGGCTCTGGACATACAGCGATGCAAAAAAAGCCGCGGAAGCCCTGGCAGCGGACTGCTTGAACGCTACATGGCTCGCGGAATTTACGGCTCAAACAGGTGATAAGCCGCTTGTCATCACGGGTTTGATTCGCAATTGGAGCAGTAGTTATACTGATACAGCCACCCTGAAGCAATACCTTGAGGAAAGTCTTGTTGACAGCGGCAAGGTCAGGGTAAAATTTATAGAAAGCAGTGAGGTCAGAGAAGATATACGTGATGCCATGGAACGGACACCAGGCAGATACCAAAAAAGTATTTTACTAGAAATTGGCACGAAAACAGGGGCGGATTTTATATTTTACGGTGGATTTACACATACTATTAAGGGCAGCGAGGATAAGTGAGAGATCCTCTATCTGGTGTATCTGGAATTGAAAAATCTAAAGACCGCGCAAAAGATGTGGAGCGGTACTCACCAGATAATAAAACCCTATCTCCAGAGACGATTAACTGGTAATCTATTCTTACTTAAAGCCGGATTTGAGATGACATCCGATCAAATCGATGTCAACAGGATTGGGAGGTCCCTCCCAGCCCCGGCTGACACTTTTAACAATCACAATAACCCTCTCTTCAAAAGGGCTTTTAATGTATCCCAAGATACCAATGCTAATTGCAATACCGCCCTGTCTGTGGGTTAGTTTTTTCTTGCCCCTCTTCTGCGAATACCCAAAGAGAGTATAGGACTCATAGTATCCCTCCATCATTCTGTCAATTTCATCAGCCGAATCCGGGAATTTCTTTTCAACAAAACTGAATTCAAAGGTAATCGTGTCGTCTGGGGTTTTAACGGGCGGTTCCCGGATTGAAATTTCAGATTGTATGATCTTATTTTCTTGCATTTGTCTTTTAAAATTATTAAAGATTAAATCTCTGTCATTATCCTCTACGGAGTCGAAGCTTTTATACCACACAAAATCATCAGTGATTGTGTCTAAAATCACGAAGCTTTCTATATAACCGCCACGGCCTTGCATTTCCGTTTTAAGAATGTATGCGAATTTTCCATTCTCTGACCAGCCGAACGGATAAAATTGCGGCACCAGATAATCGTAAGGATTATAGTCCCTGATTAATGGTAGCACGGCAGGCATTTCATAGTTGGTCCCTGTTGTCTGACCGTATATTAAAGTGAGCGGACAAATAAATAAAATAATAAAAAAACCAAAGTCAAATTTATTCATAACCTTATTATATATTAATAGCACATGTATTAATATTTCAAAGGTATCCGTAAGTTTTTTCGTACCGTTTTAAAAAATACTCTTTCGTAGTTATAATCAAACCCGAGGTTAATACACCTGATACTTGACATCTTAGTGAAAAGATTCTACGTTATAGTAACACGATTTTAATTTTCGTAATAACAATAAAGGAGTTACCTCACATGAAATATTTTCTAAAACAAGCATGTTTTATGATATTATTGTTATCACTCATTTTTTCATGCGGTAAAAAAAACGGAGACGCCGTACAGCAGGTAACGTATAAAACGATTACCGATTATCTGGGAAGAACGGTCATGATACCTGAAAAACCCATGCGGATTATCTGTTCGGGAGCGGGCTGCCTGAGGTATATAACATATCTGGAATGCCAGGACAGGATAGGTGCGGTGGATGATCTTGAAACACGGAGCAACCAATTTGATGCCCGTCCCTATGCCCTTTCCAATCCCCGGTTCAGGGAGCTGCCGATTTTCGGTGAGACGCGGGGGTTTGATAATCCGGAGCTTATTCTGTCGCTTACTCCGCGGCCGGAAATCATTTTCAAAACTTATCCGGAAATGGGGCATGACCCCGCAGAACTGCAGGAAAAAACCGGAATCCCGGTGGTTGCCTTGAATTACGGTGACCTTGTGGATGCGCGTGAGGATTTTTATTCCTCGCTCAGGCTTCTGGCAAAGATAATGGATAAACAAAAGCGGGCCGAGGAGATAATTGCCTTTGTCGATGCCTGTATTGCGGATCTTCATAACAGGACAAAGGACATTAAAAAACAAAGCGAAAAAACCTGTTATATAGGCGGTATCGCCTTTAAAGGGCCGCACGGCTTACAGTCAACCGAACCAGCGTATCCTCCTTTTGTGTTTATAGGCACGGAAAACGCAGCGCTGTCAGATAACAGCCAGGCATATATCAATGTTTCAAAAGAAAAAATCGTGGAATGGAATCCCGATATTATCTTTATCGATCTTGCCACCATGCAGTCCGACCCAAAGGCAAATGCCTTTTATGAGCTTCGGAGTGATCCGGCTTACAGAAATCTGAAAGCGCTAAAAACCGGCGAGGTTTACGCGGTAATCCCCTATAACTGGTATACGCAGAATTACGGCTCCACCCTGGCAAATGCCTATTATATAGGCAAGGTATTATATCCGGAGGCTTTCGCGGAAATCGATCCTGAAAAGAAAGCGGATGAGATTTACGAGTTCCTCGTGGGCAAACCCGTTTTTGCAGAACTCAATCACATCTTTAACAATATGATCTTTAAAAGAGTACGTTTTTAGGCCATGCATCTGAATCAAGCCCGGTTTCCGGTAGAATATCAAAAATATATCGGCAGAAAGATTATTTTCCTTGTAATTGGTTCCGCCCTGCTTATCATACTTTTTTTGCTTTCCCTGTGCCTGGGAGCCGTTACCATACCGGTTGTGGATGTGTTGAGAACACTCCTGGGTCTGTCGAACGATCTCAACCGGAATATTATAATCTTTGATATACGCCTTCCGAGAATTTTAACGGCCCTATGCGCCGGTATAGGTTTGGCCGTAAGCGGCGCGGTTATGCAATCGGTGCTGCGCAATCCGCTCGGCTCGCCCTTTACCCTGGGCATATCCCAGGCCGCAGCCTTCGGCGCGGCCCTGTCAATCATGACCCTGGGCAGCGGTGTCATGCGTTCGACCGGTGAGGACCCGGTTACCATTACGAATCCGTATCTTACCACAATTTCCGCGTTTGTTTTCTGCCTTATTACAACAGGGGTTTTGATAGGCATCACCAGGCTCAAGCGCTCATCCCCGGAGGTTATGGTTCTTACCGGAGTGGCAATGGGCTCCCTGTTTTCAGCCGGAATTATGTTTCTGCAGTTTTTCGCAGACGACGTACAACTGGGCGCCATGGTGTTCTGGACCTTCGGCGATGTGGGGAGAACAAACTGGAGGGAGTTCATGGGTATTTTTATTATCGTCATCCTCTCCGTGGTATTTTTTATAAGCCAGCGGTGGAGATACAACGCTCTTGATGCGGGCGACGAAACGGCGAAAAGTCTGGGTGTGCCTGTGGAGTTCGTAAGGCTTTTCGGCATGGTCGCGGCTTCGCTGGTAACAGCCGTTATTATCGCATTTATAGGCATTATCGGTTTTATAGGACTTGTCTGTCCTCATATCGTAAGAAGGATAATCGGTGACGATCATAGGTTTCTTCTGCCAGGTTCCTGCATTACCGGGGGGATAATCCTTCTTGCCGCGGATACCAGCGCACAGCTTGTCATGGCGCCGCACGTATTCCCGGTTGCAATCTTCACCTCTTTTCTGGGTGTGCCCGTTTTTGTGTACCTTATCATTAAAGGCCGTAAAAGATGATTTTAAGATTGGATAATGTCAGCTTCAATTACGCATCAAGAAATATTCTCAACGGTATTTCTTTTACACTTAGGAACAATGAAATCTTAGCCCTATTGGGCCCAAATGGAGTGGGGAAAACGACTTTGTTAAAATGCGTAAACAGAATCCTGAAAGCACGCAAGGGAACCATATTCATAGGGGAAGAGAATTTATTTAACCTGGGAAGCAGGGCAATCGCCCAAAAGATAGGCTACGTAGCCCAGCGCAATGAAACCTCGCGGCTGAATGTTTTCGACGCGGTGCTGCTGGGACGACATCCGCACATGAGCTTTAAAGTAACGGAAAAGGACCTGATGATAGCAAGCGCAATCATCGACCGGCTTGAGCTTAACGATTTGAGCTTACGATATATCGATGAGCTCTCCGGCGGCGAGCTGCAAAAGGTCTGCATAGCCAGGGCCCTGGTTCAGGAACCCAGAATTCTGCTTCTGGATGAGCCCACAAGCAGTCTGGATCTGAAAAACCAGATTGAAATACTTACGCTGATAAAGGAAATCGTTGCAGGACACGATGTTTCGGTCATTATGAGTGTCCACGATCTGAATATGGCCATTCATTACGCGGACAGGTTTATCTTTTTAAAGGATAATATCATTTACACCGTGTGCACAAAAAATGATATTACTGAAAAGTTGATACAAGATGTATACGGTATTTCGGTATCCATACACTATACGGAAGAGTACCCGGTTATCATACCGGCCAAGTATTAAGTACATTAAAGGTATTACGGAGGATGAAAAAAATGATAAAACTCGTACAGATCGGAACTGTGAAAAGCAGATTTAAAAAACAGGAAAGCCCCTTTGAGATGAGAAAACACGAAAGCACTATCGAGATTAATCCCCAATATCTCGAAGGACTGTTTCTTCTTGAAGAATCAAGGTATATCCAGGTGATTTTCGGTTTTCACCTTTCCGCTAATTACTCCTTAAAGGGTCCGATCTATAACGGTAAAATAAAGGGCGTGTTCGCTTCCAGAAGCCCCAGAAGGCCTTCAGGGTTGGGTCTTTCCACTGTCCGCCTGTTAAAGCTGGAGAACAATATCCTGCGTGTCCACGGGCTGGATGCGGTGGACGGTACACCTGTGTTTGACATCAAACCCTTTACACCGGTATTCGATTACGAAGAGGTTGAAGAAATAAACAGGGATTGGGTTTCAGATAATCCAAGAAACGAGATAATCAGGCTTATTAAAACGGGCGAGTTCTCCCAATGCCTTATCAAAGCCGGAGAGCTACACGGCCATTTCTGTCCCGGCCTGGCACTCGGTGTTTACGCCGCCGTGCGGGGCATGAAAGAGCTTGAGCACTGGTCTTCCGACGGAATAAGCGAAAATACCCTTGTTATCGTGGAAACAAACAACTGTTTTGCGGATGGTATTCAGGTTGTTTCCGGATGTACTTTCGGAAATAACGCCCTGCTTTTTAATGATCTTGGAAAAACCGCGGCAACCTTCGCCGTACGCGGCGGGAAAGGTTTAAGAATAGCGGTAAAGCCCGAATACTGGAATTTGTTGAACACGGATTCACCTGATTTTTCACTTTTATTCGATAAGGTGATTAAGCACAGACAGGGCAGCGATAAAGAACTAAATGATTTCAAGAATTTATCCCGGGAAGTTTCTTTTCGCATACTTGAATATCCTTTCGAAAAGGTATTTTCCTGCAGGGAAGTTAAACCGAAACTGCCTCCTTACGCGCCGATATTCGATAGTGTGGTGTGTGAAGAATGCGGGGAGGGTGTAATGCAAACACGGACAGTCAAAATAAACAGTAGAACTTTTTGTTTTACCTGCGCGTTAAAGGATTTTTCAAGCCTTCAGGGAGCCGGTATAATTTGTTCTCAAAATATTTAATCCGGTCACTATACCGTTAAAATTGAAGGCAGCGGGGACATGAGAGAGATACTGTATGAGCTATACCTGGATGTGCTCGATTTAAAAACAGCTCAAAAGGTGTGGAGCGGTACTTATCAGGTAAAAAAACCTTATAATCCGCAGGACGTTGAATTTTAACAATTATTCTTTCTCCCTCACTTTTTCGGAAGATGCAGGAAGACGGGGATCTCGATATAATCCCTTTCCAGTAGGCCACCTTGGAGGCTTTTTACATTTAATCCAATAGTCTTTTTTCACCTTTTAAATTTTGTATTTCATCAATATTCTGAGAAGCTTCAAGACATCCTAAATAATTGCCTTGATTGTCTCTTAAAGCATAATATTCAATTAATACTTTCTGCTTTCCACCATCAGGGGCAAGTGGAAGGTCTATCCAAAAACGTGCTTTATCCCTCTTTTTTTGTTTCATCTCATTAAGAATTATCTCCACTTTATCAAGACTTTTTTTAGGATGACAATTTCTCACATTCTTTCCAACAACTGTTTCCGGCCGTTTGAAAATTCGTGTTTCATGTTTATTCCAGGCAAGTACTTTATCATCTGCGTCTATTATTGAAAACTCGACAGGTAATGTCTCTAATAATGAATTTAATATATTGTCAGGTAGATTACCGATCATATAATCCCTCCTTGTATTTTATAGGTATTATATATTTATTGTTGATTTTAATTCAATATTTCAACGTATCTAATAGAAATTAATTTAATAAAATACTTTTTTCTTCATGTTAGCCCCAATATGAGGCATTATTGACTCGGCACGATCCGGCAGTAGCCTTTGTCCGCCAGCTCCTGGTTTAGGTACTTACCTTTCTCGGTCACAACCAGAAAATCTTCTTCATCCGGCTGGTAGAAAATATCGGCCAGGTATCGGTCAAACTTATCCCGCCAGTGGGTTTTTACAACGCTAAAATCTAAGGGCTTCAGTTTGTTGTTGAGGTAGTTCATGGCTTTTACGCCCTCGTCGGTTTCCACGGGCGGGGCGTCGAGTCTATGCAAGCGTATTTTTTGCCGGATAAAGATTTTAAAGCCCAAGCCCAGAACAGCCCAAAAGGTGTCTCCGTCCAGAACCTTTTCCACATACGCTTTGTAGGTGTAGATTTGACTTATTTGAATATCTGTTTTTTGCAAGGTGTAGCGGTTATTCAGCT
>CAZEPL010000093.1:0-13101 GCA_964514135.1 uncultured Spirochaetaceae bacterium | reverse complement strand
CTATTCAGAATTCTTAAATTATATGGTTAGTCCCCCAAAAAATCGTATGATCCTACTTTTCCAAGGGAGGTAATACCAGGAAAATGGCAGAGTTAATCGCAGAGGGCATTAAAAAGGAGCAGGTAGAGCCGGATATGCGCAATGTCAAAGATGTAACAGCGGATTACCTGTTGGATTTTGATGCCATTATTGTAGGCTCGCCCACCTATTACGGGAGTATGGCCGCCGAAATAAAAAGATTGTTTGATGAATCCGTTCGATTTCATGGAAAACTCGACGGAAAAATTGGTGCGGCATTTTCCTCCAGCAGACAAATAGGAGGAGGTAACGAAACCACTATCCTGAATATCTTAAACGCGATGCTTATCCTATGTACCAGTCAATCTGGGCCTCCGGCAATGGAAAGGTGCCTTCGAAATTAACTGGATTTTCTATACGGAGCATGAACCTATTCCTTCAAACTCCCGAAAGAAATACCCGAAATAAGAAATCTCTGTAAAAAGGCGAACACAACTATAATCGGAAAAATTGATAAAGCCACCGCCAGATAAATCGCTCCGAAATCCCTGGCATACAGAGAAGAGCTTAACTGGGCAATCATCACTGGTAAGGTATAATTATCCTCCGAAGTAAGTACTATTAATGGCCCTAAAAAGCTATTCCAGCTAAATACAAATCCGAAAATAGCCATGGTAGCCATACCCGGAGACATGATGGGCAAAGCAATCCTATGGAAAATGGTTAAACCAGGCGCTCCGTCGATACGCGCCGCCTCTATGATGTATTCCGGTAGTACCGATTTTGTGTACTGCTGTAAGAAATAAACAGTGTATGCCACCGCTCCCGCAGGAAGAATCAGGGCCAGCAGGTTGTCCAGCAAATTCATCTTGAGTATAAGGTCATAGAAACCGATCAGTCCCAGTTGCGCGGGGATCATTATGGAGGCTATAATAAAACCGAAGAACACTTTCTTGAGCGGAAACTCATAAAATGCAAAGCCGTAAGCTGTCAGAGATGCAATATAAATATGGAGCACTGATGCAAAGACGGCAGTAATCGTGCTGTTTACAAAACCCATGAAAAAATTGATATTTGCCGTAATAATGAGGATTGTCTTCATATTGCCGATTATATTTGAACCAGGAATGAGCGTTATGCCTGTATTAATTTCTTGAGTTGTTCTACTCCCGTTAATTATCATAATATAAAAGGGAATTATACATCCTATAGCTAGTACGATAAGAAATATATATAATAAAGTTCTACTAATCTGTAATTTAAGTTTTGCCGTACTTATTTCCATTACACCTCTCCTCTTGAAACTCTTGTAATCATTTTTATATACAAAATTGAAAATATTGCGATGAGTATAAACAGCATATATGAAACAGCCGCCGCGTAGCCGAAATTCGGTTGGGACAAACCAAAAGCCTGCGCGTACATATAATAGACCGTTGTTGTCAATGCCCTACTTGTCTCACCACCTACTTGGCCTTGCATCGTGCCTCGTAAAAAGACATAGGGTATGTCGAATATCTGCATTCCTCCTATAAGTGAAGTGATTATTACAAAGGTAAACACAGGCATGAGTAAGGGAAGTGTTATCTTAAAAAAGGTCTGTGTGGCCGAAGCGCCGTCAAGATCAGCGGCTTCATAATAGGTCTTGGGTATACCCTGCATGCCCGCCATTAAAAGTATCATGGTAACACCAAACCACTGCCAGGTTTGTATTATTGATATCACGAACTGCGCTCTGATGGGATTCATGAGAATATGGAATTCAGGTGGGTACATTCCTCCGGGAAAATTCGATGATGGTCCGTGAAGAATCTGGTTGATCGCACCATATTGCCAATCCAGCAACACTAAGGCCAGGATACCTACTGAGGCCGCGGTAACCAGATTGGGAAAATAGAAGATGGCTCTGAAAAAACCTACTCCCCTCATTTTTAGGCGCGTGTTGGTGAAGATTACGCCTAAAAATAAAGAGATTACCAACTGCATTGTGATATTGGGCAGCCATATCCTCCATGTGTTGATAAACGACAGCCAAAATTCGCCGGGAATATCCAGTTTATCCGCTCCGGCTAATCTTGCACCGAGTTCGGTAAATATTCTGGCATAATGATGAAAACCGATAAACTCGGGATCGGCAAATCCGTCCCATTTGGTGAGACTTAAGAAAAATGTGTAAATAATAGGATATAGATGGAACGTAATATAAAAAATAAAAAAAGGGAGTATAAATAACAGGCCTGTATAGTTTCTTTTAACCTTCATAAAATATTATCTCCTTCACGATTAAGAAAAAAGAGTTGAGGGAGTAATATGCGTTATTGGAGGGTAATAATTGTATGCGACTATTTTCCATAATCGTCGTATAATCGTCGTGTTAATGCCACAAAGACATCCCACTCCCCTTGGTTTTGTACGGTTTCCAATAGTTCTTCTGTTACCTTTTTATCTGCCTGTCTAATATATAGATTATACTTCATAATAATCTTTGCAGAAAATGGTAAGGAGCTATTGGGTTCAGCGAAGTCTTTCATGCTTTTTATTTCAGCTAAACTGTTGTTTAATCGTTCCAACCGCGCTTTAAGTGCGTTAATTGCTTTTTCTCTATCTAAATTGCACAATAGATATACGGCAATCTCAAAATTTGTTACATCCTTGTCAATACTCTGAAGGAATTGAGAAAGAGACTCTATGCTCTGTTTCTTTCCGGATTCAGAAAGTGTATATATTGTTTTTTGAGGCATATTTCCGTCTTTAGCTATGGTTCCGGTAATAAGCCCCTTTTTCGACATCTTCTTAATTGTAGTATAAATTGAAGGCAGAGCCATGGGAAACCACTTGTTTATATTGGATCTCTTTAATATTTTTGTAATCCCATAAGGATTAAGCGGTCTTTGAGCAATAAGACCACTTATCAACATTGACAACTTAGATAGCATTGTTAAAACCTCACTTTTAGATCTCCGCTACTTGGAAACCACTAAAATCAATCTCGGGAAAATCCTCAATCAGATTTCCTTCTTCATCAACAACCCAGCCCTTCGGACAATACATAAAGTTAAGTGATCCAACTGCTGTAAGCCCGATCGTAATATGTGAGTCAGCGAAGGTCACGAAATACCAGTCAAACGAAACTACAGCCTTTATACTTGGGCCGGGCAATGCTGTATATTTTATCAATCGTGTATCAGTAGTCTTGTTGACCACTCCGATCTCATCATAATAGAAAAAACCTACAGCAGCACCAATATTAAAGCAAAAGTTATCTGATAGATCAAAAGATTTTAAGAGAATAAAGCAAAAATCATAATAGGCGGTGTGTCTGTGATAGTCCTGGCCGGCAAACACAAAATCTTCGTGAAATTCTCCTATAATCGGAGACATCATAAAGAACCCCAGGCGCCAATCCTTAATGGTTTCATTGGTAAATATTCCACCAGCGATTAAACCGCCTTGTATTGGTGAGAAATTATATTGGGACAGCCGGTTATTGAAAGCAGTAGGATTGCAGTAGAGAAACCGGGCCAAACCCTGGTATTCGAATTTGTAATACCAGGGTTTGGCATCCTCTTGCCCGCTTTTTTGCGGTTGCCTTTCTTTTGCTATTTGTGAAATATGCTGTTCTGTATTGCTTTTAAACAGTTGGCAGCTGCTTCCATAACAAATACCGGTTTGGATCTCAATAAAGCCATGATTATTTTGGGGGACTCCCGGATCCCAATAGTGCAGATAACCAACCTGAAAATCCAAACTAAGCTGTGAGTTCAATCTGTATACAGCTCTTAAGCCGCCCCATATTACATACGCTGAGATATCGGTAATGTTGTCATCTATAAGAATTTGACTCAGCTGGCCGGCGCGGAACATGGCGTCGAGCATGAGATTTAATTGAAAATTTCGTTCTAAAGGGCCAAAAGAAAATCCGTCGTCGAGGTATGTTAATATACTTTCTCGATCTTGGGTATTAATAATCGGAATAATAATATAGGGAAGAGGTCTCAGGCCAATACTTGAACCATGATCAAAGTAATATACTGATAAAGGATGAATACCAACTCCCGGTATGGGGAAGGGTGGTAAAATTTCCAGATTCATGAAATACAGTGTTATAAGCGGAAAATCAGTTGCCGGAGAATCAATATTAATGGCATAGCCGCTTTTAATGCCAATCAGGTTAAAATTAATTGTCAAAAGGTTTGTAAAGCTGTCATCTTGTTCTATGACCTCTTGTGTATATAATGTGATGATGCTTAGTAAAAGCATTGATATTATAATCATTCTTTACAAAATGAATATGAAGCAATTTTGTCAGGCGTCAGTGCACTATTTATAAGCACAGCGCCCAGCGTAATCATGTTTCCGTACTTTTTGTTATATAAAAGTGTATTTTTCCCCAGTACACCCAGTCCAGCCAGCTAACCGGCGTGACGCAGGGAAATAATGCCCCGGCCTTCTCTGTTTTTTTGGTCCCAGTACTCATAAGGTTCGGACGGAATAGGCACGGCGATGATTCCCTTCTGTTCTATAATGCATGTTAGCTGAATGGGAATATGAAAAACTTCGCAATTCGTTTGATTTTCCGTGAAGTCATAAATATCCTCCGAGAAATTAAATTTCAGGCACTGCCTTTAAAAGACTTTTCTGCAGATCTTCGGATATATCTACCAAGGGCAGCCTTACTTCAGAACTCTTTATCAGCCCCATTCTATGTAGTATATATTTAATCGGGGCCGGATTAGGTTCCTGAAACAGATAGGGTATGAAGTGTATAAGCTTGCGCCACTCTGTAAGCGCGCTGCTATGGTCATTATTTTGCATATGATTATAGACTGACAGGAACTGCTCTGTGTTGATATGAGCCGAGGCCAGAATACCGCCGTTACTGCCGAGGGCTAAGCTTAAATAGTAATGTGTGTCATGGCCCGTAAGAATGGAAAAGTTCACAGGTGGGTGCAGCAGCAAATCTGCGGTTTGTTCGATACTGCCGCACGAATCTTTGAGGCCGATTATATTTTTCAGTTCAGCCAGCCTGCGTATGGTCCGGTTCTCAATATTCCTGCCTGTGCGGTACGGAATATTATAAATGATGAAATCTAGCTCGCTTGCTTCGGATAGTTTTAAGAAGTGCTCGTAAATTCCTCTTTGATCGGGCAGATTATAATAAGGCCCGGCACACAGGATTCCTGCGATATTGTAATGCTTTAAGAGTTTTATTTTTTTTATAAGTCTGTTCGTGTCGTTACCGCTCACTCCGATAAACACGGGAATGCGGTTTTCTACAAATTCGATAGTCTTTTCTATGAGTAATATAAACTCATTATCCTCAACCGTTGGGTATTCTCCGGTTGTGGCCAAAGGAATTATCCCGCTGATTCCTTTGTTGATATAGTAATTGATAAGTTTTTTATATGAGTCGATATCGATTTTCTTGTGCTTAAAGGGAGTAATGAGTGGTAAATACACGCCCTGCAGCTTCATGGCGCTTTCCTTGTAAATATAAAATAAGATTGAACTTCATATGCTCTTTTGATATAAACGTAAGAGTACATGGCTCATGGTTTACCATAAACAGAGAAGAACGAAGTGTCCAATCGTATATTTTGATAGCAGATATAACTCTTTTTTATAGCGGAAGGTTCTTGTGGAGATTTATCAATTAAAAACTTTTACCACAGTAGCTGATACATGTAACATAAGTAAAGCGGCTGAAATTTTACACACTAGCCAGCCGGCTGTAAGTGCGCAGATTAAAGCTCTGGAAGATGAGTTTGGAGTTATCCTGTTTCAAAGAACGAGCAAGGGAGTACTTTTAACTGAACAGGGAAAAAAGATCAAAGACAAGATAGAAAAAATACTGTCCACAGTAAAAGATTTTGATTATTTTTTGCATCATATAAAAAACGATCTGCATGTTAAGGTAAAGATAGCGTTAAACACAGATGCCGGTGTATTAAGAATAAAAGAGCTGCTCAGCACAGCCGCGGAAGCTCATCCCGAATTGGAGTTTCAGTTTATACAGAGTTCCACAGCGGCTATTTTAAATGATATTCAGCAAACTCGGCTTGACGGCGGTTTTTTCTTCGGCGGACAGCATAATGAAAATACAGCGATAGTGCCTTTATGCCAAGTTGAGCTGGTAATCGCCGCGCCGAATGTCTGGCGGGAAAAGATTGAGGCTGCTCCGCTAAAAGCCATTCTGGAGCTCCCCTGGGTGCTGCCGCCGACTAACTGTCCGTTTTATGAAAAGGTAAACCATTTGTTTCAAAAATACGCCGTAGAACCCAAAAAGTTTGTGAGCTCGGACCACGAGACTACAACCCTGCAGTTGGTACAGTCGGGTATTGGCATTTCACTGTTGCCCGAGTATATGTGCAGGAGGGCGGTGGAGCGGAAAGAGCTTGTGCTTTGGCAAGGTCAAAGCTTTAAGATAGATCTGTCCTTTGCCTATTTGAAAAAAAATAAAGAGCTGCCGGGTATTAAAGTATTATTGGAGCTATTGCTAAAAGTGTGGATGTAATTTAGAACAAGCTGATCTTTTTATTATCCGTGGTGCTTATTTAAGCACCCATACCCCTAAAGTCAATTTCCTGTAGAGGATGGGTGCCTGTCATGCTGCTGCTGACAGCATTACCTCCTCCACCCGAGTGCTGGCTTTCGTGCTTTCCGAATCCACAAGGAAGGAGAGCATTTTTAAATCCGGTAAGAGATTTATTATGTTTAAATAATTGAGTCGAATTATTGGATTCCGACCAAATTTTGAATTATAATTAATTATACGTCTTTAGCATAGGCCGACAAGGGAGGTTATATGCAGCCATACCGTGTCTTGTTTAAAAGGCATGCTTATATTTAGGTGTATTACTATTATTTATAAGCTGTAGTATGCCTGGTTCTGGCCCTCCCAACGGCAGCGAAGACACAGATCCACTGGTGCCCGGAGCGGTTATAAGCTATACGGATATCACCATGACTACATTGACGGTCAACTGGGGCGTAGCCACGGATGAGACAACAGCGCAGGTAGATCTGCAGTACAAAGTTGTCAAGGCATCCACGGAGGGAGATATTGACAGTGTAGCAGAGATTGATGCCATCATTGCAGGAGATGATCTGATCCAGGACTGGATAGCTAATATCACCAGTAAAGATGTGACAGATTTAACATCCGGGACCGACTATTACTTTGCCGTGCTGGTAAAGGATAAGGCGCAGAATAAGGAGCTCTACTGGCCGGAGTATGTCGAGACCGATCCATAGCAATAAGAGGGTTTAAAGTATATTTTTTTTAAATTCACGAATTGTTTTGGGTAATGTATTTTATTTCTTCGGCGGACAACATAATGAGAATATTTGCTCTTATTCTCTTAATTGCTTGATGCGCCATAGTGCTCATTGACTGCACTGTGGCGGACAGCGAAAACCTTTCCGATTAATATGTGCTTTTTTATATTGACGGACAAAGGTATCTCTATGATAAGGGCTTTAGCGATATGGAGACTGAGCCTTTTGCCACCTGGGATATGGGCGCTACCTGGACGAGCATATACGCCACCCCCGACGATGGTACATCTATTGACTACAATAATAATGGCATAAAAAGTATTTTTATTTTGGTAGAAGATGGTCATATAAATACAGGTACATGGGGCCCCGGAAATGGCGGAGTTTCATATTATGACGGACAGGCATTGTATGATTCGGGCAGTAACGATTTTTCTATTACTGTTACTACAAGCAATTACGCACTTGGTACGGTAAAGGGCACTTTTTTTGCGACAGTTGACGACGGCGGTGGCAACTCATTGGATATTACAAACGGCAGGTTTAGAGTGAAGCGGATCGCTCCGTAAAAAAGCATAAGCGGCGACAGCTGCCCTGCTAAGTACTCATTACGTCTCTTCTCCTGAGACTCTTCTAATACGTTTTAAGTATAATACGGAAAAAAACGCAATCAGTAAAAACAGTATATGGGAAACTGCTGCGGCATAGCCGAAATTCGGCTGGGTCAAACCGAAGGCCTGATTGTATAAATAATAAACCGACGTTGTTAATGCTTTTGCCGATTCTCCTCCGAAATCTATTAATGTCCCGTGTTTGAATCTGGAGATAAACACATAGGGAATGTCAAAAAGCTGCATACCCCCTATAAGCGAGGTGAAAACCACAAATGTTAAAATCGGCATGAGCAGCGGTACTGTTATTTTAAAAAAGGTTTGAAAGACCGAAGCACCGTCAAGCTGTGCGGCTTCATAATAGGTTTTCGGTATGCCCTGCAGCCCTGCTATAAGTATAATCAAGGTATAGCCGAACCACATCCATGTCTGGGTGATAGAATAAAAAATTCAAACCTGACAGACTAATGTCAGGTTTAATTGTGTAAGATATTCAAAAATAATAAGGAGTTTAATATGGAAAAAATTATTGCCAAATGCGGACTTATGTGTTCCGAATGCAATGCCTACCTGGCCACGTTAAAGGATGATGACGAGATGAGAAAAAAGACAGCCCAGGAATGGTCGGCAATGTTCAATGTGTCAATTGACTGGAAAACAATTAATTGTCTGGGTTGTCAGCAATCGGAAAAAGACAAGCTCTTCAGCCACTGTCTGGTCTGCGGTATCCGCTTGTGTGCGCTTGAAAAAGGGTTTGCGACCTGCGCGGACTGTCCGGATTTTGGCTGTGAGAAGGTAAGTGAAATCTGGAAACATGATGCCGATGCGCGAAAACGTCTGGAGCAAATGAGAGCTTAGGTACGCCTACAGCCTGAATAGAAATTCGAGCTCTGTTAAGTCAAAATAAATATATGTGAGGATGTTAGTTTTTTGCGTTGCTAAAACTTTGTTTTTTAAATTTCTGCACATAAGGTTGATACACATGCGAAAAATTATTGGAATAGCAATTTTACTATTGATTTCCCTTATTTCATGTGCTGAAGAAGATACACAATTTTATTTTATCCAAATAACAGACACGCATATTGGTGATGGAGATTATTTAGCCAGAACCGAAAAGGTTGTTGATGCCATTAATAATCTGCCCTTTAACATTTCGTGTGTGGTGCATACGGGAGATATTTATTATAATGTGACCTCCAAAGAAATTTTCAATAAAGGTTTGAACGAATTTGAAAAACTAAACTATCCGGTTCATTTTGTTCCCGGTAATCATGATAAACTCTTAAATAATTTTGTTGAAGTATATGACAACTACATTCCCGAGGGAGTGCATTATTATAAAGAATATAATGGGGTATTCTTCATATTTTTATATTCGGAACAGATACTCACGGAAGAACCGCTTGAGTGGCTGGAAAGTGTTTTAAGAACCTGTGGCAACAGTCCTGTAATAATCTTTCACCACACGCCATGCGTGGATGATTTTTATAATAATAAAATGCATGATGGCTGGCCTGAGTATATAAAGGATAAATGGATTAATGTTTTAAACCGGTATAATGTCAAAGCCGTAATTGCGGGGCATTTTCATAGGGACGAGCAGCACTGGTTGGGCAGGGTTCCTCTGTATATTTGTCCGCCGGTTGCCACTTATTATGGAAGACAAACTGCGTTTCGCATATATGAATATAGCAATGGACTCCTCAGTTACCGAACTCAATATGTAGCTGAATAACAGATCCAATTCTGAATATTTTAAGGCTGCCCGTAAAGGCAGCCTTTCTTATATAACATTCTACACAAAAATACCTAGATTGAAAAAAGTTGTAAATTCAGTATTTTTATTGATTTTTTTAACTGCCAGATGTGTATAAATTTAATTTTAAAATTATTAAGGGGAGTGCTATGTATAAAAAATGGTTATTAATATTTATTTTATCCTTGGCCATATCTTCTTGTCTCACACCCTTTATATTTTCTTTTAAAGACGAGCTTGAACAAGTAAACCGAGATAATGGTTTAGATGCAATTCGCTTTGAAGATAAAAAAATGGGAATTGATTTTATCGATCATGTAACTATAAGCGGAAACCATTTTGATTTAGGCCATCAAATGGGTATGCTGGCTAAAAAGACGGTTATACGACCTAAAAAATGCGAACATAATGCACAGGAGTTAAATGAGCGAATTATTGAGATGTATAAAAATCTTTATCCGGCTTACTTAGAGAAATTAAAAGGTATTGCCAAAGCATTTGATATGAATATGGAAGACATCTACTATCATCTACTATCATTGGCATAATTCTTGTAAACATAACAAAAGTTACACCAATAATAGTATAGATATATCTTAAGAGCGACTCCTTTTCTATTATTTTTGCTTAAGCTGCAATGTTTATTTGATTGCGGCTATAGCTGCGATGGGTAATAGATATCTTTAAAACTACACTGTCACTTATGACCTCCCAGGGCAATCGTCTGACAATTTATTATCTGGTATATAATAACTCTTTCATATGAATTCAGATATTTTATGTTTGGCAGCGCATCTGCCAGTATGCGGGCGATTATGTTTTTATTCATCATGATCGCCCTCTTTGTCATGTTCATCAATACTATCTATAGGGTTTTGGATGTTGTTTAAGAAATCCTTAGAAAGATGTGTATACTTCTTCAGTGGTTCTTAAGCTCTTATGCCCTAAGATTAACTGTATCTTTCTGATATTAGTTCCGTTATCCAATAAGTGAGTGGCCAAGGTATGCCTTTAGAATATGTGGAGTAATATTTTTCTTTATGCCTGCTATTTCTTTTGCTTCCTGGATAAACCTCTGAACAGTTCTTGGATGAAGTGGTTTATTAAGAGATAAGGCTCCTGGAAACAGGTAAGAAACAGGTTTGATTTTTTCTGATCTGTAGTAATCCCTTAATATAGCAAGAACTTTCTTAGCAAGAGGCACATACCTGTGCTTTTTCCCTTTGCCTTCCCTTATATGCTATCATTGGCATAATTCTTGTTGTTTTTACAAGAATTATGCCAATGATAAATTGCGGTTTACCGCAATGGGAATAGAAAGTCTGCTGCTGTCTATATCGGTTATTTTTATGTTTAATAGTTCGTTTAGACGTATGCCGGTGGAATATAGTACGTAAGCAATAGCAAGATGCTTCTTGTAATGTATAGCCTTGAAAAATGTCTGGATATCTTGTTTGTTTAGTACTTTAGGGAGAGTAAATCTTTTTTTTGAAATGGTATGTGCTCTATAAGCCAGTTATACTTTAAAACCTGCCTGTAGAAAAATCTAATAGGGCATACAGACTGGTTAAAGAAACACCAGGATACTTTTTTTACATTTACTAGAAATGATTGATACTGATGGATATGTTCCGGAGTAATTTTATCCGGTTGAATCATTAAGTGCTTAACGAAACGCTTCATGCAATCTAAATAAACTGCTTGAGTTCTTTCCGTTAATCCTCGGATCCTCATTTCTGTGATCATTCTGTCTTTAAATATAGCCATATTGGCCCCTGTTGCATTTTTTTTAAAATACTGTATAGTATGAGAGGTTTTGTTTAAAACGTATAACAGGACGGCCTTTGGCAGCCTGTTTCGGCGGCGCCTTTGGCCAGTATGTGATGGGCAGAGAGGACAGGGACTCGCCTTTTTATCCCTTTTAAAAAAGTGCTTTATGGGGTAGGGTAAAATTTATATCAAAACAGTACCAGGGAAGGATAGTATCGACAGGATGAGCGGGATAGTGATGATGGTGGGTTCGGAAAGGGCTACGGTATAGTATTCATCATGTAAAAATGAGCAATATTCAAGAAATATATTTTGTATTTTTATAAAAAAAATAAAAGCAGGAATGAAAAATCCTCAGTTAATATATATTAAAAGGAGGATTTTTATGAAAAAAGAGATTATAATAAGGAAGGGTAATGGCAACAAGATTATTATTGTATTGCCATATAATATAGATTACATTAAGAGAATCAAGACCATACCCTTTTCAAAATGGCATAAAGAAAAAAAATACTGGACAGTCCCTTTAAGTGCTGAAAATGTAAATAATCTTGGGATTTTCTATAAAGATGAACCGGTAAATTGGGGTAAACATATCTCATATTTGCGTATTCCCCATATTGTAAAAGCGATTGAGGATATAAAGAAAGAATTAAAAATCAGAAAATACAGCAAGAAAACCTTTAAGCAGTATAGTTTTTATAACCGGGAATTACTTCTTTTCCTTAATAAAAAGCAGGAAGATGTTAATGAAAAAGATATTAAAAATTATCTTTATTATCTGGCTGAAAGAAAGGAAATGTCTACATCAGCATTAAATATTGCAATAAGTGCTTTTAATTTCTATTATAATAAAGTGCTTAACAAAAAATTTACCTGCGATATTAAGAGGCCAAAAAAAGACAAATTGCTTCCTGTCGTTTTTAATAAAGAAGAGATTATACAATTGTTGCAGTCAACACGAAATCTCAAACACAGGGCAATTATTATGATGATTTATTCAGGAGGATTGCGTGTCAGCGATGCTGTAAAACTTCGTTTTAGCGATATCGATGATGAGAGAAAGCTTATATTTATCAAAGGCGGGAAAGGAAGAAAAGATAGGTATACTTTACTTTCTGAAAAAGCACTCAAGACACTAAAAGAATATTGCAGAAAATATAGACCAGATGAATGGCTTTTCCCCGGGCAAAAAAAAGGTACACATATTTCTGTTAGAAGCATTGAACATATTGTAAAAGACGCTTGTGAAAAAATACATTGTAAGAAAAAGGCCAAGGTGCATACACTCAGACACAGTTTTGCAACTCATTTACATGAGAGTGGAGTGGATATAAAGTACATACAGGAGCTTCTTGGGCATAAAAACAGCAAGACTACAGAAATTTATACTCATGTAAGCAGAAGAGAATTGGGTAAAATAACCAGTCCGCTGGATAATATTGATTTTAATGAGAGCAAGGACTAATATAATAGAAATATTTGACAAATAAATAATTTTATTTTAAAATGAGGTTACATATAAATGAAGTTTTACCGAAACTTTCTTAAAAAGAATGTCGATTCAGATAAAATTACGGTACATGCTTTTTACCGTAAATGTTTTGCAACTATACTACTGTTGATTGAGTTTAGTCGAAAGTAGTATTCGGTAAAAAATGAGTT
>CAZEPL010000092.1:0-13686 GCA_964514135.1 uncultured Spirochaetaceae bacterium | reverse complement strand
TTCATCGCTTGCTCCGATAGGAATGAATATAAACCTGTCCCAGCGGTCGAATTCTCCCTCAAGAACAATAGTGTGCCAGTGCGGGTTCCAACCCGCAAACTACCCAAAGGTTTGAAGGCCGGATACCATGCCCGTCGTGATCTTGCGTCCTGCGGCCTGCCTAAAGTAGTACGAAAGCAGACCGAACATGAGCCTGCTCAATTCAGCATGAAGAGCTCTGTTGTGTTTGAGGAACACACGCAGGCACTTAGGTATTGTCCAGACAAACTGCCGGTGTGGCAGAGTGAGCAGGAGATCCTTACTTAAGTACTCATCTAAAAGCAGCGTGCGTTTCTGACTGCAGGAAGGGCAGAGGAAAAAGCTTTTACACGAGAAAGGCACGAAAAAATCGTATCCGCAATCAGCACAGTGAACCCGGGCTATGCCCCGGTTCCAGTTGCCGCAGAGAGCAAAGGCTTCCACCGCCCATTTTATCAACCCAAGGCGAAACTTACCACATGAAGCCGCGTACTTTTCTTCATACAGTGATTCAAATGTCGTAAAGCGTTCGCGGAAAAGCCGCCGGATGACATTGGGTGACCTGGGGCGGTAACAACCATAGGGGGATGCCTCCCGTGCTGAAGCAAGAATCGTTGACACATAAGTATAACGCTTGAAAAGGAGCTGCTGCTTGGTATTTATGGCTTAATTTTTAATTCAGAAAAGGCTGCTGGATGAGCGCTGTGCTGGTAAGCCTGTATCTTATATCAGGAAAATGAAGGAGTTTTACGGTCTTGAGTTTTATGTGGATGAACGGGTGCTTGTGCCCAGACCGGATACCGAAACACTCATCGAAGCTGTAAGCCGTTTTATCCGCCTAAAGGGTCAGGGCATAAAAGCACACGATTTGTGTACGGGCTCTGGCTGTATTGCCAAAACCATAGATTAAATGGCAGCCAAACACATCGATAAAACCGCCAAAGGCCCAGCCTTCAAGGCCGTCACTTTTGCGGCGCACTTTGTACCAGTAGGCAGTCTTGTCGCCGATGGTATCTTGTATACCGGTTCTGTCCAGCACCTCTACTGCATCACCCTTGGATAAAACACCAAAAATTTCCGCCTCCAGATTGGGATTTTCGCGCACACGCAGGTTGTTATCGTTTGCCATTCCAGTTGTGGGCTTGAACAGCAGCCCCTTGGCATTCAGCCAATCACGGAAGGGGGTGGTGTCGACAATGGCCGGTTTACCTTCATATAGCTGGACAAAAAAGGGTAAGGGTTCTGCAAAACTAGTTGTCAAAAAGGCAACTGGCACCAACTGGCACGCGCAGATAGTGTTCACAATAGTTTTTCTACTCTGGGAAAACCTGAATTATTTGCAGAAGTTGTATTAGATACGTCACCGGAACTTTTAAAGAGTCAGAAGATCTTTCCTTCTATAGATGATCTTGAAGAACCTAAAGAGAGTAAAATCGATCTTTCATCTTTAAGATATTCAGATAAAAAAGCAGAAGAGTTAACTCTGGAAATTGAGCATGGAGAAATGAAGATTTTCCAGTATCCGGAATATAATTATTATAAAAAAACATACGAAAGAAAGCACTGCACCCTCTTTGAAAGAACCTTACAGTCTGTAGAAAGTGATTACTATGAAAAAACAATAGAAAAATATACTTGATTATCCGGTTGATTAAGGTTATAACAAAAAGGAGCAATATATAAGCCATTTCAATACCAAATTTGCTTAAAAATCTATCTTTTGGTTGAATATTTCTATACATTTTATGGTTTCCTTAAACAACCGGATAATCAAGAAAATATAAAAGAGAATACAAGCGCATTAAAAAACGTTTTTTATACATTAAACCTGATAATGTGGAAATGTCCCGCAGGTGGGAAAGCGGAGATGATATCCATACTTCCGATGCAGTTGATTATTTAATGGACCTTATAAGGGGTCAGTCACCGGATGAAAGGATCTATTTCCGGAAGATTAAAAACTTAAGAGACATTGCATCTGCCATTCTGGTGGATGCAAGCTCATCTACAGATACAGAAATAAGGGCAGGCGGTTCCAAGATAATTGATATAGAAAAAGCAGCTCTTGCACTTTTAGGTTCGGCCCTGTCTATAGTTGGAGATAATTTTGGTATATTTTCATTTTTTAGTATGGGCAGAAAGAATGTGTTTGTTAATGTAGTCAAGGACTTTCCTGAATTATGGAATGATCATACGTGGACACGAATACCGGAAATAAAAGCTTATGCAGGCAATCGGGATGGATGCGCTATTCGTCATACAACAGCAAGGCTTTTAGAAGAACCTAATAAAACAAAACTGCTTATACTTTTAAGTGACGGTATTCCTGCAGATACAGGCTATGGTTCCAAATCAAGTTCCGATACATCAGGATATGCTATATAAGATACACGCCGTGCAATTTTAGAGGCGAAGCAGGCAGGCATTGTACCTTACTGCATAACAATAGACCGTTTTGCTAAAAAGTATATCCCGCACTTATATGGTAATTATCAGTATGCAATATTGGATGATGTAACAAGACTGCCGGAAAAAATGTCGCAGCTCTATTTAAGGTTGACGAGGTAGAAATTAATATTAATCATTTATTCAATTTGTCATTAATTACTGTGTAATTGGCTAATTTAAAAATGATAGGAATTATTATAGCCCCTGTCGTCGCCAGTCGCAGGCTGCGCGAAGTGCGGAATCGAAAAAAAGTCAAATCCAGCACATAAAAGCAATTGTGCAACGGAATTTTTCCACATTTTCTTCCTCTCGCGTACATCATAGCACCAGAAATGAAGAATTTAAAGCAAAATATTTAAAGCCGAAAGCTTATGGGCATAAATTTTCCCTGTCCCGTTAAGCGGGTGTTGAATACGAGATATGTTGATTTCCTAAGATTGTTGCTTACGGAGGCCCCCTACCCTTCGACACCATACAGGCGATAATATCTCGAATTGATTCCGGGTCGCAAATCACAGAGATGACCGACATCCGACCGCCGCACCAGATGCTTGCCCTTGGGTGGTATGTGCAGAGTAAGCTGTGCGATGAAATCCAAGCCTGAAAAGTACCTGTCCTCACCCTTGAAGGGCCCCTTGCGGGGCGCATGCCACAGCACCGTGTCGGTTTCGCCGTCCCAGTACAATTTCTCAAGGGATACGGGAGCGCGCACGATATATTGGCTTAACGCATCCCGCACATGTTCATCGTAGATGCGCGTGCCGCTCTCAATAGAAAAGCCCGAATGCTTCCAGTCGAGAAGCTTCATTGCGAAATCGGCGTTTATAAGTTCACGATTAGGCAAAGAAAGCAGGAGGTCTTTGCTTAGGTACTCGCCCAAAAGCAGCGTGCGTTTCTGACTACACGACGGGCACAGGAAAAAGCTCTTGCACGAGAACGGCACATAAAGATAACGCCTAAAAGTGCCCCACTGCTTTTACTATCGAAAAACTATATCTAATGAGCCTCTTGCAAAATTAAAAAAAGCCGTGATTTTATCATTGGATAAATACAACATATAGCACGCAAAAATGGATCCGCTCGGCAGTAGTGGAATCCATCAGCAGTTGCTGTGATTGATTGACAAGTTCCTGAAAGGGGAGTGAAGACAAACATAATTCAACTTCATGCGCAGTTTTGGATGGGGAATTATCGGGCACGTGAGATCCTTTCGGTCATCGAGAATTATAAATGGATTGTTGCATAGTACGGCATATAAAAAGGACACTCCATATATAATTTTTTAATGGAAACAGACCATGCTGTTCCATTCGTCGGTATGGAAAAACCGCAGACCGACGGGGTTCACCGACATAATTTCGTTTTTAACACTCTCTTCAAAAAGATACGTGGATGCATATTCTTTCAAAGATAAGATAAAAAACATGGGCGGCCAGGATCTGATTGAATGAAATGATAGTAAAAGTTATAACCCGTTAAAGCACGAAGTTCCCATCCGACAACGCCGGAATCGTTTCCGCGGCAGGAAACTGGTCACATAACCGTCATTTCCCTGACGCCGCCACCCGGACCCGCCTCTGCGCGTAGACTTTTGACCAGTTTGCCATCAATGAAATATTCTCCGGATTATTTGTTTAAGACAATTAAAAAACAATTCTCTCCATGCGGGAATTCGAGGGCACTATGAATAAGATTATTTTGGAATTCAGGAATCTCAGTAAAACTTTCATCTCTAAAAACATTTCCGAAAGCATATTAAAAGATATCAGCTTATCTGTAGAACAAAACCAGGTATCGGTTATTTATGGAAAAAGCATCGAAGAAAAAACCGTGCTTCTCTGGGTGTTGGCGTCAATTGACAAGCCTGTCGCGGGCGAAATCTTTCTTGACGGCTTTCCCCTTGGCGATCCGCCGAACAGAGAGCTCGCTCTTATCCGGCGGAATAGAATCTGCCTGGCTGTCCAGGATTTTAATCTGATTCCGTCATGGACCGTGCTGAAGAATGGCCTGGCACTTCCATGGCGGAACCTGAAATTCAGATCAGCCAGTGGAGAATATTTCAATAAAGGTTTCAACAAATCCAGTACAATTTTTTCTTTATATTTTATCCGCTGGTGGTATCGTCTACGGGCAGGCATATTCAAAATATTGTTAATTCTTTCTTTACATAGACTTCATTTTATTGTATATACAAGTAATGCTACTATTTTAACATAACAGTAAAAGGAAGGAGAATAAAATGAAAACAGCAATCTGTAAAAGACTTGAAAAAGGATTGGCGGGAATTATTTTATATCTCATCATTTTTACTGCGGCTTGCGGTATGGAAGAGAATGAACATTGGGAAATTATTAAAAACATCCAGCTGGTGGACATGGACGTCATAATGATTAATATGATGGGTTTTATAAATAATAAATCGGGCATGGCCTTTTCAGGAGATCGTTTTTTTATAACGGATGACGGGGGAGATTCCTGGGAAAAAATGAACAGAACCTGGCTGCCTAATATCATGTGTATGGATATCATTGATAAAAATACGGTGGTAATAGGTTGTACATGCGCCTCGGCTAACCTCTCTGAAGACAAGGGAAAGACTTGGAGTGTCTTGAATTTTCCCAAAAATGGAATACTCAGCTTTAAAGACAAGAATACCGGTTGGGGTGCGAGCAGTTCACGTCTTTTAACATTCAATTCAGGAAACTTCGTCATAGTCCAGATGCCAAAGGAATACTTTGGAAATATTATCGCTATTGCCTGTATCTCGGCCGAGCAGGTGTATATACTGAATAGGGAAGGAAAACTTTCCATCACTACGGACAGCGGGGCTACATGGAAATCCGTAGAATTGAAGATGAACTCGGGTGAAAGAAAATATAATTTATTTGCCAATGGCATGGCGATGCGATTTTCGGATCTCAACAATGGCATGATTATCGCTTATGATACAAATACCAAAGAGTGGACAGAATTTTTAACTGCAGACGGCGGCAAGACCTGGGAGATTTTCCCGGTTGTAAAAGCCGAAGGCGGCCTGTGTTTTTTATCACCTGACATGTCATTTATAACCATTCGCACCACTGATTATAACAGGCTGATATTGCTGCAGGCTAAAAAATAAGTTGCCTGGATTTCTATGTCATTGTTAAAAAAATTGGACTTTAAAGGTCAAAATGATATTGAATGTTATAACGCAATACCGGTTTTTTAGCGTAATCTCTCTTTTTAAAATAATGTTCCCGCTCTCTTAAGGAGATACTAACAGTTATTTTTCCAGATCTTTAAACACCGGAGCAAATTGCGGCTTTTCCAGCTCTTTTTCAAAAGCCCTGTATCGATCCATAAAATGATAAAATCCCGAGTTGTTTATGGTTGTATACCTCTCCAGTTCAATAATTTCCATGCCTTTTTTTCTCAATTTCGCGAATATTCTGTTTTTTTCCTTTTCAAACTCAGCTGCGATGGCACTATTATTTTCATGAATACGATTATATGCTTCTTTGAAGTTATTATTATTTATCAGGGATTGATATATATCCGGATGCACTTCCCTGGCATATTCCGGATATTTAATAATAAAGTATTTAAATTCCTGGAAGCTATATAGCGTGGAATAAAATTATAGTAATTATAATAAATGGTATGATGTGCGGGCTTGCTGCCGGACCTTTGAGATCAAATAATTGATTAGTTTATAAAGACCATATAAAAAATGCATTGAGCGGAAATAATGACCGCTCAATGCGTTCTAACAGATTGTTGACTTAAAGAAGGTTAAATTTGGCTCTGAGGCTTATACCCCAAATACTAAGCGTTCTTTTCCCCAATAAAGTAAACGGGACTTGGAGTGACAACTCCAGCATATCCATTGGTTTATACTTCACTCCCTGGTTAAAGATGTATAAAACAGTATACAACCAGCTACTGTTTATTCAAAGCATAACTTTTCAAAGAACAATATAGCTTGATGTTATTATCATAATAACCTATCATTCCATATAAGAAGATATTTTTTATGAACATATCTAAAATAACTCAGAAAAAAATAGATAAATATGAAAAAAAAGGCTCAATCAGCAAACTCATTAAGATTATAACAGCATATAATTATGAAGCATCTGAAGCTGAAGTAAAAGTTCAGGAATCTGCAAGAAAAGCAATTGTAAGAATCGGGACAAAATCTGTTCCTTTGTTAAAAAAAGCCATTAATAAACAGCTCCTGTTACACTGTCTCTTGGATACGATATCCGGTGTTTTGCATGCACTCTACTCCCTTGAAGAACATTCTCTGCTAAACAATATAATTATTGATTTTATTAAAAATAATAGTACAAACTTATGGATGAGCAAAGATAAGGATATCCTGTTCTGTATTGAAATACTAGAGAAAAGAGAAGTAACATCGTCATATTATGAACCCTTCCTTTGGATTCTGTTCCAGGGAATTATAGATTACAGCCGTAGAGAAGATCATATACAAACAATACAAAGTGTTTTAAAGATACTTGATGATAATTCCTGGAAACCCAAAAATGATAAAGAAAAACTTATTTATCAGATATCAGTATTAGTGGATGATAAACTACTAGCAGAAGGTTTAGGTGCATTAATGGGAAATCTGGGGTGGGATAGGGAAAAAGGGTATTACACTGAACGCGAATGGAAAGACCCAGAAGTTGCAATATACCAGTATAATAATACTAAAAAATATTTAGAAGATAATAATAGAAAAAAGGATGCTTATTTTTTAGAAAGCTCCATTAAACCCCTAATTTATAATGCATTTTTGAATACTGTTGCAATTAACATTTACTGGTATGATCTTTTTAATACTTTTGATATATCAAAAAAACAATTAGATTATTCTCATCCAAATTGCTGCCCTGGTTGTTTAAACGAAGTTACAGTATCAAATGAAAATTTTTCGATCATTACTGAAGATGATGGTAATAAACAATCATTTGTTACAATATCCCTGCCTTTTTGCAGGCTCTGCAAAAAGATAAAGGATAGCATTGTTGAAACAGGAGATGACTGTATAATATTTCATAATGTTTATTATGGACGTTTGTTTGCAAAAGTGAATAAACTCAACTCCTATTATTGCTATTATGATGAAAAATATAGATCCGTGATTTTAAGTTCTCACCTTGAGAAAATGGGCATACAGGATATGACAAATGGGATCCCTAAGGATCAAGTAAAGTTTTAAGGTTTGGCAAATAAGCTTTCAATTCATTAAAATCTAAACTTTGCGACAGAACCGCGCTCGTTGTTTAAGATGATAGATTCCTTACCATGCATGTTTAACGAGACTTCATAAATTGCGTTTTAATGCATTCTTTTGCAATGTTATGGTCAGTTATTTTTTGTACAATCAACCTTCAGTTTAATCAAAAACAGATCGTGTTTCCCTTTTAATTCAGAGAAGTTTTAGATGCCATAGAACCAAAGATATATCTAATGATAGGAATTGTTATAGCCCCTGTCGTCGCCAGTCGCAGGCTGCGCGAAGTGCGGAATCGAAAAAAAGTCAAATCCAGCACATAAAAGCAATTGTGCAACGGAATTTTTCCACATTTTCTTCCTCTCGCGTACATCATAGCACCAGAAATGAAGAATTTAAAGCAAAATATTTAAAGCCGAAAGCTTATGGGCATAGAGTTTCTCTGTCCCGCTAAGCGGGTGTTGAATACGAGCCACATAATCCGGGATTATCCTGCCACTTTAACTATTCATTGACTTTTCAAATTATTACAACTACCCATAAAATATTTATGGGAGAAAAAACACATGAAAAGGACTATTATGAAGAAGATTCGTGAAATAATTCGATTAGCAGTAAAAACCGATCTCAGTTTACGTAAGATTGCGCGGGCAACGCAGACATCAAGACCTGTGGTGGGTACATATGTCAAGAGTTTCAATAACAGTGGCCTTACGTATGAAGAAACCCAGAAACTGGGTGACGATAATCTTTTAGAAATCTTACAGGATAAAACAAATACCCGTTCGGATCGCTATGCGCAGTTATCCTCAAAGTTTGAGTATTATGTGCAGGAATTAAAGAAACCGCATGTTACCGTACAAAAGCTTTGGGAAGAATATATCGCAGAGAACCCTTCCGGGTTCATGCGGTCACAATTCTTTCACTATTTTAAAACATGGCGGAACAGCTGCAAGCTCACCATGCATATTGAACACAAGGCCGGGGAGAGAATGTTTGTGGATTTCACCGGTAAAAAACTGCATATTACCGATAAAACAACGGGTAAAAAGAAAGCTGTAGAGACTTTTGTGGCAATTTTACCTGCAAGTCATTATACCTTCGTGTATGTTACGGAAAATCAGAAAACCTGTAACTGGATTAAAGATTCTGAGCAAGCATTATGCCATTTCGGCGGAACAACAAAAATTATTGTCCCTGATTCCTATAAATCGGCTGTAAGTAAAGCGTGCCGCTATGAGCCGGATATAAATCCCGAATATGGAAGATTCGCAGAACACTATCATACTACAATCATTCCTGCCCGTCCTTTGCATCCGGATGATAAAGCCCTGGTAGAAAATGCCATACGAATTGTCTATCACTGGATATACGCGAGTTTAAGGAATGAGGTATTCTACTCAATTCCCGAGCTCAATAGCGCCATTTTAAGAGAATTGGAAAAGTATAATACAAAAAAGATGCAGATTCCCGGTATTTCCAGGCAGGAGCTGTTTCATAAAACGGAAAAGAATGCCCTGGGAGACCTTCCTCTTTGCCTGCATGAAGCGAAAAGTTCTTCAAAAGCAACCATACAATCGAATTATCATGTTCTTTTATCGGAAGACAAGCATTATTACAGCGTTCCCTATCCCTTTTACAGTAAAAGTAGAGAGCAGGGCAAGAAAATAAAAGCCGAAATCCTTTATACGCACGAAACAGTTGAAATTTATTTCAAAAATGAACGGATAGCGGTACATAAACGGGATAAAACCAGGAACGGCTATACGACAAACCCTCTCCATATGCCGGAAAGTCATCGTGCCTATCTTGAAAAGTGGAACCCGGAGAAGATTATTTCCCTGGCCGTACTAAAAGGACCGGATGTCGCTCTGATTGTAAGAAAAATAATGAACAATCATAGACACCCGGAACAGGCATATAATACCTGTAGAGGAATTATCTTTTTAAGCAAAACCTATGGTAACGAAAGATTAAATAAAGCATGTAAAAAAGCACTATATTTTAAAAACTGCACCTATAAGGCTGTACGGGAGATTCTTGTACATAATCGTGAAGATTTTGAAGAAGAACCGGATTTATTTAACACATTACCGGAACATTCAAATATTCGTGGAGCAGAATATTACAGCAATAAAATAAGGGAGGAAATAGTACAATGAATAATCAGGCCACACTGGAAAAAATGAAACAGTTAAAACTTTACGGCATGGAACACAGTTTCAGGCATATACTTGAAACTAGAAGTATTCATGATCTAAAAACTGATGAAATGATCGCTCATTTAATTGTAGCGGAATATGATGAGAGGTATAACAGACGTATCAAAAGGCTTATAAAAAACGCAAATTTCCGGATGATCTCTCATGTGGAGGAAATAAACTATGATAGTTCACGCAATATCAGCAAAAGTGAGGTATTGAAGTTTTATGAGCAAAACTGGCTTATAAAGGGGGAACATATTGTTATAACCGGCGCTACGGGCGTTGGTAAAAGCTTCATAGCTTGCGCAATCGGGCTTAAGGCATGCATGAATGGGTATCGTGTACAGTATTTCAGTGCAAATAAATTTTTTGGAACCCTGAAGTATGAAAAATCATGTGGTAATTATTACAAAAGAATTGAAAAACTTGCCAAAAAAGATGTCGTAATTATTGATGATTTTGGACTGGAAATCCTTGATAAAGACTCAAGGATCATTTTATTCGAGGTGCTGGAAGAACGAAATGAAAAAAAATCGATGATTATTGCAAGTCAGATCCCCATCGAAAACTGGTATGATGTAATCGGAGATAAAACCATCGCCGATGCTATATGTGACCGTATTATTACAAATTCACATAAATTGGAATATGCAGCCCCCCCCCAAACTCAAAATATATTAAGTTAGTAAAATACTTATTCTTTATACCATAATAATTTAGCAATTTCCATTTTAGGAGCTTCTTGCAAAAATGTTATTTTTGCAAGAAGCTCTATTAATCTGGATAAATCAATTTTTTCTATGACAAGACAGGATGTGTGTTCAAATGTTCCTGGTATGAGCTGTTTTTAAAATTAATAGGAAGCATCATACTTTGTGGATTATCTGAATTTTAAAATCGCGGCATATATGTCTCCTATTTTTATCTTGATAATATTTTTTCACAATAGATAATTGCAGTCAATGATTTTATGTAATATTATGAGTCAAGAGAAGAAAATCGACAATCACAACATCGGTTTTATCTCCGCTCGCCTGTTCGTTGCGTCTGTGGAAATAAAAAACGCACCTTGTACGTCTTTTATTTCCATTGCAGTTTCACCTATTTTTATAACAACACCAATTTTACGTTACTGACATACAGATAATAAATTATCATTGAAACTGCCCGCCATTTATTTGTAGCCCCCGATGTTCCTCGGTGGGGCGCGTCAGACTTGGGGGCATTCGCCAGTTCAACTATCATTTTAACTTGAAACTGGTCTTGAATTTCGATAGAATATCTCTGCTTTTGGTACTGGCTCACGCCATAAAACCGCGGGCCGTTATATGAAAGCGGCGATCCTAACCTAACGAAGAAGGCGGGCATCCTTGACCGGCAAAATTAAAGAAATAATTATCTTTTTTTTAATAAACTTCTCTGTATACAGTAGAGTCTTTTGCAAAAAGAAACCTGTTCATACCCCATAATGCAGTTTATTAGAACTTCAGAAGGTCCTTTTCTTCACTAAAAAGTCCCCTCTCTCAGTGTGTTGTTAAAATTTTATGGGCAATATAAAGCAGTTGTCCTGTATCAGCCCCCTGCTCAATCATAGTGGAAAATCCTTGCCTGAATTTTCAGTCAGATTCATAAGGGAATTTCTTAAAAATCTTTAAATCTAAAGGGCTTCTTGCTTAAATAAAATCCTCGTAGTTATTTACTTGTTATTCATGACTTGAAACCCCTCATGGAGTAATCCGTCTGCCAGATATTGCTTGTGTTGTTCCGGATCATGAGTTGTAAGCATCGCAATCTGTTGATCTTCGTTCGTATAAAATTCATCGTATATCCATCTCATCTGATGGGCTATTTGTTTACGATTCTCCAGACGTTTCTTGTTCGCGAGCCATGGCCGCGCTTTCTGTTTTTCAAAATTTACTGTCACCCAGACCACATCACCCGTAAATAAAAATTCAGTACCATTTTGAAGAACAACGTACACAAACTGATGCCCGACACTGTGCCCCGGAGCTTCGATCAGAACAACACCAGGCGCTATTCGATGATAGGTATCATATTCAAGAGCTTTATAGTGATCGAAGGCATGTTCCGGAAATTCAGCGTCTGTAATTGTCGGACCATTGATTTGCTTCTTCGTAAGAATAGTTTTGAGAAGAAGCTGTGATATATTCTCTGATTGGGCGACTCCGCCAAGATGATCCCAATGTTCATGGGTTGGAATGATAAACTTAGCCTCCAATAAAGCTTTTTGCATGATTTCATAGTTCACATGATAAAACTCTTTTCCATAATTGAATTTATCAAATAACTTTTTATTAAAAGGCGCTTCAATAATAGCGGTTTTATTTTTATACAACAGTTGAAAGCTTGGGAATTCAATGTTACAAGCCCCTCCAAACTCTCCGGCAACAACGGCGAACACGGGTAACTCACCGGTAGCAATCACCAGATAATTAATTTGTAAAGGAAGTTCGCTTCTATCAGCAGCAGATAGTTGCCTGACTTTGTCAAAATCTACTGTAAAATCTGATTTTTCCGGCCATGGTCCTCTGATCAGTATAAAATAGCCTGCTATGAGGGCCCCGATAATAATAATGATGATGGATGAGACAATGATACTCATAATTTTTTCCCCTTTACTTCTTTCATTTTATTTCTAATGGGACTTTCCATTAGCATATCAATAACAGGACTTATTACTCTAAAAAATGGATTCAATTTCTTATCATTCATAAAGACTCCTCATAAAATATATAGTTCAGATTTTCTTTTTAGATAGTCCACTATAAAAACAGAAAGTTTCTCGAACCACCCTGCTGTATAAGAAAAATACTGCAGTTTATTAGAACTTCAAAAGGTCCCTTTCTTCACTAAAAAGTCACTTCTAACAGTGTGTTGTTAAAATTTTTTGAGTGGTTGCTTACAATTGTAACCGCTCAAAAAGCAGCCGACTTAATATACCTCTGATTTTGGCGACTCATTACTCGCCATTGGGCCTTCTCCTCTTGCCGCCTTAGAAAGAAGCTTTTCCCATTTTGCCCAATCAACGTTAAAATCAATAGCGCTGAAAGGACAGGCGGTAACGCATGAACAACAGTGTATACATTCAGGGCTTCCTTTCGGAATTTCAGGTCCTTTCCCATTGATTTTAATACGCTGCACAGGACAAATCCTGGAGCATTTACCACAGTTTGTACATTTATCATAATCAAAAACTAACTTCGGATAAATATAACGCTGCCAGAATTTTTCTCTAAAAACCAGACATGCTTTTATTCTGACTTTACGGTCCTGGTAATCCAACTTGTTTGAAATATCAACATAATCGTTTTCATTGATATTTTTAAATCCGGCGATTTTGCCGACAAGCTCTTCAATAACCGGAACAGCCTCAACTCCCGGCATTCCCTCATTAATTTTTGTTGTGATCTGTTTTAACTTTGTCAAGCAATGTTCAGAATTAAGCTTCATAGCGGAAACAACAGTTCGTCCCGATTTTTTCAGAAGATCCGCGGCCTCTTTGAGAGCAACCCCGGAATTTATCCCACCAAAAGTTATAAAGGGAACAGCTAAACCGCCCCACTTCTTCTTTGGTTGAGGTAAAGATTTAATTATCTCTTTAACATTATAGTGAAGATGATGCGCATAAACAGGTGATCCGATACAAAGCAAGTCATGCTCTTTAATGTTTTCTTCCAGGTATTGACCAATATTTTTCTCACCAAATGACTTGCTTCTTGAAATATCAATCACCTGGACCTCAACATTTATGTCCATTAATCTTTTTTG
>CAZEPL010000091.1:0-13732 GCA_964514135.1 uncultured Spirochaetaceae bacterium | reverse complement strand
CAATTTCCATTTTAGGAGCTTCTTGCAAAAATGTTATTTTTGCAAGAAGCTCTTTAAGTTGTTTTATTGTTCTTCTTCGTGATTTGTGAGAAGAATGCGCATCTCTTCTTCAGAGATTATTTCTTGATCACCGTTGGAATCCTTGGAGATATCAGAGAGAAGATCCTCTATTTCTGCTATAAACTCAGTATGTTGAGCTTTTATACTCGAAAGTTTATCAATATGATCCTGAAGATATGTTGTAAACGGATAATTCTTATTGATAATGTCATCGAGGAAATATACATACTGTCTGTTCAACCTTAACATATTCTTTAAATGAAGATCACGGTTTATTTTTAGTTGACTTTTTTTAAGAGAATTGAAGAGGTTTTCACTGGTTTTATTTATAAATAATATTTCTTCATATATTATATCTTTGAAACTGTTCGGATCAATTTCAAGCTTAATACCGTCGGCAAGTTTTTTTACGATATGGGTTAAATAGAATATGTCATCTTCATAGTTAATTATATTTGTCATCGATATCAGTATTTAGTATCGGTAAAATGAATATTCCACTTGACATAACTTCAAATCTTGGTTATTTTTTAAGCCACCTCTTTATCCATTACTAAATAAAAAGCAAATGGATCAAAAGACCGTGAGGAGGAAGAATGAGAAAATATGAAGCCACTTTTATCTTCGTACCGGAAGATGAAGTATTTAATGCAAGTAAAGAAACAGTAACCAAAGAGATGGAAAAAGCAGGTGTAAAGCTTCTTTCCACAACTGACATGGGTGAAAGAGATCTGGCCTACGAGATTAAGAAAAAAAGTAAAGGGCATTATTTACTTTTTGAAATTGAATCCAATCCTGAAAGCCTTAAACCTCTAGATAAGACATTCAAATTACAGGCTGGCATACTCAAGTACCTCTTGGTAAAAAAGAGTTAATTTAGGTTCCCTTAAGGGAGGTGTAATTTATGGCAGATATAAATCAAGTAGTTCTTGTGGGACGATTAACACGAGATGCAGAATTGAAGTACACAAATACCGGTACTGCAGTATGTAAAATGTCTATAGCAGTAAATCGCAGACGCAAAAGTAATGATGAATGGATAAATGAGGCAAGTTTTTTTGATATAGTTTTGTGGGGTAAGATCGGTGAAGCCTTATCCCAGTATTTGGTAAAGGGAAAACAAGTGGGAATAGTTGGTGAGCTTAGACAGAACAAATGGGAACAAGACGGTAAGCCCCGCAGTAAGGTTGAAGTTGTCGCTTCTAATATTCAGCTCCTTGGCGGACGATCCGAAGCTTCAAAATCAGGAGGAGATAATGATACTGCTGCTATTCCGTTTCCCGTTGAAAACAAAGATGATTTCGAAGATGATATCCCATTTTAAGCAACAATAAGGAAGGAGCATTTTTATGCCAGAACAAAATGAAGAGAGCAAAGCAAGTGAAGTAGATGCTGAAAAAAAACCCATAAAAAATAATTACGTGCAAAAGAATGAAAAGGGCCCGCGTATGGAAAAAGATGAAAGAAGTGCACGTAATGATAGAAGTGATAGAGATTATGATGATAAATATCGTTCCGGCCCAAGGCACAAACCATTTTTCCGTAGAAAAGTATGCAAGTTTTGTACAAAAAAATATAAAATGGATTATAAGGATGTATCGGTTTTACGAAGATTTACCTCAGACCGCGGCAAAATACTTCCACGTAGAATTACAGGAACATGTGCCAAACACCAAAGGCAGCTATCAAAAACCGTAAAAAGGGCAAGGGTTTTGGCACTTATGCCGTTTGTAGCTAAATAAGTAGATTTTAGTCCAAGAGAAAATTTATGTGGAATGATAGTCGTAGAGGAGAAAGGGGTAAACAGAAGTGAAGATAATAATGATGCAGGATGTAAAGCATTTAGGAGAAGAAGGTGATATTTGTGATGTAGCAATCGGATATGCCAGAAACTATTTATTTCCTAAAAAATATGCTGTACCGTATAACGACCATTATATGCATATACTCGAACAGAGACGTAAGACAATTGAAAAAAGAAAAGAAGAGAAAAGACTTGTGGCCAGTGGTCTTAAAGAAAAATTAGAGCAAGAACAAATAGAATTTATCCATGCTGCAGGCGAAAATGGTAAATTATTCGGTGCTATTACTAATGGGCATATAGCAGAGGAACTGGAGAAGCGGGGATATCAGATTGAAAAGAAGAGAATAAATGTTCCTGATCACCATATTAAACAAATCGGGGATTACAAAATTAAAATAAAGCTTTATGAGAATGAAGAAGCAGAAATAAAGTTAAGCGTTAAAGCTCAAGAATAATTTTTTTTGATAAATTATAATGGCAGAGAGTAGCCTTAAAGATAAAATACCGCCGCATAATGATGAGGCTGAAATAGCTACACTCGGAGCTCTCCTTTTGGATCCAGAATCAATTGCAGTAGTATTAAGATATTTACGGGCTGATGATTTTTATAAAAGCGGTCATAAAAAAATATATCAGGCAATTCTCGATTTATTCAGCCGCGGGGAAGCCATTGATCTCATTACACTTACTGAAGAGTTAAAAACCAAAGAACAGCTCGGTTCGTGTGGTGGTGCAGCATATATTTCTCAACTTACTTCCGAAGTACCTACCAGTGCAAATGTCGAATATTATGCCAAAATTGTGCAGAATTTAAGTATCAGGCGAAAGATGGCACGGATTGCCTCAACGATTATTGCCAGTTCATTTGAAGAATCGATTGACACCAGGCTTATTATTGAAGAGGCCGAACGTGAGATATTTAAAATCACCGAAAAGCAGGTCAGCGGTTCTTATTATATGGCAAAAGAGATTATACCAAAAACAATCGAAGCTATCGAGCGGGGATACCATACAAAAGAAAGCTACACCGGTATTCCGAGTGGTTTTGAAGAATTAGACGAATATACAAGCGGTTTTCAAAACTCAGAGTTTATTGTAATCGGTGCCCGACCTTCTGTGGGAAAAACAGCTTTTGCCTTAGGCCTAGCGGCAAATATGTCAATGCGGCAGGGTAGAGCTGTTGGTTTTTTTACTCTTGAAATGTCCGGTATGGCGCTTATCCAAAGATTACTCAGCAGTGAAGCCCGTTTGAGTTCATCGAAATTGCGCAGCGGATTATTGAGGCCTGCTGATTTTCACAGCATCACAGAGGCGGCCGGAAGAATATATGAAGCACAACTTTTTATAGAAGATTCACCGAACCTGAAGTTGTTGGATTTAAGGGCTCTGGCCAGACGGATGAAATTCCAACATAATATAGAAATTATTTTCATAGACTATCTCACGCTCCTTTCTGCTGAAAATATGGAATTGGCGAGGCATGAACAGATTGCAGAAATAAGCAGATCGCTTAAAGCGCTTGCCAGAGAGCTTGATATCCCTGTAGTGGCATTATCGCAGGTAAAACGGGAAACTGAGGGTAAAAAACCTACTCTTGCCGATTTAAGAGAATCCGGTTCAATTGAACAGGATGCCGATGTGGTTTTATTTTTACATAGGGAACGGCAGCTTGATAAAAACACCAACGAATCGTCTAATGAATATGTTACAGATGTTATCATTGCCAAACAACGTAACGGGCCGATAGGAATGTTGAAATTAGTTTTCATTCCCAATTATACTCGTTTTGAATCACTTTCAAAAGAAGTTATAAACGCTTGACAGCGATTCTCATTTTGTACAATGTATGTATAACAAAGCTTAAAATACCATGATAAATTGCTTATATAATCGTACAAAATGAGAATTGCTGAACGTTTGATTTTTTTAAACACTTATATAATCTTATTAGTGAGGAGCTTAAGGCTATGGGATTAAAAAATAGTTATGATTTTGAATATCTTGTTAATGAAGCAGAACGGCTGGTATTAAAAGAACTGGAGCAGCAGTTAAATGAAGACACTGATATTTGTAAATGCCAGGAGTGTGTGTTGGATATGGCAGCGTATGCATTAAACCATACTGCACCAAACTATCGGGTATCACTTCTGGGAAAACTCTATGCAAATACGAGTACTGCAAAACATACAAATGAAATTACAAAAGCAGTAAAAGAAGCAATTACAAAAATTAAAAAGAATCCTTCACATGATTAAACCAGAAGTATTATTTTTTAAAAATATTTAGATAGGAACTGCCTTGGCCGGAGGTATAGTATTGACCATTATAAACAGTTACGATCCAGGAATAGTCGTTAAAAAGAAATAATTTAAATAATTTCTTTTTTTTAGCCGTATGCCATACGGAAATCGAAGAATCCTTATGGAGTACATATAAATAGCTGTCTGCAATACTAAACTCTTTTATATTGCGAAGTTCATCTGAAAAGGGGAGCACCTCCACCCCATTCCAGGTATAGATGATATCTCCGGTAATAATAAAATAAAGCGTTTCATTCTTTTCAGCAAACTTCATTCTTGTCTGGTAATGCTCACCGGGTAGCTTGTAAATATGTTTGCTCTGCTCAAAGTTATCTCCGAAGCGTTCTTTAATTACCGTATAGAAGGTATTGTCGATTTCTTCAAAACCTAATGTGTAGATTAGATTGTTTGACGGATTTTTTATTCTTTATATTCCATATTTTAATTGTGCCGTCTGTTCCTCCTGAAAAAAGAAAATCGTACACTGAGTGGTATGCGATTAAGGTGACAGCTCCTGCATGGCTTGTATTTACGGTAAAGCGTACTTTTTGAGCGGCTGCTATAGAGCAGATAACAAAGAGAAGCAAGAATGTAAAAATAGCTTTTTTTCTATTCAAACCCATGTATATATTTTATTGAGTGATATATACGGCGGATGTAAAAAATCACAATACGGTTCGTCTTTAATCTTATGATCTATGTCTTTGAGTGATTGTGCATAGCTTGTTAATGGGATTTTGGAGATACCGATTTCATCTGCTTTAAGCCCTTTAATATGGAACAGAAGATCATCTTTCTTTTTAGCGGCAAAGTAGATGAGAATTTCTTTGTCTTCGGGTGTATGTTCTATAATATGAGAAAGCAGATGGTATTTTATATACTCTATTACCCTGTCATCGAGATCTAGATTGAAAATAGTGAGTTTTTCAACCAATTCAGAGTACCCGATTACCATTCTCTCAAGATGAGACACCTTCTTTTCTTTTTTTAATTTTTTAAGGGTTTCTACCCTGTCTGCTTCTGGTATAAAATCTATTTTCCAACCTGATTTTATATTGATCAGTTTAAAGGGAAACTCAAGTTTTAATACTTTACCACAGGCCGGGCATCGGGCGGTTAAAAAATCACCCCCCAGAATTTGCTTGATGGCATCCGGGTTTTTTACGGCGTCCACTGTAGTGGGGAAATCGGCTTTGAATTTATGTTCGCACATGCATGTAAGCTGTAGCATGTTAGCTCCTTTTAAAAGAAATACAGGATGTCGTTGGTTAAGGCAAATACCAAAATTAAAAGAATAATACTCACTCCGACAAGCTGAAATCTATATAACAATTTAAAGGTAAGAGGTTTTTTACGTATCGCTTCAAAAGTAAAAAGTAAAATAAAACCTCCGTCTAAGACCGGAATAGGCAGGAGATTCATAAAAAGTATGATTACATTGATCATACAAATGAAATAGAAAAAGGAAATAAGACCACTACCGATACCTCGCTCAAAACCGCTTTTGGCAATACGACCGATCTCATAGGTTATACGCATGGGTCCGGCTACGGCTTTATTGATATTTATGCCGCTAAAAAGCAGTCCGAATGATTTGATAGTCAAGCCGATGGTTGAAAAAGTTTCATCCATGCCTTTTAAAAAAGCTTGTACAGGATTTAAAGGCGGTGTCCGGAATTCAATTTGCTTAAACGCAAAATCAACTTTTACCGAATTATCATCGGTTTTAATATAGTCGAGCTGTAATACGTGTTCACTTATCACGTTATCCCGCATTATACTTACAGCTACGGATGCGGGTTTAGTGGAAATGATCTCACTGAAAGCAATATGATGTTCAATGCTCATACCGTTAACTGCGCTAATGGTATCTCCAGTTTTAAGCCACGGATTTAATTTTTTCATTTCAGGACCGATCTCTGCAACTGTGGGCTCTATCCATGGATATATCCCGATAGTACCCCTGCCGTCTTCTCTATTTAACTCAGGAATGACGGACAGCTCGACGGTTTCGGATCCGCGTTCTACAATGAAGTGTAGTTCTTCCTGAGCAGAAATAGCAATTACTTTTCTCAGATCATTAAAATTATTTATTTCTTTGTTGTTTACAGAGATTACGCGATCACCTGTCTTAAGGCCCGCTTGTGTAGCCGGTGGCGAGCCTTGAAAGCTGTCCAGCCTGAAATCGCTGGCTAAGATAATTCGGTTATCGGGTGAATAGACGGGAAAGCCGATCCACCAGATAAATGTAAGAACGATAACCGCAAAAACTAAGTTGGCAAAGGGTCCTGAAAAACTGACAATGATTCTCTTCCAGGGGGGTGCACCGAAATAAGTGCCTTTTTCTTTTGGAATTTCTTTGATATTTTTTTGAAGCGCATCAGTGAGCACATGCTCTCCCTTCATTTTACAGTAACCGCCGAGAGGGAAGACGGCAAGCTGATAGGTTGTTCCTTTGTGTGTAAAACCAACCAATTTTTTACCCCAACCGAGCGAAAAGGTTTCTACCTCGATACCCAGCAGTTTGGCTGCAATGAAATGACCAAATTCATGAATAAAAATAACCATGCCCAATCCTAATGCTCCCCAGAAGATAATTGTAATCGTGTCAATCACTCGTTATTCCGCCTTTCTATTAATTGTAATGCTTTGTTTCTTGCTAGATTGTCTATGTGTAAAATATCATCTAATGAATTTACTAAATTTATCCAATTATAAGCAAGTGTTTTTTCTGTAATTCTTGTTATATCTAAAAAAGAGATTTGTGATTTTAAGAAACAGGCTACAGCGACTTCATTAGCAGCATTAAACACTATTGGATAAGCTCCTCCCGCTTGTGCTGCTTTAAACCCAAGCGTGAGCATATGGTATTTTCGTAAATCGACAGGACGGAAAGAAATATCGCAGTGTTCAAGATCTAATTTTCCATAACCTACCGGCAGAAGCTTAGGGTAAGTAAGTGCGTTTTGAATTGGGATGCGCATATCCGGTTTACTTATTTGTGCATAAAGGGAACCGTCAACTGTACGTATTAACGAATGTACATAGCTTTGCGGATGAATCACTACCTTTATTTTAGAAATAGCTATCTTGAAAAAATGATGTGCTTCAATAACTTCCAGAGCCTTGTTGGCCATAGTTGCCGAATCTATGGTTATTTTTGCACCCATATCCCAGTTTGGATGTTTGAGCACCGCAGCAGGAGTAATGTTTTGCAATTGCTCCACAGGTATATCACGTACCGCACCTCCGGATGCAGTAAGAATAAGCTCTGCTATGGAGCGGATTTCATGGTTTTGAGTAAGATGGAAAAGGGCCGAATGTTCCGAGTCTACGGGAATTATTTTTGTTTTATATTTTTTTGCTAAATTAAAAAGCAGGCTTCCGGCCATAACCACAGTTTCCTTATTAGCCAATGCCAAATCCTTATGTGATTTTATTGATTCAAGCGAGGGCAGGAGGCCGTCAGCTCCCGCGATACCGTTTACTACCATATCGGCTTTGAGCTCATGAATCATTGCGGTAAGACCTTCCGCTCCTCCGTAGAGCTTATAATTATGTAAAGCAGCAGGCAGGGTAACAGTGTGGTTTGTAATACAGACTGCTTCAGGTTTAAACTCTTCTGCCTGGGTAAGCAAATTTTTTACGGCAGTGTGACAGGAAAGAGCAACAACTTTAAAAAGCTTTTTTTTACTGCGGATGATATCAAGCGTATTACAGCCAATTGAGCCTGTACTGCCCAAAATAATAATGCGCTTAAGTTTAGAATTGTTTTTCATTATAAACACCTGTTTACGTTAGTAGAGGAAATATGAAGTAGAAAATAGGCGCACTTATAAGCAGTGAGTCAATAGTATCCATCAAGCCGCCTCTACCTGCCATAAGAGTACCTGAATCCTTTACAGAGCATGCCCGCTTTAATACCGATTCCACCAAATCACCGGCGATCGTGGAAAAACCTATGATACTTCCCAGCAGCAGGGCATGGAGCAAGGGAAGAATAAAGTAATCAGTGAGTATATAAGAATAAAATAGAGCAATACCTATCGAGGCAAAGAAACCACTTAGAAATCCTATCAGACTTTTTTTAGGACTAATGATTAAATTGAGTCTGGAGTATTTGCCCAAGAGCATGCCTGAGATATAAGCCGCTGTATCGTTGGCAAATACCAGGCTTAAGAAAACAAGTATGGCGAATTGAGGTTTCGGACCAAAAAAGTGAGTATCGGTAAGGCGTACGATATAAGAAAGGAAAAGACCGGGATAAAAAACAACAAACAGAGATGATGATAAAAACTCAAGGCGTTTAGTCAAGGCGGTTTTATCGGCAGTTAAAATACCTCTGATTAAAACAAGAATAATAAGCAGAACTATAACAAGAGAATAATAACCCTTTACAACAATCCCCGCTACTTCCAAGAAGGAATAAATGGGGAGTGTAACTCCTAAAAAGGGACATACATATTTCAACGTGCTTATATGTTTTTTAATAAAGAAATTTTCAACTTCGAAAGCAGCGATAAGAGTTACGAGGATTATAATAATATTGAAAACCAAATGATTATAATCGGGAATAACAAAGAGGATGAGCCAGATAGTCGGTAAAAAGATTACCATTATGAGAATGCGTAGTAATAAGTTTCTCACACTACACCACCAAAACGCCTTTGCCTTTGCTGGTAGTCAGTAAGCGCGTTCAATAAATCAGCTTCCTGCCAATCAGGCCAAAGTTTATCACTAAAATAGAGCTCGGCATAGGCACTTTCCCAAAGTAAAAAATTACTGATACGTTTATCTCCCCCGGTTCGGATTATTAAATCGACCTCCGGGAATTCTGGTCTGTCAAGGTTGTCTGTAATATCATTCTCAGTAATTGTATCGCTGTGTGTTGATTTTTTCAACCATCTGTCGACGGATCTTGCAATCTCGTTTCTTCCCCCGTAGTTGATTGCCAGATTTAATTTAAGCCCGCTGAAATTTATTGTTTTATCCGTTACCAATTGAATGGTTTTAATCACATCGGAAGGCAGATGCTTTAGATCTCCACTATGAAAAACTCTGATCCGATTTTTTTTATAAAACTTATATTCCTGCTTTAAATACGATTTAATCAGGAACATAAGATACTTGACTTCATTTTCGGCACGTTTCCAGTTTTCAGTGGAGAATGTATAGAGCGACAGATATTGCAGGTTTATATCCGATGCGGCTTTTACAACTCGTTTTGCAGCAGACAGCCCTTCCAGATGCCCCTTAGAGCGTGATAAGTTTTTTTTTTGAGCCCAGCGCCCATTGCCGTCCATAATTATCCCCACATGAGTCGGGAGTTTCTCTTTGATTATTAGAGGATGTACTGGCTGATCTTCGGGCATTAGATTTCTAGTATTTCTTTTTCTTTTTCTTCTAAAAGCTTGTTGATTTCTTCGATATATTTATCTGTCAGCTTCTGAATTTCATCTATTCCGCGTTTTGCTTCGTCTTCACTCAGATCACTTTCTTTTTGCAGTTGTTTGTATTCTTCGTTGGCATCTCGTCTTATATTTCGCACGGATACCCGCATCTGTTCTGCTTTATTCTTGGCAACCTTTACCAGTTCTTTTCTGCGTTCTTCGGTGAGTGGTGGAATATTAATGCGAATTACCTTGCCGTCATTATTGGGATTGATTGACAATTCGGATTTCTGGATTGTTTTTTCGATCTCCGACAGAATGGATTTATCCCAGGGCTGGATAACAACAAGGCGTGCCTCGGGTACAGAGATAGTTGCAACCTGATTAAGCGGAGTTTTTTGCCCATAGTAATCGATCTTGATCGAATCGAAGAGTGCTGCGGAAGCTCGACCGGTTCTCAGTGAATTAAACTCGTACGTGAGGGCGGCCATTACTTTCTTCATATTTTCTTCTGAAATATTGTAGACTTTTTCCATAGCTATTACCTCCGGAAGAATTGAAAATATCCTTTACCCATTATTCTTGTCCGACTTTATAATATATAAAATCAACAAAAGAAATGGTGGACCCGATTTCTTTGCTCATATTGTCGAGAACTTGTTGTACTTTCATTTTTTCATCTTTGACGTAATTCTGTTCTAAAAAACATATTTCAGAAAAGTGTTTTTTCATTTTTCCCTTAACAATACCTTCGAGCACATTTTCAGGTTTACCCAACGCTTTAGCTTGTTTCCAAAAAATCTCTTCTTGTTCTTTTTTATAGCTTTCCGGCACATTGGCTGATGAGATAAAGAGCGGAGCAAAAGCAGCAACATGAAGAGTAAGGTTGAATGCTAACTCCTTAACGCTTTCATTTTCTTTCAGTGAGACATCGGCTGAACTCAATTTCACAAGAACACCAATTCGACCTTCACCATGAATATAATCAGAAAAAAGTTCGTTATCATCGGTTTCGAGTACCTTAAAGCGTTTGAGCATAATATTTTCTTTTATTTTCCCGATTGTATTTTTAATTGAGGTTTCCAGATCATTATCTTCCCCCGGGGAAGAAATACTTTTCTCAATTATTTTAGCGCATAATTCATTACCTAAAGCCTTGAAATCATCATTTTTAGCAACAAAATCAGTTTCACACGATAATTCAAGTACTACGGCTTTCTGCGAATTCTTGCTAATAAATATACGTCCCTCATTAGTAGCCCTGCCGGCTCGTTTGGCTGCTGCCGCCAAACCTAAACCTTTAAGGATTTTTTCGGCTTTGGCAAAATCTCCACCGGCTTCAACCAGAGCTTTCTTGCAGTCCATCATGCCGGCGCCTGTTTTATCACGGAGGTTTTTAACATCAGTCGCTTTTATTTCCACCTTTGCTCTCCTTCTTCTTTTCTTTGCTTGCATCAGCTTTTTTTGATTTTACCTTAGCAATTGCTACTTTTTTTGTTTTAGCAGCAGGCGCGGAAGCTTTAGCTTTTGTATCAGTCTTAGTTGCGGGAGGTTTGCCGGACTTTTTAGACTTTTCAGGTTTTTTAGCTTTTTCGGGTTTTTCCTGCTTACTCTCTTCTTCTTGCGCAGGTTCAATATCCGCTTTTTCCGCTTTCTTTTTTGGCTTTTTTATTTGCTCTTTTACTTTTAGTTCTTCTTTCTCTTTATCTTTCTCTGAGAGTGATTCCGCATCTTCATCATCTTTGCTGATTTCTACTTTTTCATCGTCTTCCTGAAGTGTTTCTATCACTTCAATTCCGGCCTCATTTTCTGCTTCGACTACCGCGTTGGCTATTATTTGAGTAAAAAGAGTAATGGCCCTTATAGCATCGTCATTGCCTGGAATGGGATAATCGATTCCATCAGGGTTGCAATTGGTATCCACAACTGCAACAATAGGGATGTTCATTTTTTTTGCTTCTTCTACGGCAATCGCTTCTTTACGAGTATCGATTATGAAAAGAATACCGGGGAGATCTTTCATCTCCTTTATACCGCCTAGGTTTTTATCCAAACGGCCCTTTTCTTTTAAGAGAAGTGCAACTTCTTTTTTCGTCATACTTTCAAAAGTACCATCCACTTCCATTTTTTCAATTTTTTTCAAACGCAGTATGGACTTTTGAATGGTATAAAAATTAGTAAGCATTCCCCCCAGCCATCTGTTATTTACATAATACATACCACAGCGTTTGGCTTCACGTTCAATCGAAGCTTGAGCTTGTTTTTTTGTACCGACAAACATAACTACTTTATGAGAGAGCACAGCCTTGCGAACCGCTTCAAACGCCTCCTTTATTGACGTAATAGTTTTTTGAAGGTCAATAATATGTATTCCATTGCGTTCTGCGAAGATGAAACGTTTCATTCTTGGGTTCCATCTTTTAGTCTGGTGGCCGAAATGCACACCGGATTCCAAGAGGTTCTTCATTGTTACTACTGCCAATTTATCCTCCTTTAATTGACCATACTAAAAATAAGATCTTTAATCAGGAAATTGATTAAGTCTAAACATAAATGTATTTTTATAGGTTAAAAACATAATTCTTTTTACTATAATAAATTAGTAATTTCCTCTTAAGGAGCTTCTTGCAAAAATATTATTTTTGCAAGAAGCTCTAATATAATAAATTATAAAGGTTTAGAAAAGATCATTAATTTTTTGTTTCACACAAATATTCATTTTTAGAGTACACTGCAACCCGGCATTAATCTTAATTATGTATAATAATACAATTTATGCCTTTGGTAGTATATAGTCATAACAGGAATACGCTTTTTTTGCAAGCTTCTATACACTATCATTGGCGTAATTGTTGTTATTATTATAAGAATCATGCCAATGATAAATTGCGGTTTACCGCAATGGGTATATACTGCATATTTTCTCTTACTAGAGGAAATTGCAAAAATCAAAATAAATAAAATTTGTAAAATTAGTATTCATCATACCATAACAAGTTAGCAATTTCCTTTTAAGGAGCTTTTTGCAAAAAGCTCACTATTTTAAATGTATAAAAGCTTAGATTTAATCTTTAAAAAACGGATAATTATTTTCTTTAAGCAAGGTATAGAATGTTTCTAAAGGCAAGCCTACAACATTGCTGTAAGAACCTTTAATCCATTCGATAAAAAAACTGCCTTGCTCCTGTATCCGGTATGCTCCCGCTGCGCCTGACCATTCACCCGAATCTAAGTAGAAATGTATTTCGTTATCGGTCATTTTACGGAATTTTACTTCTGAAGTAGCTATGGTAGTTACAATAGGTTTGTCCTTATCCGGCAGCAGAGCCACACCCGTATACACCCTGTGTATTCTCCCTGAGAGCAGGCGCAGGATGTTTTCAGCATCTTCAATACTATCCGGTTTGCCTACACATTTACCCGCAACCTCGATCATGGTATCGGCTCCCACAATCCAGCGGGGAGATTCCTGTTTAAAAATATTCACAACAGCTTCCACTTTCTTTTTTGCAATTTCTTCTACAATCTCCTTCGTAACTGTTTGGGTATATACATCTTCGTTTATATTAGGGTGAATTACCTTAATGGGAATTTTAGCTTTCTGCAGCAGTTCTCTTCTGCGGGGAGAGCCGGATGCTAATATAATTGTTACCATAGTCACTTACATCACCTTAAACAATATAACTCCGCTTACGGCACCCAGCAAAGTACCAAGATTGACACGAAAAAAAAACGATATAACATAGAGATCAAACCCTATCGGATTCTCAAGTGTCAATGATAAAGTACTTCCCCAAGCTGTAATAAGTCGTTCTAATATTTCCCACCCGATACTTCCGATGATCATACCTAAGACTATAAAGCTTAAAAGGATAGGAAAATTCTTCTTCTTTAAATCCATATAATTTTTCAAAGAATTATAGTCATAGTTTTTTTTGTGTCAAGTGGAAATATGGATTTCAATATTTTTAATGAAACCACAGATTCCACCGATTGCACAGATTATAGAGATTACACTGATTATTTTTTCAGATTTATATACTTAATCTGTGGTAATTTTTTTTATTCCTTTTATATCGCTTAACTTAAGCATTGACATAGAGACATGGAATTACTATGCTATTTTTAGGGCAATTAGCTCAGTAGGATAGAGCGTTGGCCTCCGGAGCCAAAGGCCG
>CAZEPL010000090.1:0-13943 GCA_964514135.1 uncultured Spirochaetaceae bacterium | reverse complement strand
AAAAAAAATATAGAGTTTTTAGATATTGCTCCCCCAAAAAATCGTATGATCCGAAAAGTATACGATCAAGGCTTTTGACATAAATATTCCTCCTCTCGTTAGTCTCATTTATCCAATTCCTTGCTCTATAATATGACGAGTAACTTTGAAAAAAGGACGTAAGATTCAGAATATTTATGCAAAATATTTTTCATCAGTGCCTCGAGGCAGGTTTTAAAAGCACACATAAAGCAAAAAATTTCTAATTTTATCACTTGCATTATATTCTATAGTACTCTATAATATCATATATATTTTAATAGTATTATATTTACATGGAGTACTCAATGCTTAAAAAACAAGACATCGACAATATAAATAAATGGTCACATACAATTATTAATGCCGTAGAAAAGGTTTTTTTCGGTAAACGTGATGTTATAGAAAAAATCCTAGTCAGTCTGCTCTGCGGCGGGCACGTGCTGGTGGAAGATGTACCCGGTGTGGGCAAAACCATTCTCGCCCGTGCCATGGCTGTCTGCCTCGGAGGTGAGTTTCGCCGCATTCAATGCACTCCCGATCTCTTGCCGGCGGATGTAATCGGAGTCTCCGTATATAATCCCAAGCAGGCAGCTTTTAAATTCCATCCCGGCCCCATACTCTCAAATATTGTCCTGGTAGATGAAATAAACCGGGCCACACCGCGAACCCAATCGGCCCTGCTCGAAGCAATGGCCGAAAACCAGATTACGGTCGAAGGCAAACGCATCGCGTTGCCCTCTCCCTTTTTTTTAATGGCTACGGAGAATCCGATCGAATTCGAAGGCACCTTTCCTCTGCCCGAAGCCCAGAAGGACAGGTTCTTTATGGCTTTAAAAATCGGCTACCCTCCCCGAGCTGCGGAATCACTCATCCTTGAAACTCAGAGAAGAACCACCCATCCTATCACGGATTTAAAGGCTGCAAGCAACCTGCGCACGGTAGCGGATATCCAAAAAGCGGTTGTCAATGTGCAGGTTGACGAGAGTCTCAAAGACTATATTCTTGATATTGTAGGGGCCAGCAGAAAGCACCACCTGTTTCAGCTGGGGATTTCTCCGCGCGGATCCCTGGCCCTCTATAAAGGTGCACAGGCCCTGGCAGCCTTGCGGGGCAGGGATTTCGTAACACCCGAAGACATTAAGGAGCTGGCACTGCCCATTTTTTCCAAACGGGTAATTATTAAATCGGAGCATTTGATAAAGGGTATTACGGAAGAAACAGCCCTTACCCAGCTTATAGACTCAATAGATCTGCCCGTGTTTAAGGATGCTCTGGAATGAAATTATTTTTAGCGCTGCTCTGTATTTTTTTCGTCCTGTTTTTTCCGTTTTGGTTTATCCAGTTCTGTGCGCTTATAGTCCTCATGGTAATTGTTTTATCCTACATATATTCGAGATTGACATACCACAGTATAAACATAACCCGCTACCAGGACACCATCAGAGCCCATAAATTACAGATAATCGATATCGATTTTTTAATTGAAAACACAAGCATACTGCCCATTCATTACATTTCGGTATTTGAAAGCCCGGGAGAGCTTTCTCCTGTAGGCGACGGTAAATTCATATGTGCCCTGCCTAAACGGCGTAAAATGAGATTATCATACCGGGTAAAAGGTTTGGCACGCGGCGAATACCAGCTTGGGCCCATAATAGTAAAATCCGGCGATCCGTTGGGTCTTTTCCCCTGGGAACGCAGAATTGAAAAGAAATGCAGGGTAATTATCTATCCGACTATGTTTAAGGTTACGAGACAGATTACTAACGGATATCCCGGAGGGAATATTAAAATAAACGATAAGATGTATGAAGACATTACACGGCTGAAATCAATCAGAGAGTACATCCCCGGCGATGATGTCAGACATATCAGCTGGAAGGTATCGGCACGTTTGGGGGCGCTTTATACCCGCGAGTATTCCTCTTCTTTGCGTTCACCCGCTCTTCTGGCGTTAAATCTCACACTGGACGATTATCCGCTTAAGCACAGGTATGCCCACCTTGAAAAGGCTGTTGAAATATGCGCTTCGCTCATCACTTTTTTTACATCCCTAAAACAGGAGACGGGTTTAATCTCATCCGGCCTGATAAATAATGTTCAGCCCCAGATTCAGATACGTGGCGGCCACGAACACGCTATGCTGCTTTTGGAAAACCTGGCCGTGATAAAAGGCTGTGCCGAACCCGCAGATATTGTCGATCTGGTTAACAACTCGCAGCTTCGTTTTCCCAACGGAGTAAGGATAATCCTCATCAGTCCACAGCTCAAAACTCAGCAAATCCAGGCCTTTGCTTTACTCCGGAAGAGAAGAATGTTTTTAGAGTATATTCCGATTGCCGGCAGAAAAAACGGTATCATCCACCCAAAAGTAAAGACCTACTCAATTTCCGAACTGGGGGGAGAATCGCTTTATGCCTGAAGCAAAGCCGAATCTACAAACTGCTTCCGCTGCGGGGGGCGTCTATACCCTGTTCTCCATACTCATTCCCAGCACACTGCTTTTAAGCTTAGACCGTGTCTCAAGAGATAGCTTCGAGTTTTTAAACACAATTCCCTGGTGGTTTGTGCTCATTGCCCTGGCCTGTAATATCGCGGCTTCGGGCGTGCTTTCTTTTTTAACCGGAAAGCGTGCGGGTTTTTCCTCGTTTGTGAGGGTTAATTTTTTTATTTATTTCCCCGCGATAGCTATCCTGATCCTGTTTTTGTACAATACGCCCCAATTGATTGCCTATGCGGGTGTGCTGCTCTTTTTTCAATGGATTATTGCTCACTACATATTCAATCGCTTTAAAGCTTACATGGAGTTTAAAAACTTCGTTAAGAACTATACAGGCAGCTCACTGGTGTCGGAAATGCGTACCTATTCCGTTCTGGTCAGGGACTCATACCGGAGCATAAAAAACTTAAGAAAAACAGTTCATATAATACAGCTTGCGGTGTTCGCAGCCGTAAGCGCATTGCTCTTGGCCGGAATACAGCTCAGCGTATTCAGTCTGATAGTATGCGTCGTGTATATGGTAACAGGATTGGTGTTAAGCATTATTTTAAGCACATATATCGATGAATACAGGTTTTACATCGACGGAGTTACTATTCATGAGACCCTCAAGCAGAAGAGATTAGCTTATGTACTCATTATTCTCCTGGCGAGCCTGTTACTTGTGCTGCCAATCCTCCGGGACAGTTCCCTTTTTCCACCCGCTTATATTGTAAGCGCTCTCAACTGGTTTATGAGCCTTTTTCCTCATTTTAAATTTGAAATCAGGGTGCCCGAACATTTACGCGTACAAAACCAGACACGTACCTACCAGGCACCTGAATATACGGGAGAATATCAGGAAGCTCCGTTTTTACCCGGTCTGTATTTATTTCTTGAAATTCTTGGTATTGTCATAGTCGTCTTACTCGTTTTAGCAGTGCTGTACTTCCTGCTTAAGCCCCTGTTTAAAAGGGGCATTAAAAACCTGTTAAAAGGCACGCACCCGCTCAAACTGATTATAAATAAAATTAAGCACCTGATATATCTGTTTAAAAAAATTGCAAAAGAGGTTGTCCGGGCGCTTATTTCGCTGTTCAGCTGCGAAAAAGAGCAGCAAGACCACACGCTGCCGGACAGCAGCCTCTATTCCCTGTTGAAAGCGAAAAAAACAAGCCTTAAAAAGCGCAGGCAAAAAACCCGGGTGGTAAAAGCCTTTGTGGTTTTAATCAAATGGGGCAGCAGGCAAAAAATCACTTTTCATCCCACACTCGGTCCCAAGGAGTATATATATCTGGTAATAGAGCATATGCCGCAAAAAAAAGACCGACTGGTATTCATCGCCGATATTTTCGAAGAAGCGGTATTCTCAACCCACATAATAAAGCCGCTCACTATAAAGAAATATATACATGAGATAAAGGAGATCATCCGCTCATGAAGCTTAAAAACTGCTGCGGCAGTAATAATTTTTTAAGGGAGGACTTAAGTATTATGCTTAACGATCAATCATTAACCATTAAGGATGTGGCCAAGTTTTTAAATATCTCCGCTCAAATGGTACATATATTAATAAAAAAAGGCCGGCTCAAGGCTTTTAAAATCGGAAGTGCCATAAGAATTCTCTCCTCCGATCTTACGGATTTTGTGCAATCACAAAAAAAAGAGTTTCAAAGCGGTAGCGGGGGGTACATAAACGAAAACAACTCCCTGTTTGTGATTCATAATCTCAGCTGTCATAAGGGGAGTTTTTATCTGCGTGATATAAACCTCTCTTTGCCCAAAAACAAACTGCTGGTGCTGCTGGGTCCTTCGGGATCGGGAAAATCCATGTTGCTGCAAAGTATCGCCGGTATTCTGAAACCCGATTCCGGAAGTGTCTTCCTGGGAACACACCGTATGGACCAGCTGGCCGTTCAGGACAGGAAAGTAGGGTTCGTGTTTGAGAATTACGCGCTGTTTGAAAATCTGAAGGCCATAGAGAACATTGCTTTTCCCTTAACCGTACAACATGAAAAAAAGAATACAATTGATGAAAAACTGTCTGAAATTATACGGGAGTTCGAAATCGATCCCAAATATATCCCCAAACACATCGACGAACTTCCTGAAGGCATGAAGCAGCTGGTGGCCATCGGCAGGGAAAGGATACGTGAGATAGATCTCTTTTTAATGGACGAACCCATGAGCAAGCTGGATAAGCATATCACACACCTGATGACGATATTCATTAAGCAGCTCATCAATAAAATGAATAAAACCACAATTATCAGTCTGAACGACCCGGAGCTGACAATGGCCCTGGGCGATTACGTAGCGGTTCTGGGCCGGAACACCCTGGTTCAGTTCGGAGAGATGCAGGATGTGTACGATCAACCCAACACACCTTTTGTGATGGAGCTCTTATCCCGCTTTAAAACAAATATCATACCTGTAACAATTAAGGGCAATAAAACCGTACCGTTTGATCTGCCAGCAGACAGAGCGGACGGCAGCTACCAGCTGGGCTTTAGAGCCGAAGAGATCCGCATAACCGATTCCGGTATAGAGGCACGTGTTATTAAAACCTCCTTCTACGACAACAAACATAAGATCGCGCAATGTGCCTTAACGCAGACCGGTACGGAAGTAGAGCTTATGCTGCCCGTGGAAACAGGAGAAGAGTTTTCGTTTGTACTTGAAAAACCTGTGGTGTTTGAGGTGTAAAGTGGATGCGTTAGCGAACGAGCTCGTCAGGTACATGCTGCTATACTAAAGCCATAGACTCAATTTATCGAGGAGCTCATTCCAGGCCGCCAGTTTATGAGCCAAGGCTGTAGAAAAATCCATAATCCTGATTACTCTTGCCGGTTCGTTTACCCTTCTGGCATAAAAGGATGTTGATATGGCCTGTGATTTACATGCTGAGTCCACATCCGCTTTAATCTGTGTTGATACCTTACTATGAAAGATATTTACTCTTATGGATTTTGAATGGAGTGAGATATCAATTTTGGTATCCGGTATCTCATCCACGATATCCTTTAAATCACCCAGAATATCTTTTTTAGAAGCATAAGGAGTAAAAATATAATCCAAATCATTCGTGCTCCTCGGACTATCAAGCAACCTCAAGGCCATACCGCCTTTCAAAACAGCATGGTCCTGAAACACCTCCTGAATCCTGTGCATAATCCACACAAAAAGAGAATCCTGTGTTACTGTTTCAGGAAAAGGTGTAGCCATTGATATAATTCCTCACAAATGCAATGAATTTCGGATTTCGATATTGTTTTAAAAAATCATTTATTATGGAAGCCTTTAATTTTGTGGTATCGATATCCGAATAAATATCAAAATAGTATCTCATTCCTTTTAAATAAAAATAAAGCGTATCCAGAAAGGCTTTTTCCTTAACCGCGATATTTATGCTCTGCTGCTTTTGAAAACCAAAATAGAGATGCTCGGCAATGCCCAAATAAATAATTCTCCCCTGCTCCCCTGCGAACTCACGCTTTTTTCCGATTTTTATAGCCTTAATCTCATGTGAAGGCTCAGTACCGATAATAAGCGAATCAGCCAACACCCTTTCCAGGCTGATATATGAATAAGGATTGATTTTATAACTCAGGCATCTTAAATCAAAATCTTCCGTGGTGTAAACTCCTCTGATATATCTTTTCAGTATGTTTTCCTGTTCCAGGGCTTTTATTCTGCGATAAAATGTTTTTATGTGGGCTGAGGGTAAGAGAGTCTTTAAATCAGCTAAAGTAAAAACCCCTTTTAATTCAGCAGCAAACTGTTTTATAATATTTAAATCATCAACTATTTTTTTCATACAGACAGTTATTATACAATTATTGGGTTTAAATGTCCATATGAAAATGAAATTATCCCGAAATTATTTTTTTTAGCATTTTATTAATACTATTCCACCCCACAATAATAAATTCATTTCTCAGATAATTTTCACTAACAGCTGCTGAATTCAACAATTGTACATATTGTCAATGGATTAATATATTTGTACAGATTTTTACAAAAAATCCGCCGCACTTTCAACAATTTTATTGAATTCTTCTGCGGTCATAATATTAATATCTTTATCACTGTAATCTTTAACGTTTCGAGTAATCAAGAACTCAATATTATTTTGTTTTGCCGTATACAGTTGTATTGCGTCTTCAAAATCTTTTATATCTGACGCCAATGCTAAATCAATTATCTTTTCATCGATTGTGATTATACCCAGCAGAACACGTAATTTCCGGATATTTTTTAAGGCAAAGTCTCTGCCTTTTAATTTCTGCAAAATATAGAAAATATTCGATATCACCACCGGTGATGTTACCGCGGAAAAATCTGATTTATCGATGTATGTAAAAAATTTGGCTGCAGCCGTGTAAAAGGGATCCCTTTTCGCTATCAGATCCAGGATTATATCCGAATCTACAAATATGATTTTCATAAATTATATTTTTTTAATAAACCTTTTGTATGTTCTTTTTTCAAATCAAAATCAAGTGGCAGGGTAATTATTCCGCTGAGTTCTTTAATAAGTTTACTATATTCGATTTCTTTATTCTCTTTTATCAGGTAACGGAAAAAGTGCTCTACCAATTTTGACAGGCTTTGATTATGATCTTTGGCGAATTTCTTAGCCAGTATAACTGAGTTTTTATCCAGTTTTAAAGTTAATTTGGTATCCATAATTATACGTATAATATATTGCTTTTTTATACGTATTGTCAAGGTGTTCTTATAACTAAAGCAGAAATATATGACTGTTAATATGTTCAGATAGCGCTTTGAACCCAGTAAGAACCTGTGATACAAATTTAATATCTTGACAATTTTGCAATTTGATTGCATGATTGTCTAATGTGGATTAAAAAGAGTCCAAAAACCTTTCCGGTCGCGTAGGTATAATAAATCTGGCCCAATTATCCGCTACCAAAAGCTAATCATTCAGCTAAACCCTTTACATGTGCCCCGATAATTCTAGCATCCCTATTCAGTATGAAACTGCCACACATCGCTTTCTTCCGTTAAATTATAGTCGTTTTTTGCTTCAATTTTCCAGTAATAGGTGGTATCCGGAGCAAGACCGTTCTGCGTGGTAGTATGATCGATAGTGTCAGGTGTGGATTTGCCTCCGCCCAGCTGGCATGAAACAAACGTTAATGCTATGAGGATTACAATCATGCTGAGAACATATATCAACTTTTTTTTGTATAGAAAAACAAAAGAACAGACAAAAAGCAGGGCCCAGAAACCGGCCACGGCATAAGCCACGGGCAAAGGTGTGGCTTGCACGAGAATGGGAATGCACCCGCTGAAATCCGCATCTGTGCTTAGATATAAATAATAACTGGTGGCATTGCGTATCAGCGAACATGCGCCAGGCAAAGGTAACACTGGCAGGATCGACACCGGTTGAATTATCGGCGGGGGAAATTAGCTGCGGTTTCCCCGGCATAAGCTCGGGTCCGCCCGAATCACCTAAAGTCGCTTCACACCACCACACTGGGTGATAGTAATAGTTTTCCAAAGCTCCCAGTGTTTTTGGGGAATATGAAGGCCACCGGAATTCATTAACACTTTGGATCTGGCCCGCGTTATAATAAACGCGAAACACCTCATAATAAAATAAAAAATCATCAGAGATATCCGGCCAGCCCGCGTCCCCGGCAGCCGCCGCCGATACGGGCAGTTTTACTTCAATATCCCAGGCGTTGCCCGAAGAAAAATCATTCTTTACTTTAGCTTCAATGTTATAATCGTATACATCACCTGCACCTGCGGTTAGTGCCTGCCATTCCCATTTAAGACCTGCCGCATTCCAGGTGCCCAGCTTAACCTGCTGCGGAAGCAGATCTTCTCCGGAAACAGGGGCTGCGGAGAAGGGATATATCAAAAGGATAATATCGTTTCCCAGTGTAACGGCCGTGGCATCGGGGCTTAAGGCAATCAGTACCGCGTCGTATTGATCCAAAGACAGATCCTGTCTTACTTCGAACGACAGATACATAAAATCATCCGTGTCGTGCCTTAAACTGCGAAATGCGCCCTCTGTTAAAGCATCGTCCTGCATTGATGATACCTGTGCTCGTTCCCAGCCGCTGTCCGCCAGAATATCGGTATCATAGTCGGTAGTGACTGTACCATCGATGAGCAGAGGATCGCAGCCGCCGTCAGGCGGGCTGCAGTGATAGGGAAACAGCACATACTCGGGTTCAACCACATCCATCGCCAGGCTATCTGTTATTGTGTAGCTAAAATCAGTATAACCAATTCCCAAATCAATACTTAATGGGTATAATTCAGTAATATTTAAATTAATGACATGTGTACCGCCGGCAGTAAAGGATGCGTCAAAATCCGGATTTTGCTCCGTACCGTGAGCCACGAAGTTGCTGCCGTCCAGCTCCCAATCATACGTTAAGGCGCTGTCCACTTTGTCCGAATCAAAGGGATCGCTCAGGTAGCGGAAATCCCGGCCCAGCACAACCTTAAGCGGATTGGGATTCACAGTTGTCGACAACTGGTTGCCAGGACTTCTGATAACAGTCAGAGGTGGAGGGTACAACACAATCGGGTCCGGACTGATCGCTGTGGGAGACGTACCGTAGGGAAAGGTCTGGATTGATACCGCGGTCTTATTCACGGCCGAGATAAAATCGATGCGAAAATGCCACGGCTCATTATTGTCGAATTCACAGTCCGGGGCGGGTGAAATACAAAGTTCCGGATTCGCCGTTATCTCCATTCTGTATATTCCGCTCCCCACATCATGCAGTTCCACATGAACACCAGAAGTACTTCCTCCAACATGTGCACTTATGGAATCATTATTATAAAAAGCTACTAATACGGGGCTACTCAGTTCTGATCCATATGGTAATTGAATTGAGTGTATAGTCATCCGGCGTACCATCGGTTTTTATCCACAGGTTAACCTGATGAATGGTAGCCGGATTATCCGCGCCCGTAATCAGAAAATACACATCCACGCTTGATTTATCCACAAAGTAGCAACCGTTGGGAATAATGCCCGCTGTAGCAGCAGGGGCCACGTCAAAGGTTATACCGGCATCCAGGGTATTGGTAGTGCCAAGATTGGTTACGGTAAGCCCCCAGATTTCGTCGCCGGTAAATGTGCCGCCCGCGGCTTCCTTGCATTACAAAGGTGCCGCCTGCCGGAAGTCCGCCAGGCGGCCGCCGTAAACTAAATATTATCTAAAACCTGATAAACGCCCCTATATGCCCTTGCATAAACATGGTCTGCATGTCGAAGGTGGAGTGATAATCAATTCCCGCTTCTAGCACAATGCGCGGACTGATCACATAGTCCACACCCGCTCCCACATTAAAGCCGTAAAGCAGGGTAGTGAAATCCTGAACATAGATATCGGGTCCGGCCCCTGCGTAAGCATTAAAATCGCCGCCTAGGGCAATAGTAAATCTGCCGTTCAGCGTAATATTGATAATGGACGTACCGTCGTCTCCGCTGTTAACGGTCGGCATATAATTGTAGCCCAGCATGGCGATAATGGATATTTCCGGAGTGATTTGATAACTGACGTCGGCTATTACGTTAAAGCCAAGCGTATAATCGTTGGCAAGGTTGCCCAGGGGCAGTGACGCGCCCGCGTGGATGCTGACGGAAAAGCCGGAGGGCTCAACCGGTTTAATGCGGGTAAGCACCTCAACCACAGCTTCGGGCGGGATTTCTATCGTATAATTATGCTCATCTTCCTGTTCAGCTCCTTGAATCTCGCTCTCCCAATCCAATACCTCACCTTCATGGTGCACCACATAACCGAACGAACCTACCGAATCGGCCAGGTAATACGGATGCTGATTAATAAACACCGCCTTGCCGTTATAGCGGTAGCCGTAGGCAGCCCAGACCAGATACGAGTTGGTTTCTTCATCAATGACCATGTCGTCTTCCTCTCCGCCGGCGCTTTCATCATTACCGGTGCCTTTGGGCCGTGTATCCTCTGTTTTTATCTTATGTTTGACATCCTTATCCGGATCTCTGCGGATTACCCAGCTGCGCTGCGATACGTAGAGTACATACTTGTGTTTTTTCCAGCGTGACGGTGGTTTTCCGTAACCGCGCGTGCTTATCTCAGCCTTGCGTTTAAACTCCGAGGCGTCCACAAAGTTCATATTGCGATACACACTGGACCGTACTATCTTGGCGTTCTGATTGGAGTGAATAATGGCCTGCACACACTGGTGATCGTGCGTCTGATAATCGGAAAGATTGGGATCGGTCGAAGCTATAGTCCAGATCGATTCAAACGTGTATTCACCGGGTGCTCCGCTGGCCGTTCCGCCCAATACTGTCAGCGGAGGAGTTGTTGGATTGGGTACAGACGGCACGTCCGACCAGTCGCCCATGGCGGGAATACCCCAGTTGGCGATGCGGAACTGCACATACACACCACTAGCGTCAATCCGCTCCAGAAAAGGCGTCACAAGTATTTCTTTTTCCCAGTTGTTCTGCACCCTGGCCACAAAACGGTTGACAGCAGGATCCACTGAAGCTGTGGGCAGCTTTATTGAACTTCCGATGGCATCGCCGGGATTGGGTTGAATGCCGATATCATACTTATCCACCCACACACCGTTGCAGGTCGCGCCAGTAGTTTTGTCGGCCTTGCTCCACCAGCGCCAGTCATAGGGATATAACTCAAAATCTCCGTCTACTTCCGCGCCGTTATAAGGCCACCTGTACTGTATGGCAATGGGACCGGGCACGGTCTGCACGCGAATCACATTATAGTAAAAAAAGGAAATTATTGTTAAAATCTATCCAGCTCGCGCTGCCCGACGTGGTATTGGTGGGAATGCGCAGCTCGATATCCCAGGCATCGGTATAGCCCGGCACGGCCGAACGGATTTTGATCTGCATGTTCATGGCGGCCGCGGCAGCAGGGGTCAGGTCGCTCCAGCCCGCCGTGTTGGTCCAGACGCGCATATGGTCGGGATCCAGATTGCTGCCCGGCGTGTGCCCGGCACCGAAAGGATAGATGGCCAGGATGCGGTCGTCACCCGGCGTGGCCGTGTTGTTGTCCGCGCTGAAACCCAGCAGCACCACGCTGTCCTGGTGAAACTCGCTGTCATTGCGCACCTGAAAGGCCAGGTACAGGTAGCCGTCCGCCAGGGCTGTACTGCGGTCTTTCAGGCCCTGGAACGTGAGTTCCGCGTCCGCCCCGCCTTCGTGGGTAATCTTCATGGACTCGTTCCAGCCCGTGTCTTCCTGGATCTCACCGTCCATCACCGGTGGCGTGAGATACACCCCGCTCCCCGCCACATTGATGTGCGGCGGAAACACAATGGTCTGGTTGGGATACACGAGGACGTTCAGCTCATAGGCCGTGCTGTCCGCGCTGTTGGTATCGGTTACCACCAGCGCGGCCGTATACACGCGGTGGTTAATGTAATCATGGGTTGTGGTGGCGGACGCGGTGCTTACCGGCGGGTCGGCGTCGTTGATATCAAAATCCCACGTGTACTGGGTAATGGAATCCCCCGGATCGGTTTCAGAGCTGCAGCTGCCGTCAAAAGTGATCGTGGTTGGCTCGGTACCGCTTGTGGCCGTAAAACAGGCCGAGGGCGGTGTGTTGGAGGCCGGACAGGGATTGCCCGTGAGGTTGGCGATGTCGAATTCAAGTGTAGCACCGATCTCGAAGAGCTGGACAGGTATAATATCATTGCTCCAGCTTTCTATGGTACCGGAAATATCACACAGATCCATGCCTGTAACCGTGAATGTCCAGTGCTCGTCGCCTCCGAAATAACCTCCGGTTCCTACTTCTCCACGGGGATGATCCTCAGGTTTTTCGATAATAACCAATTCATAATTTCCTGTAGAGGGTTCGGTTAAATAAATGAATTTACCATTATTTGGATTAGGACCGATCTCATCAGTCGGATTTTCGGAATTATCAATATTGGTATATACAGGGGTGGCAGAACCCGGATTTGTAAGCTGGAATAAAGATGTCGAACTGTGAGTTGTATTCGTATTAAAGGTCAAGACAACCAAATTTATACTTTTATCTCCCGGCACATCGAACTCTATGGTCAAATCAGTGCGGCTGGTGCAGGAATAGCTGGTTATCTGGGCAGTTAATATAACAGGAAAGAATGTACTTAGTAGAATAATAAATAGTAAAACCGATGTTGTTTTTTTCATTGATTGCTCCTTTTTATAAATCTAATTTATTAAACTTTACTTACATATATAATTACCACGAAGCACACGAACAGTTTGTGTGAAAATGAAAATATCTCTAACGGAGCTCACGGCCAGACTGTGTAAAAACTTTTTTTTGACAAGGATTAACGCAGATTTTCAAGATTTTAAGGAAAAATTTATAATTTATAATCTTATAATCCACGTTAATCCTGTTAATCTGTGTCTAATAATTACTTTTTACACAGTCTGGGAGCTCTGTGTGAAATTTCTTTAGAAACTTTCATAGATTTTTCCATTACAGTTCATATCAGCCAAAGTTACATGTCCTTTAAAATCTTCTCCGCTTCTTTACCCAGCAGAGAGTTGGAATCAATCTCTTTAGCTTTGATAAGGCATTCTTTCTGCTTGGCCGCATTATCAAGCCCTCTGTAGCAATACGAAGCCAGCAGCAGAACAACCTGTGTGTTTTCACCTTCACTGTTCAGCGCCAAATACTGTTCGAAAATCTCCAAAGCACTTTTATAAGCAAAACTTTCCAGAAACAGCCGTCCTTTGAGCATCAGATAGTCCGCGTAGACCGGCGGCCGAAGTATTGTGATAGTTATTGCCCTGCACCATATTTTGAATGCGGGCATTCACCGCGTTCAAGAACTTTTGCGACTTTACGTTTTGTAATTTTTTTAAAAAATCATTAAGAGCGTAAATACCGGCGTCATAGAGCATAAGCGTGCTCTTACTCGATACGATTTCCAGCATACTGCCGCTCGCAAGCTTTACCACACTTGCGCTTGACAAGCTGTCGCCTGTTTCCACAGGCTTCCAACCCGCACCGGATTTAACCTTTACCGCGCCGTCGGAAAAAAACAACGGTAAAACTTTCCGCCCACAAAAGCGCGGCAAGAAACAAAAACAGACATACTGTTACAATTATCTTTTGGCTTTTCATAAATGCCTCCTTAGACTTTATATAACCGCCATGCGTAAATATTAATCGGCATGGAAGAACTATTGACTGTTGCATACCGGATAGTATACTTTTTTATACACATCCTGCTGCTTAAACCTTTCGTCTAGGTATATAACGCAAATGGTGTGCCAAAAGCTGCGAAAATCTTTAATTATTTTGATAGATGGGGAATTTTATGTAATTAATACTTTGCCCGCAGGCCCGATATTCCAAAGCAAAGATCAGGAGAGTTACCTGCTCCGCTACTTAAAAGCCGGGCCCGCAAGCTCAATATGACCGAT
>CAZEPL010000089.1:8811-14218 GCA_964514135.1 uncultured Spirochaetaceae bacterium | reverse complement strand
ATATATTAAGTTAGTAAAATACTTATTCGTTATACCATAATAATTTAGCAATTTCTATTTTAGAAGCTTCTTGCAAAAATGTTATTTTTGCAAGAAGCTCACTTGATTAATATGTGTGAATAGGTATATCTTGTCACAAAAAATCATGAAAGCTCATTTGTTTGTTTTCTTAACAGTTCTGATTTTTATGTTCCTTTCGTGCGCGCACATCAATTACTCGGAGGTTTGGAATATACTGTACTCTCACTGCCAACAGGCAGAAGCTTTAATAGCAATCGATCATATTGATCAAGGCTTAAGAGAGGCTGTCTCTGTTTTGAATGATATTTCCCGTCTTAAAGAAAAGCCAAGCGAGTTTAAGCAACTGGAAACATCATGTTTGGATTTACTGGAAAAAGCATACGATGACATGCTTTTTTCTCTTCCCTCGGTATGGAAAAAGCAAAAAACAAACGACTATTTATATATCTGGGATAATAATAAAAAGCCCGTTCCGTTCCAATTTATGTTGTTGTATAAAGGGCGTAATGCAGTATTTTCCTTTCCCGTGTCCTACTCAATTAAAATTGTCCAAGGTGATTCAGCACATCAGTACTTATACAAAACAGATGCTCATGGACAGGGGAGAGTGTCGGTTGAAAGGTTTTATAATCCAAAGCAAGTCTTGGTAATGGAATTGAGTTTTTTTTACAGTATGGGTGATTACTGCTACACCTTTCCCGGACAGTTTCGTTTTACCTATCCTGCCAGAGAGATTGTTGTATCAGTGAAATCCGGAGAGCGTGTTATTGATCTTGCTCTGCAGCTTGAAAAGATGTATGTGTCAACGGTAGCGGCGTTTTATACCATAGCCTCCCAAGCCCAATTTAAAGAATATTGGTTTGTACCCGGACGCATGCAGGGTTTAAGCCGCTTTGAAGGATTATTCAGGCCGGGTACCTACGAATTTTCGATAATAGAGCTTCCCCTCGTGTATAATTCACCAGATCCAAAAAAGCAGGCACTTGTTAATACACTTTTAATATTACATATTCTGCTTAAGACGAGCGCGGACTCATTCGATACCATGAATACGGTCCAAGCGCTTAGTCCTTACAAGCAGATTATTCTGGCCAGTATTGTGGAGAAAGAAGCTGTGGCCAATAATGATTACGAAATGATCGTTTCGGTATTTTTAAATCGGTTGAAGTGGGGAGACTGTTTGGCTTCCTGTCCTACCGTTGAATATGCTTTAGGATACCATAGACCCTTTCTTACCAGATATGATATATCGATCTATACACCATATAATGTCTATCTTCGAAAAGGCCTTCCCCCTACTCCCATCTGCTTTTTTTCTGATGCCGCACTTAATGCTGTGAGGCAGCCGCAGCCGACAAGTTTTTATTTTTTTGTCTATGATTGGACAACCCGCCAGCTCTATTTTGCGGATACCTATACAGAGCATAAAGAGAACATAAAGTTGGCGCGTTCAAACTATATTGAAAAGCACGGAAGTAACGAGCTCTTCAAAATATATTATGATAAGTATTATGAAGAATAACCGGCGCCTGTTTAGCACAGAAAAGTAAAACTCATACCAAAGTATTATTGAGAAAAAACCCGTATTGCCGTAATGTTAGAGAGTGAATAGTATTTTTTCCATTATATGCGGATAGTTATAAATAATTAAGGAGTTAATATGAATAGAACATTAAAAACAGGCGTTCTCTTGTTCGCTTGTTTGATTTTTATCACAGGTGGTTTAACTGATGTGTCTTCAGGTATTTCAGAGTGGGAACTGGTCGGCAAATCGGGTTTTAATTCCGGCAGGGCGGTAGGCTTTTCCTTATATGTAAGCGATGAGATTGAAAAAGTTATTCTTGTAGGCTATATCAGTCAAAGCAAGGAGAATGGGGCCGTGGTGCGAAGATACGATAAGCAAAACAATCGCTGGCCAAAAGTCGGTGACGATCACATTTGTGACGGCGCTGTGAAGGATATTGGTGTAGCATTTAATGCCTCATTAGAGAGCAGAGATTATTATGTGGCCTATAAAGATCTGGCAAACGGGGGAAGAGCCACTGTTATGAAGTGTAATAAAGAAAAAAATATTTGGGAAGCGGTCGGTAAAAAGGGATTCAGCGACGGAGAAGTAATTGATCTGAATTTTATTCTCGATAACCTCTATCCGCATGTGGCGTTTATTGATAAAGATAATGGCAGAAAACCCGTTGTCATGACATATATGAATGATGAATGGGTAAAGCTGCAAATAGATGTAGATGATGATATCTCGCAAAAGCAGGCCAGCGAATTGGCATTTTGTATAGACAGGGGTGTAAACTATGTGGCTTTTGCGGATCGGCAGTACGATGAAAAACTAACGGTTATGATGTTTGATATGCCGTGGATAGCTGTGGGCAAGAAGGGTTTTTCCGACGGCAGGATAAATTATCCGGCTATTTTTGTGGAGAGAAATCGTAAAGCCAAGGTTACACGTGCTTATGCCGCCTATCAGGATTACGCTCATGATAAAAAATTAACCGTAATGATAAATGATAATCAGGCTGAGGAGTGGACCGCTCTTGGTGAAAAAGGATTTTCACAAGGTAAAGTTCAGCATATCTTACTCGTTGTATATAAGCACATCCCCTTTGTAGCTTTTGCCGACTGTGAGAATGAGTATAAAGCAACCGTAATGTATTACCATAATGAAAAATGGCAGTTTTTAGGCAAGGCCGGATTTTCAGAAAGCGGTGTGACCGATATTAAACTACAGATCGCAGATGATATCGCCTATGTGGGGTATATCAGGACTGATACAGATAAGAAGATCGAAGTCATGAAAATCAATCTGCTTGAATATATTAAACACAATTAACGGGGCTTGTTATGAAGAGCACTATTTTAACTGTATTTCTGATTATTGGTCTGGGCTGCTTTTACACAGGTTTAAATATATTCGCCGATGAGGATACATCCCCAAAAATTGAGTCCGCGCCTAAGTTGGACAAACTTAAGCTCGAGGCCGTATTCGCGGACAAGCAAAAATTTTTAAATGCTTTGGAAGAGGAGGAGCTGACTCTCGAGTATCATGACCACGAAGAGAACACTCTGCTTCATTTGTCAATTGTATATGGAAACAGAGATATATTTGCTTATTTGATTGAATCCGGTTTGAATATTAATGAGCAGAACAAATGGGGCACCACACCCTTACATCTGGCCGTTCATTATAGAGAAAACAGCATGGCAAAAGAATTGATTGGTTTGGGCGCGGATGCGGAGATTGAGGATGACAAAGCTCAAACCCTGCTGATCCTTGCTTATAAAAAGAAGAACTGGGACATGTTCGCTGCTCTGATAGAAGCGGGTGCGAATGTGCAGAACGGTTATTATTCAGAGCACAGGGTTTACAATTCAAGCCAAAAAACACATTTTTTCTATACAATTGTTCATAATGAGAAAGCGTGGCAAGTATATAAAGAAAACGGCGCTTTTAATTTTCAATTTACTCAATATCAGGATATTTACGATCCGGATCTCAACGATGAGCCCACTCCTTTGCATCTTTTGCTTGACTGGAGAGAGGCAGATAAAGTTACGCAGGTACTAAATGAACAACCGGAATTAGTAAATATAGTGAACGGCCACGGTGTTCCCCTGATTCATATGGCAGCGGAGCAGGGGAATGAAGATCTGGTAAGACTGCTGTTGGAGTATGATGCGGATCGTGATCTAGTTGATGAAGCCGGCCACACGCTCTTGCATAGAGCGGCAGCGGGCAATATGCTTTTCTTGATCAAACAAGAGCTTGAGCGAGGAGTACCTGTAGATATTACTACCAAAGGCGGGATGACCCCTTTGCATTTTGCCATTAAAAACCGCCACTACAAAGTCGTAAATCTGTTGCTTGATGAAGGAGTGGATATTGAAGCGGAGGCTTATTCCGGCTGCTCACCGCTCTATCTGGCCGTGCAAAGCGGCTACCCGGAAGTTGTAAGCCTGTTGTTGGAAAAAGGGGCTGATGTGAATCACGGTAATGACTGGGGGGCAACTCCTGTGCATTTTTCCGCTCTTTACCAGCAGGCAAGTGTATTATCCATGCTGTTACAGCATAATCCTGAAATAGATAAAAAAAATGATCGCGGCGAGACAGCGCTTTTTTACGCGGTAAGAACTCCCTGGGAAAGGAGTTTGGGTAATCGAGGACTCTTATTGTTATTAGAAGCCGGATATTCTGTGCACGTAAGAGATATAGGCGGAAAAACTCCATTGTACGCGGCAGTTGAAGCCAATAATTCTATCTCGGTTACTGTTTTAGTCGAAAAAGGATCACCGATTAATACGGAAGAGTGCAATGGATATACGCCGTTATATTGGGCATTGACGAAGAAAAAGTATAAAATGGCAGAACTGTTTTTGGAAAAGGGATGTGATATTGATTACCAGGATATTTCCGGACAAACCACGCTGCATAAAGTTGTGTATCATAAAAATATAGATGCAGTACAGTTTTTATTGGAACATGGAGCTTCCCGTGAGATTAAAGACGTTCAGGGGAAGCTCCCTATAGATTATGCGGAAAGAGAAAATATAAAAGAAATGTTATTATCAGCTGAATAAATAACATAAGGAGGTTTTATGCAAACACGTTATATTATACTTTTATTTCTCATACTTTTGTGTTTTACTGTTATTTCAGCTTATTCTATTAATCCCGCGGATAGCGGAGTAGGAGTTATTCTCGGGACAGCGGTAAATGTGCGTAAATCACCCTCTCTTGACTCGGAAATTGTAACAACGGTAATTGAAGGTGAATACGTAAAAATAGTGTACTGGACCGAAGTGAAACAAAAAATCGGCATGTATAACGATTATTAGGTAAAAATTAAAACTCAAGCGAACTTAGAAGGATATCTTTACGGAGCATTTATTTTTGAGACGGATGTGCTATTTGGGAATGAGTGGGCAGCGAGGACATTTTCCGGATTGGCGCTTAGTATTGAATTTACACGACAGGGAAATTTTACCTTCTATCATGGCTGCCGTGAACCAGGTTGTGATGATCCGCAGATAGAAAAAGGTACATTTACCATTCATGGAAGGCAAATAAAATTATCAGTAGATTTATATGATGATATACATGAGTTTTATTTATTCCGTTTTCAAGGTGACTATGTTCTTGAGACTTATAAATTGGATATGGATGAAGATCCGGGAGAATGGGAAGGCTTCGATGCGATCTGGGGCTGGTGGGCCGGCAGGTAGCTAGATATCATTATTTGCTACATAAAAACAAAACTTAAGGAGAGTGTAATATGTTTAAACCAGTAACAACTATATGTATTTTTCTGCTTGTGTTTTCAATAATAATAAATTGTGATGATAATACATCTTCGTCCAAGATGTCTTTCGTCGACAC
>CAZEPL010000089.1:6722-8711 GCA_964514135.1 uncultured Spirochaetaceae bacterium | reverse complement strand
TCGACACAAAGAAAACTGAAGTAAATGATAGTGCGGATAATACTAAAGTATATTTTGATAAGCCACGTTGGGTAAAAGCAGAAGAGGGTCTTAATCTGCGCGTGGCTGCGAATCCACGTTCCAAAGTTATCGATACAATACCGTATGGTGATGTGGTAAGGCTGTTATGGGAAAATGGGGGTGTGGTGACGATAAGCGGTGTTGAGGGAAAATGGAGTGAGGTTCGCTGGAAAGAGCATGAGGGTTAGGTGTTTGGAGGATTTTTAACAGAGGATGAGATAATTACTGATAAAGATGTCTTTAGCGAACGGTTTGTATGGAAAGGAGGCCAAAATCAATATTACTCCATCTACTATCCTGCCCAAGGAGGGGAAGCGTCTGTGGGTACAATTTATGGCGGGAATTTAGAGTTGTTTAATGATAGAACACTCATAACCATACCAACATTGGGAATAGGATTTGAAGGTGAAGAGACCAGAATCAAAAGGGTAGGGTCTTATTGTCGGATAGGAAGGTATGGAGATATTAAAGTGAAAAAAGAGGAATTATACTTTGAGGATGGTGAGGTTCTTTTTTCGATCACCTATGAGGAAGCAGGTCAAAAGAAATTTTCTATGAACATAAGGAGTCTTAAAGGCGGAAATATTACTAAAAATGATATTTTTGTCTTCGATAAAATCGCGGATTCTCTGGAAATAATATCAAAAGGGGAAGCCCAAGAATATTGGAAGAGTCTTGAAAGCGAAGAGTAATATTTGGAATATGATTAACCGGAGCGGGCAGTGCATAATGAAAAAACGGATTATTTGTATTTTTTTGTTTTTCACCTTTTCGGGCAATTTATTTCCCGATATTACGAGTGAACTTTTGCTCGCCATACGTACCAACGATTTCAAGTATGCAGAAATCCTGATAAAAAACGGGGCGCCTTTAAACGGCGACACCTGGGCCACAAACCCTTTATACGCGGCCATAGAACAAGATAATTTTCAGATGTTCATGTTACTGCTGTATCATCACGCGGACTTAAGTGTGGTGCTGGACATACCCTATTTCGGTAAAATGAGTATCGCAGAGTATGCCTTAGAATGCGGTAGTAATGCGATTGCATTTATCTGTAAAGAAACAAGCGGAAGGTTTGAACAAACTCGAAAAATAATTGAGGCCATAACGGAAAATAATTATGAGATGCTGAAAAGGTTGTCTATAAAGGGGCAGGAACTCAATGAGCCGGTGGTGTTTAAGCATCCCTATATATGGATACCGGATTACATAACCATCTTTGATTATGCGGTATATGTGGGCGACGAAAAGATGGTAAAGCTGCTGATTGATTGTGATACAGAAAAAAATATTAAGTACGGAGTAGATGCCCTTGAACTCGCCATTTATAGTGAAAATTTTAAAATGATAGAGCTTTTGTTAATAAACGGGAGTTACTCCCGTTTTCCGCTTGATACGGCTGCGGTTGTGGGTAATACGGATGTTATCCGCCTGCTTCTTGATCACGGTGCAAATCCGGATGAACTTTATCTGAACGGCCATTCGGCCACCGATATCGCGCTTAAAAACGGAAATGCCGAGGCGGCGCTAATGTTACTTTTATATGAAACAGCTTTGAGTGCCAAGTTAAAGGAGATGTACCGCGCCATATATGATCATGACACAGCAGAAATTCAAAAACTTGCGGATGGGGGGTTTGAAATAAATCAGGGCCGGATTACTCCGCTTGCCTGGGCTGCTTATCTGGGTAAAGGAGATCTGGTTAAGCTGCTACTTGAATATGGCGCGATAGTACAGGATGAGGAGAAGAGATTGGATAGCTCACCCGTTTTTCTGGCTGCCATTACTGGCCATAAAGATATTATCCGTGTTTTACTGGAAAAGGGCGCGCTTGTCGATTCCTGCGATGAGTACGGATGGTCATTGCTGCACCAGGCCGTACAGAACGAGCAGCCTGATCTTGTTGAGTTGCTTTTAAAGCATAAA
>CAZEPL010000089.1:0-6622 GCA_964514135.1 uncultured Spirochaetaceae bacterium | reverse complement strand
TGGGAAGAAATCGTCAGACACCACTGCATTTCGCCGCAGGTGTCGGGCGGTTGGAAGCGGTTCGCTTTCTTAGCGGAAACGACGCGAATATTAACGCGAAAACGGGTTGGGGAATGACACCGCTGCATATGGCTGCCAAAAACGGGAATATGCACATTATCACGTACCTTATTGAAAAAGGTGCCAATGTTGATGTCGCGGATGATGACGGCAGAACACCATTGTTTTGTACTTTGGAAAACGGACATCCGGATGCGGCCGTTTTGCTTATAAAAACGGGAGCAGATATTAAGAAGGTTATTAACTGCAGGGTATATCATGATGAACTGACACTGCTCCATCTGGTCAGTAAAGCGGGCTACACTGAAAGCGTGAAGTTTTTTCTTACACACGGTGCGGATGTGAACAGTCTGGATAAAGACAATATCTCGCCGCTGCACCTTGCCGTGTATTATGATCATTATGAGATTGCGGAGCTATTGATAGCTCATGGGGCGAATATAAATATTATAACCGTTGATTTTGATAATAGATACATCTGGCTTAAAAAAGAGTTTTCACCGCTCGATCTGGCGCCTTCCTTTAAAATCTGGAAGCTGCTTTACGAAGCGGGTGCAAGACCGGGAGCAGAATAGTATAGAAAGACCTTTAGCAGGCCGTTACCATATCTTAGTTTACTGAGCCTTCATCTTTTTAACCATATTGGAAAGCTCTATTCCGCTTACTGTTTTATGCGGAAAAAAGTTCGTACCGTCGGGCAGGTTCATAATCTCTCTTTCCACTAAGATGAGGGCCGCATCGAAATAGTAATCGGCCGCCTTGATATCGGGAATCGGGCTTTTGCGTCCGGTACCCAGATATTTTCCACTGTATTTGGTTAAAAGTGAGTTGTCGTTTTTTATAAAAGCAAGAATCTGCAGCAGCAGATAGGCCAGGTCCTTGCGCGAACAGATATCTTTATCCGAAAGCTTTTTATTATACACATACCCCGCATCTTTAAGTTTTTTTATGAGATCATTGGGATTCATGTCTTTTTTAGCTGCCAGGTTATCAAAGAAAATCGTTTCCGCAAGCATAAAGCTCATTACATGACTTACGGTTAACGTGTCCTCTCTGAGGATATCCTGGGCGCTCATTTTATCTATAGGATTTTTCATGTAGTGATAGGCCAGGTCCCTGTTCTGTTTATAATGCTGCTTAAATGCGGCAGGCAGGCCTTTTAAGGCTTGGTCATAGAGCGCGGCGGCGCTTCTGTAATCAGCTTGCGCAAAATAAATTTCAGCCAGCTCTAGTTTAATAAGCAGGTTGGTGTCGGCCTCTCTTTCGCCCTGGTTTAAAATCATTATTTGGGCGTCGGGATTTGTTTCCAGTAATGCCTGCAGAATGAAGTAATACTCTTCTCCTTTATTGCTGTACTCGATCTCTTCGATATATTTCTTTACATTATGCTTATCATTTTTATAAAAATAAACCATACCAAAAAGCCCGGACACTTTGGCTCTGTACTGCTTGTTATACTTGCCGCGTTTTTCAATTTCTTTTAAATCATTCTCTGCTTCAATTAAAAGACCTATATTCTTGCTGCTCTGGTAATCCAAAAGTTTCACCTGGATTATTTCAATATTAGCATCGTCGTCATCCCCGATTGTACGTACATGTTTATCTGTTGCACAATTAAAAAGCACCATAATCAAAATTGCAAATAAAAAAATCTGTTTATTCATAGCTTGACTCCCTTAGTTAAAATCATTTCCAAAAAAGCCAACACCTCTGGTAGTAGCTTTTTCTTCTTATTTATCAAGTGTATACACATAGAGATTTTTATCAAAACTCCCTACTATAAGTTCGTACTTGCCGTCATAATTAATATCTGAAAAACCGGGGCAGAGGCTTCCAGGTATGGGAAATCCGGGCAGATTGTTAAGCTTGTTATCCAAGCCTATAATCGTATTCCTGGCGCCATAGATAAATATTTCGTCCTCGCCGTCTTTGTCAAAATCAAATACCACCAGCTTGTAATTTTTATCTCCGCCACCGTCAAGTTTTTTTGCCTTCACAACCTTACCTTGCAGATCAATAATGCTGACCACACCCTCTTCGCTTAAAATGACGAGACCCGGATTAACTCCTCCGCCAAGTGCTATGGGTACGGGATCTGCATAATACACTCCGTCGAATTCAAAAGGATAACCATTCAGGCTTTGACCGCTTAAGTTCCACACGTTAAGCTGTCCTGCCTGAGTAAGGAAGGCAATCAAAACTCTGTGGTTTTGATCTTTAAAAAGAACAGGTGAACAATAAGAAATCCCGGCGCCGTCCTTGGGCCAGCCGCTTTTCACATTTCCCTGAATATCCGTAAGCCAGACTGCATTCTCAAAGCTTTTTGGATAAAATGCTAATAATCCGTCCAGATATGCAGGCGGGCTTAAAACATCATGCTCCAGTTCAACAGGGAATTTTTGCATATCGCCCTGCTCCGAGAACAGATACAATGCCTTTTCACCTTGGGAATAGAAAACCAGGCTTCTATCTGTCTGGATCGGATTGAATGAACTTTTAAAAGAGGTAACTATAGGAAAAGGGGCAATGGGATCGGCTTCTGGCGTAAACTTGTATACTGTTCCGGATTTGGAAAACACAAAAATATCGTTACTGCCCGAGAGTATGTCTGTGCAAACCAGGGGAGTGGACATGCCCTCCACCTCACCTTTAATTTTAGATTCCGTGAGCAGCTCTTCAATTACAAGGTTATTTTTTTCGTCCACATAAATGAGTTCGACCGTTGCGGATCCCTTTATGTTTTTACAGATAATATCCGAAACAGGAGCGTACTCCAGCTGTTTGGGGAACTCGGGGAAGGGTCTGGTTTTGTGTCCGGCAATGCCGGCGGCAGCGATGTTTATTTTTATTTCCTTATCCGTGAAGCGGACCGAAAAAACTCCCTTTTCATACAGTCCGAGCAGTTTGGTTAAGAGGGTATTATAGCCGAGGAATTTCGGCATAGAGGTGCCAAAATCATAGTACATAAACACATTAGCGTTTTGGGGAACGTTTTTAGTCACGTTTTTGTATTTCTCGTCATTTATCAGGTGCTTACCCTGACGGTGGCTGTTTTGTAGTTTTGCCAGATGCTCGGGATTCATAGAGAAAAAAATGTAGTCGTCAATAACAAGATAATATGGTGTTTCGATTCCCTTTACAAAGGCGTCTACTATCATTTTAATAAAACCCGGAAAGGCGATCTGGTTGACCCTCACCTTATCTAGAACTAAGGTGGTGTCGGTATCCAGAACCAACGATTCATTGATTTTCTTAAAGGCGTATTCATATTTTGATTTGTCTTTAATCTTTAGGTAAATAATGGGATCCAGAGATTTGCCCACCGTTATTGCACCGGCCTCGGATCCGGTCCAGTCGAAAAACAGTTCTTGCACCGAAGCTCCAAGCAGAAATTGACAGGCCTCGTCGACCGTTTTAAAGGTGTCTTCTATCTGGTTTCCTTTCATGTAAATCGCGGTTTCATACATGTGCTTGAAGGTTTTAAATTTAATCGAAGAGAATATGTTTGTGTTATGTGGCAGGTATTTTATTATACCCAATACCGACGGATTATAGCTTAAAAGATCTTTCAATGTGTCATCCGGTACTTCGATATTGGTATACGTGTTTAAATGCAGCTCATCGTTGGAAACAAAGAAAGAGAGGATACTGTAACTGTTTAGGTCGATACGTCTCAGTATAAAATTTAATTCCGGTATGCCTTTTAGCGTGTTTTGAATTAAATCATTGGTGCTTATATATAGTTCTATGAATCCCTTTTGGCTGATTTTTTTACTCAAAGCGCTTAATTCCTTGTTGTTTTTAACGTTCTTTTGGCTTTGCTTAATTTCATATAGTTTTTCAATGTGCTCCTGTTTGGTAGATAAAAAGATAAGATTACTGTTCAGAGCGAAATAGAATACTTGATTAGACGCCGGTTTATATTCATAGATTGTGATTGCATTTTTTTCAATTTTTTTAAGCTTTAGGTCACCGATATTATAGAATATTTCCAAAAGAGGGAAAGCCCGTGTGCCCAGGGAGAGCAGTCCGGGATCAAAAATGATTACCGGGGAAAAGTCTTTGGTAATAAGAAAATGAGCGCTGCGGTCCAGCAGCTGTCTGAAAAGCTCGGTTTTAAAGAACTCATTTGATTTAAACTCTAAAAACGCACTGTAAATAAAACGCAGCTCCGGGGAGGAAAAAATAACATCGGCAGCTTTGAGATCCAGCACATTATCGTAGATTTCCCTAATGGAATCCACCTTAAGATATAAGGCAAAGTCGTCCGGCACGTATTCTTCCGCATTTTCCATAGTAACCAGGTAGTAGACAAAAAGCCCACCTGCTATTACCGCGAAAATAATTATACTGATTAATACAAATTTTATCACAAATGAAACAAGTTTTTTAGGAAACGCCATAGTATATACCTTTATCTATTTTATTATAGTGTATTAAGATACAGCTATAATGAAGTTATAAGCCTGTATGGGAAAATTGTCAAGAATGCTCTTCTTAATTTGTGACCGGCATAATTGACTTGATACTGTGTATATTCCATAATGCACATGGAATGAGCGGAAACTAAGGAGGAAGCAAGTGAATCTGCGTACATTGAGGCAAAAAAAGGCCTTTATTTGTGATATGGATGGTGTTATATATCATGGAAATCGAATTCTGCCCGGGGCAAAAAGGTTTGTTGCATTTTTAAAAAAGGAGCACAAACAGTTTCTGTTTCTAACCAATAGCAGCCAGAAGTCTCCCCGTGAACTGCAGCAGAAACTTTCCCGTATGGGGATAAAGGTTCCGGAGAGCAATTTTTATACGAGTGCTTTGGCCACCGCTATGTTTTTAAAGAGTCAAAAGCCGAGTGGTACGGCCTATGTAATCGGTGACGCCGGTCTTATCAACGCCCTTTACGATGCCGGATTCAGCATGAATGATGTGAATCCCGATTATGTGGTTGTTGGTGAATCGAAGACTTATAATATGGAAACCGTGGTAAAAGCCGTAAATCTGGTGTTAAAGGGGGCATCTTTAATCGGTACCAATCCGGATGTTACGGGACCCATCGAACAGGGGATTACTCCGGCCACGGGAGCGCTGATCTCTCCCATTGAGCTGGCTACCAGGCGTAAGGCGTATTTTGTAGGTAAACCTAATCCGCTCATGATGCGGCACGCCTTAAAGCGCTTGAACAGTAATACGGATGATACGGTGATAATCGGGGATAGAATGGATACGGATATTATCGCTGGAATAGAGAGTGAGATAGATACGGTTCTTGTGTTAACCGGTGTAACCTCTTTAGAGGATGTTAAAACCTCACCCTATAAGCCGAGTATGATTTTAAAGGGGGTAGGTGAGATTGCGGCATAAGAATATTATAAGTCTGCTTTGTATATGTATGGTATTTCTATTTTTTTCTTGTGTAAAAGATTCAAATCACATAAAGGAGGACAGGGGCGCTATGACTTTATCTCAACTGCCAATTATTTTTTCACCTCATTATGATATTTCACTCTATGGTTTGGAAAATCTCCATCCGTTTGATACCGCTAAGTACGGTAAGGTATACGCATATTTAAAAGACGAGCTTGGCATAGCGCAGGAGCGTTTTATACATCCGTCTCCGGTAACTGAAGAAGAGCTTTTAAAAGTACACAGCAAGCAGTATCTGGATTCCTTGGGCAGTTCGCAAGTTATTGCGGGAATTGCGGAATTAGGCATGCTGGCCGCGCTGCCTGCTGCTCTTCTGCAGGAAAAGATTCTTTTGCCTATGAAATATGCAACCGGGGGTACAGTTCTGGGTGTGAGTCTGGCCCGGCAGTATGGTTGGGCTATTAACCTTTCCGGCGGGTATCACCATGCCAAAGCCGACAGAGGGAGCGGATTCTGTTTTTATGCGGATATTCCAATCGCTGTAACCCTCTTTTTAGCAGAAGATCCTGGTGCACGGATATTGATTGTTGATCTGGATGCTCATCAGGGTAACGGACACGAAGCCTTCTTTAAGGATCGTCCGGGAATTTTTATTTTTGATGTATATAATAAGGATATTTTTCCGGGAGATACAGAGGCCGGAAAGTTTATTGATTTCGCTTACCCTGTGCCAAGCGGAATCGGTGACCAAGCATATCTGGCACTGTTAAAAGAGGCACTGCCAAAAGCGCTTGAAACATCCCGGCCCGATCTTGTTATTTATAATGCGGGTACTGATATATATGAAGACGATCCCTTAGGGGCCATGAAGATTTCCGAGGCTGGTATAATGAGACGGGATGAGATCGTATTTAAATCCGCATTGGAGCTGGAGATCCCCATCCTCCTACTCTTATCGGGAGGGTATTCGCCCCTGAGCGCTGATATCATTGCTCATTCAGTCGAAAACCTGTTTAGAAATGTGCTTAAAGTAGAATTGTAGAGGAAATTGCAAAACTCAAAATATATTAAGTTAGTAAAATGTTTATTCTTTATACCATAATGAGTTAGCAATTTCCATTTTAGGAGCTTCTTGCAAAAATGTTATTTTTGCAAGAAGCTCTGTAATATTATTTTCCTGTTTTAATATGATTGCCCA
>CAZEPL010000088.1:0-14366 GCA_964514135.1 uncultured Spirochaetaceae bacterium | reverse complement strand
GCATAATCCTGTACATCTTTGGTTACCACAGCTCCTGCGGCTACCAGCGCAAAACGACCGATAGTATTACCACATACGATAGTACTGTTTGCACCAAGTGTTGCTCCCCGTTTAACCAGAGTCGGCTTATACTCGGTTTTGCGTTCGATAAATGCCCGCGGGTTTATAACATTTGTGAACACCATGGAAGGTGCGCAGAACACCTCATCCTCTAACTTGACACCCTTATAAATTGATACATTATTTTGTATTTTGCATCCGTTTCCCACACGCACAGCAGGACCGATCATAACATTCTGCCCAATAATACAGTTTTCTCCAATTGTAGTATTACTCAATATATGGCAAAAATGACAAATCTTGGTACCACTACCTATTACCACTTTATCATCAACAATCGTACTTTCATGGACAAAAAAGTCAGCCATACTACCTCCTTATTCTATACATTCTTGAGCCTGTGCCAGCACCTTTAAAACACGCAGGCCTTCTTCTCCATCAGTAATTGGCTGCTTATTTTGAACTATACAATCCAGAAAATGCCGGCATTCACTTCTTAATGGTTCCGACTGTTGCAACTCAACAAGTTTTGGTTCAGCTTTAAGTGGTGTAGGAATACCATTGTTCCAATTTATAGAGTGTGAATAAAGCATTAATTTTTTATCCCAACTTTCTGTATCGCTAAAAACAGCCATCTGTTCTTTTCCCACTACTACAAGCTTTTGTTCTTTAAATGGATGAAGCCAGGAAACAAATATATGAGCCTTTATACCGCTGGGGAATTCCAGATGAGTAACCGTCACATCCGCAATCTGCTTTTGCAAATAATTCCCTCCGGTAGCACTTACCTTATGCGGCTGCTCATTACATAAAGAAAGGATCATGGAAATATCATGCGGCGCGAAACTCCAAAGCGTATTCTCTTCTCGGCGGATCTTACCCAGACTAAGTCGGTTGGAATAAATATAATAGATCGATCCCAACTCTCCGCTGTGTACCAGCTGTTTTAACTTTTGAAACGCGGTATGATACTGCATGAGGTGGCCTATCATAAGGATACATCGTTTTTCTCCCGCAAGCTGTACAAGATCCTCAGCCTGCTCTAATTCGAGTGATAGAGGTTTTTCAACGAAAACATGTTTTCCTGCCAATAGTGCATGTTTTGTAAACGTATAATGAAGTGCAGCCGGTACCGAAATTACGACGCCTTTAATCTGGTGATTGGCAAGCAGTTGTTCGTAGTTATCACATATACTCGTATCAGGATATGTTTTTGAAAAATCTTTCAGTGTAGATTCTACCGTATCACAAATCGTATGCAGTACTCCCAACTCATGGTAATTACGAATAAGATTTTTTCCCCAATAACCAGCGCCCACAACCGCTATGTATTTTTTTTGGCTCACAATTATTCCCTTATTAAAATTATTCTTTAGTTTCTATTGCAATACCTCACGAACTGCATTTACAACTTCATCCTGCACTCTTTGCTCAAGATAAGGATGCATAGGCAGACTTATTATCTGCCTGGATATTTGTTCACTCACAGGAAAATCTCCTTCTTGATAGGCTAAATAGGTAAACGCCTGTTGGAGATGCAGAGGTTTCGGATAATAAATAGCAGTGGGAATATTTTTTGTCTTTAAATACTCGGTAATTCTATCACGTTTTTCATGCACAATGGAATACTGTGCCCATGCCGATACATTATGTGCTTTTACATAGGGAACCCGGCAAATACTTTCCAGTGCTTCGGTATAGCGTTTGCATACAACCTGTCTTTTTTCAAGTTCACTTTCAAACAATGTGAACTTGACCAATAAAATGGCAGCCTGCAGAGTATCCAGCCGGCCGTTAAGGCCAATTCGCGCATTATCATATTTGTGCTGGCCTTTGCCGTGTGTGCGAATAGAAATTAAGCTATGATATAACTCCTCATCATCCGTGAAAATCATGCCGCCGTCCCCATAACAACCTAAAGGTTTTGCGGGGAAAAAACTTGTAGCAGCTGCATGTCCGAGCGAACAACTGCGTTTATCTTTATACAGAGCGCCGAAGCTCTGGGCCGCATCTTCAAGCACAAACAGATTATTTTTTTGTGCTATCAGATTTATTTCATCGTAGTCTGCAGGCTGTCCGAAAAGATCAACGGGAATAATTCCTTTTGGCTTTAACCTGCCCTGCTGTTTTACTTGATCTATGGCCTGTTCAAGCTTTTGCGCATTGATATTAAAGGTGTCATTATGAATGTCCACAAAAACCGGAGTTGCACCTAACAGAGAAATCACTTCTGCTGTTGCTATGAAGGTAAAAGGGCTGGTGAACACCGCGTCGCCTGCGGTAACTCCATAAGCCATGAGTGCCATCAGTAGTGCGTCCGTACCGCTGGCGCATCCGACCGCGTACTTTGTGCCCACAAAAGTTGCCAACGTCTCTTCCAGCTGCTTTACTTCCGGTCCATTTATATATTTACCGTGAGCAAGTACTGCAGAAATATTATCTAGCAGCTTGCTCTTAATTTGTTCCTGTTGAGCATTTAAATCAATAAATTGCATTTTATTCTCCTTTGCAAGTTAGAGCCGTGCATCGGCACAAGTTTTGCTTAATATGCCTTTAATATCATAGAGTACAGTCTTGTCTCTCCGCACATTATCAAAATTAATCTCTTTAAACACATCATGACTCACGGCGACTATAATGGAATCATACAAGTGTAATCCCTCTTGAGAAATTTGTTCTGCTATATCAAGCCCGTATTCTTTTTTCACTTCCGCTTTATCCGCCCAGGGATCGTACACATCAACAATGCAACCAAAATCTTTAAGTTCGTAAATAATATCCACTATCCGTGTATTACGTACATCAGGGCAGTTTTCTTTAAAGGTAATACCTAAAACAAGTACTCTGGAACCCTCAATTTTATGGCCCTTTTTTATCATCAATTTAATTACTTGATTGGCCACATACGTGCCCATATTATCATTAAGTCTTCTTCCGGCCAATATAATCTGCGGATGATAGCCTAAAGTTTCTGCTTTATGAGTAAGGTAATACGGATCAACTCCTATACAGTGACCGCCTACCAAACCGGGCCTAAACGGCAGAAAGTTCCATTTTGTAGCGGCTGCTTCCAATACCTCACCGGTATCTATGCCCATTTTATGAAAGATGAGGGCGAGCTCATTAACAAAGGCAATATTGATATCCCTTTGGGCGTTCTCAATAACTTTGGCCGCCTCAGCTACTTTTATACTCGAAACCGGGTGAGTACCCGCGGTTATAATCTGTTTATAGAGATTGTCTACTTTTATTGCCGCTCCAGGCGTGCTTCCGCTTGTTACTTTTATAATAGTAGTCAGACGGTGCTTTTTATCTCCGGGATTTATCCGCTCAGGACTGTACCCGCAAAAAAAATCTTTATTATACTTTAAGCCGCTTATCTGTTCTAAAACAGGCACACATTCTTCTTCGGTACAGCCGGGATATACCGTTGATTCGTAAATCACAATATTCTTTGGTTTTAATACCTTGGCTACTGTTTTTGTGGCATTAATAAGCGGAACCAGATCAGGCTGTTTGTGTTTATCGATTGGAGTGGGTACGGCTACAATATAATACTTTCCTTCTTTAATCTCTTCAATATCGGAAGTCAATGTTAAATAGCGGGCGTTTTTTAATTCTTGTACATCAACCTCCTTGGTTCTATCGAAACCTCTCTTTAATTCCTCAACACGTTCCCTGTTAATATCAAAACCGATTGTTTCGCGTTTCTTACCAAATTCAACCGCCAGAGGTATACCCACATAACCAAGGCCGATAACAACTACAGTATCTTTCATACATTATCCTTTTGCTTTCGAACATAATTTCAAAAGTTAAAAAAGTTCACACAAAGCACGCAAAGTACACGAAAAATTGAATTAATAAAACCATTCACTTATTTACTTCTGTGTCCTTTCAGAGTGTGTGAAGTCAAAGAGTAGACAGGATTAACAAGATTTTTATAATTTTTTAATAAAAACCACTTTTTTGATCCTGTAAATCCTGTCAAAAAAAGTCTTCGCACAGTCTGTTTGTGAACTCTGTGTGATTTTCTTAAATCTTTATAAAACTTTAAACACTACCTTTTATAATAACCTCTATACCAATCAATAAATTTTTCCACACCGGACGCAATATCTACAACAGGTTTATATCCAAAATCTTTTTTTAGAGCCGTCGTATCCGCACAGGTCTCATACACATCCCCCGGCTGCATGGGAAGCATTTCCAGTTTTACCTTTTTACCCAACAATCTCTCGATGAGATGAATAAAATCCATGAGCTCTACAGGTTTGCCATTCCCAATATTATAAATACGATAGGGTGCAGAAGATGAATCTGCTGCGGGTTTTTCACTATTCCACTTTGGATCAACAGAAGCAGGCTGTTCAATAACACGACACACACCTTCTACTATATCATCAACATACGTGAAGTCCCGTTTCATATTGCCGTTATTATACACTTCTATGGGTTTATCCGCTAAAATGTTTCTTACGAATTTAAAAAGCGCCATATCCGGTCTGCCCCATGGTCCATACACAGTGAAAAAACGTAAACCAGTAGTACGAATTCCATACAAAGAGCTATACACATGGGCAATGAGCTCATTGCCCTTTTTTGTTGCCGCGTAAAGGCTCGCAGGATGATCTGCATTGTCCTTTTCTGAAAAAGGCATCTTGGTATTTAGACCGTACACACTTGAAGTACTGGCAAAACAAAAGTTCCGAATATCATGCTTGTGTATGCATTCCATTAGATTATGAAAAGCTACGATATTACTTTCGATATAAGCATACGGGTTTTCAAGGGAATAGCGAACTCCGGCCTGGGCAGCTAAATGACATACCGCGTTGAAATTATTTTTCTTAAAAAAATCCTCTACAGCTTCACGATCGGTGAGGTCTAATTTATAGAATATATAATTTTCATATTTTTCTGATTTATACGGTTTATTATATGAAAGCTGCTTAGCCTGAATTCCGCTATGTTTTAAGCGCCCTGCTTTGAGTTCCTGGTCATAATAAGTATTGATATTATCCAGGCCCACCACACTATGACCCCGCTCAAGCAGGGCTAACTTTAAGTGAAAACCGATAAATCCGGCTGTACCTGTTACTAATATTTTCATAATTCCTCTACGATTGTCATAGTGTCAGTTGACTGTTCACTCTTATGCTTAAAGCGATGAAAGAAAATAATCATCATAATAAATACAATATAACCTTGAATAGATCTGTAACTTACTACGAGTGTATCTGCGGTGAATGCATTTATCGCAATAAATACAATAAGTAACCATATAGCAGTGAATCTATATCGCCTTAAGAAAAAAGTAAACCAGATATATATAAACAGAACCATACCGACCAGACCCTGATTCCCCAACAGGCGGGGATAAGAGCCGTCAACCACAAAAAAATGCCCTAGCCCCTGACCGAAAAAGAAGGTAAATAAATTCTCCTGCCAGGCATCGAGAGCCGTGGGCCAAAGGTGCCCAAAGCGCGCATAAAAAGACGGATCGGAAAATATCGTAGAAGGATCGGCGAGCATAAATGCATAGCGTTTTACAATAGGGGACTCAATCGAATTAATAATAAGAAATATTATCGTATAAAAGACTATTAACGATAGTGTAATTATCACAATCATTATGATAAGGCGTTTGGGAGTGCTGAATCCTTTAAAAAAATAAAAAAGCGCATAAGCCAGAAGCAGAGCAAGAAAATTTGTCCTCGAAAGCGTCAATAAAAAATTAATACAAATTATAGCAAAAGTGCCAATATCAATAAGACTGGGTTTTTTCTTTAATACATATTCAATATAAAAAATAATTATTACTCCTAGTAAAAATCCTGCGGGATTGGGGCTGGCTTCCAAAGTAAACGGCAAGCTCAATCTATATTTAAAAATACCTTTACTAAGGCAGTCGTTAAGCTGGAAAAATGCGAACACAAAAATAATTATTTTAATAAGTTTCAAAAGCATGGGATAATTTATTTTTTCATTCTCCAAAAAATAAATCAGAACAAAAAACAAAAAGAAATGTTCCAGGTATTTGACAATTAATAAAACCTTATAAGGAGTTAGTGAGTAATAGTCCAACCGCAATAAGTAGTAGCAGATACCTGCGAAAATGGCGACAAACAGCGCTTTCCAGTTGCCCAATGTAAACCTGTGCTTATAGATACCGCGGATGATGATGCATAAAAAAAGAAAAATTACATAAAAATCAAACAGGCCTATACTGTCATCTCCTACATAAACAAGCGGAAAATGGAAAAGAGCAATAAGAACAGTAAGAGCAATTAAAACAGTGGCGGTAAAGTTTTTAAAGTCGCTTCGCGTAAACGGCAAATACATAATTTATGCTACTATCTCCCCATACCTTTGTATGTGAAACCAAGCTCCCTTGCCCGTTCCCTGTTGAGTAAATTACGCGTGTCCAGAATAATATTTCCTTTCATAGTTAATTTTGCTTTTTCCAGATCCAGATTGCGGTATTCATTCCACTCCGTACAGATTATAAGCGCGTCGGCTTTTTGTAAAGCCTCATACTCATCACGGCAAAATTTGAGGTCAGGAAACAAGCGGCTAAAGTTCTGCATCGCAACGGGATCATGAGCACTAATGCGGCAGCCCTCCTTAAGCAGTCCGGTTACAATTGTAATGGCCGGTGATTCCCGCACATCATCGGTCTCCGCCTTAAACGCTAATCCTAAAACTGCGATAGTTTTGTCTTTAAGCTCTCCGAGCATCAGTGCTAATTTCTTAATCATCAACTGCTTTTGCGCCTCATTCGCATGAATAACCTCTCTCACCAGACTCATATCTACATCGTGCTTCTCTCCCATGGTAACAAGCGCCTTTATATCCTTGGGAAAACAGCTTCCGCCGAAACCCGGACCAGGATGTAAAAATTTAGAACTGATTCTGCCGTCCATTCCCATGGCCTTGGCAATATCATGTATGTCAGCGCCCACGGCATCGGCCAGGTTTGCCATCTGATTGATAAAGGTGATTTTATTTGCCAAAAAGGCATTACTGCAATATTTTATAAGCTCTGCGGTTTCCAGATTACACCATACACACGGTGTCTGGATCAAATAGAGAGACCGGTAAATATCCTCCATAACAGCTCTTGCCCGCTCGGATTCGACACCCAAAATGATTCTATCCGGATGAAAAAAATCCTGGATCGCTTTACCCTCACGCAAGAACTCGGGATTGGATACAACGTCAACGTCACAGCCGTTTGTTTTAAACAGCTTAAAAACCGTTCTGTTTGTACCTACGGGTACGGTCGATTTTATCACTACTACCTTATATCCGCTGATATTCTGCTTAATTTCCTCTACGACGCGCATCAATTGGCTTAGATCGGCGCTTCCGTCCTGGTTTGGGGGAGTGCCTACCGAGATAAACACTACTTCCGAAGCTTGAACCGCATCTGCAATACCTGTACTGAACTTCAATCTGCCTGAGTTTAGGTTCTTCTGCAAATAATCTCTTAACCCGGTTTCAAAAATATGGGGTTGGCCGTTGTTAAGTTTATCAACTACTGTTTGGGCAATATCAACTCCTATTACGGTATGTCCGAAATCCGCCAGTCCCACGGCAGATATCAGTCCCACATAGCCCGTGCCTATTACCGTGATTTTTTTTGCCATTATTAACTCCGATATCTTAGTTTCTATTTAAAAGGAACAGTTTTACATAACACCCTGCAAAAAAATCTTTTGCAAAAATTCCGCGTTCTTCAATGTTTTTTCCGTCTCTTTATCCGGGATATAGCTCTCCGCATAGAGATAAAAAATATCACCTTTATAATCATCCGCATTTTTTACATAAGTCATTTTAAATTTATGGCAGCAGTGTTCTATAATAAAATCCAGGTCACTTTTACCGACAAGAATAATACCCTGGTAGCCGCGCTGCTTTATCTCCTCGATTAATCCGTATATTGCCTCTTTATAATATACCACGTTCTTTATAGTACGCTTGATATAGCGATAACTGCGGCGCATAATCGCATCCACACCGTCGGTGGATACCGCATACATAATTTTACGATTATTTATTTTTTTAATTTTCAACCATCCTTTTTTTGCCAGACGTTTAATGATAGCATTGGTCATTCCCAGCGACACTCCGATAATGCGAGCCAGATCACGCTGTCTTACCTGAGAGTTTTTATGGATAGTTTGTAATAATTCTAATTCTTTTTCCTGAGCTTCCATAGAGTACCTGTTTAAAAAAAGGTGAGATTTTTTTATATTCAATTGGCTATTTCGGTATAGGGCAATCAGCAGATATACCATAACACAGAAAGAGATAAATAACCTTAAACCATGTAAGATGCAGCCGAAACATGCTCTCTTATCTTTGCTTAAGTATGTCGATGACAATTGTTCATCTATCGAACAATATAGCACATATTTTATTAATGTCAAGGTAGATACAGCACTTAATCCGGATAAAAACAGTGCTTATTGTATATATCATTTTTCTATGAAAGTGCTAAAAATCTGTTTTGTGAAATCGAAAACTCCATTGATCTTGCCTATAAACTGTGTTACATTGTTTTTATCTTGAACATTATATCGTTCAAAAAGTATACTATTAATACAAACGCTAAAAATACTAAAAGGACATTCTTTATATGGATCACTATAAGCAGTCACATTTGAAACAGCTGGAAGCGGAAACTATTTTCATTATGCGCGAAGTGGCTGCCGAATTTAAAAAACCGGTCATGCTATACTCTGTGGGAAAAGATTCTTCGGTAATGCTTCGTTTGGCACAGAAGGCCTTTTATCCCGGCAAACTCCCTTTCCCGCTCATGCATATCGACACGGGTTATAAATTTCCCGAGATGTATGAGTTCCGTGATAAATATGTGAAAGAAATCGGCGCTACCCTTATTGTGGAACGCAATGAAGAGTGGATTCAACAAAAAGCACATCCTTCCTCTTTAGGTAATGATAAATGCTGCTACTATTTAAAAACCATGGGTCTGTTAAATGCTCTAAAAAAACACGGATTCGATGCCGCTTTCGGCGGCGCCCGGCGTGAAGAAGAAAAATCCCGTGCCAAAGAACGTATTTTTTCCGTTAGAGATGCACACGGCCAGTGGGATCCCAGGAATCAACGGCCCGAACTCTGGCAGCTATACAATACAATAATTGATCGGGGAGAAACAATGCGGGTTTTCCCTCTGAGTAATTGGACGGAGGTGGATATCTGGGAATATATAAAAATGGAGCAGATACCCGTGGTGCCTCTCTATTTTTCACAGAAGCGCAAAGTAATAATCCTCGATAATGTCATCATCCCCTTCTACTCCGCTGAAATCGTTGATCCCGAAAACAAATTTGATATGAAAAACAGCCAGGTTGAAACTATCATGTGCCGCTTCCGCACACTGGGCTGCATACCCTGTACCGGGGCTGTTGCTTCAGAAGCCAAAACCATCGATGATATTATACAAGAAGTAAAGCAGGCCAAAAAATCAGAAAGAGAAAACAGACTGATAGATCTGACAAGCGATTCGGCTATGGAACAGAAAAAAAAAGAGGGATACTTCTAAATGGAAAAGAGTCTACTTCGCTTTGTGACATCGGGCAGTGTGGATGACGGTAAATCCACATTGATCGGCAGGCTTTTATATGAAACAAACTGCATTTTTGAAGATCAGTATGAAGCTGTTAAAAGAACTTCCAAACGCACAGGTAAAAAAGAAGTGGATCTTTCCCTGCTGCTAGACGGATTATCAGCAGAACGGGAACAAAAAATAACAATTGATGTGGCCTACCACTACTTTTCTACTCCAAAACGTAAATTTATAATTGCCGATTCACCGGGGCATGAGCAGTACACACGCAATATGGTCACCGGCGCATCCAATTCCCAGTTGGCCATTATCTTAATCGACGCACGCAACGGAATCCTCACCCAATCCAAACGCCACGGTTTTTTGATCTCCCTGTTACAGATTCCGCATTTAATTGTTGCGGTAAACAAAATGGATCTGGTGAATTACTCGCAGCATGTTTTTGAAAAGATTACGGATGAATATCTGACTTTCTCAGAAAAACTCGATATCCACGACATTACCTTTATCCCCATATCGGCTTTAAAGGGAGATAACGTAGTGAGCTTGAGCTCCAATATGAAATGGTATGACGGCAAACCCCTCTTACACATACTGGAAGATGTACATATAACCGCCGATAAAAATTTAATCGATTTCCGGTTTCCGGTGCAATATGTACTAAGACCTCATCAGGATTTCAGAGGTTATGCCGGTACTATTATCTCCGGTACGATCAGCCCTGAAGAAGAGGTATTAATTTTGCCTTCGGGTAAGACATCCGTTATAAAATCAATTGTGTCATACGATAAAAAAGTTAAAGAAGCCTATGCCGGGCAGGCGGTCGTGCTTACACTTAAGGGTAATATTGATGTAAGCCGCGGTGATATGATAGTTCGTAAAAACAATCTGCCCCATATCAATGATTTTTTTGATGCCATGCTGTGCTGGATGGCAGAAATTCCGCTCTCGCAGTCCAAACACTATCTGTTAAAACATACAACCCAGACAGTAAAGGTTTATATAAAAAAAATTCACTATAAAATAAACATCGATACCTTGCACCGCCAAAAAACTACAGACCTCGCACTCAATGAGATCGGCAGGGTTGAGATTAAGACTGCAAAACCGCTTTTTTTTGATGCTTATAACGCAAATCACGGTACCGGATCTTTTATACTTATTGATCCGCTCTCTAATCACACCGCCGCGGCAGGTATGATCCGAGAGATTCCTCATACGGTTTCGGAATTGAAACGCAGTATGCCGCTGGCCATCTCACATCATGCTAAAAATCTCAGCTGGGAGGAGGGTAATATCCCACTCTCTATTTGGGAAAAGCATAACGGCCATAAGGCGGGCGTTATCTGGCTAACCGGGCTTTCCGCTTCCGGTAAATCCACACTTGCCAAGCTTTTAGTCAAGGAGCTTTTCGAGCGCGGCTGCCAGGCGATGTATCTTGACGGCGACAATGTCCGCCAGGGTTTAAGCAGCGATTTGGGATTTTTCCCAGCAGAAAGAACGGAAAATATCAGGCGAATTGCGGAGACCGCCAAGCTTTTTTTCTCTCAAGGAAATATCGTAATCTGTGCCTTTATCTCACCCTTTCAAAAAGACAGAGATTTTGTTCGCTCATTGGTGCCTAAAGGGAGATTTATTGAAATATTTATAAAATGTGATATTAAGATGTGCAGACAAAGAGATCTCAAGGGTTTATATAAAAAGGCTTATGCCGGAGAAATTGCAGATTTTACCGGAGTATCTTCTCCCTATGAAACACCTGCAAAACCCGAACTGGTGCTGGAAACAGACGTAAAAGAAATTCAGGAGAACCTTTCGCTTATACTCAAATATCTTGTTACAAAACATTTTATTGAATAAGTACTATTCAGCGATACTCATTTGTTAAAATGAGAATTGCTTAAGTACTATTGGTTTACTCTTTCCAGATACTCCTTGGTCTCGGTATTAATAAGAATTTTATCTCCCTTCTTAATAAACAACGGCACTTTTACCTGCAGTCCTGTTTCGGTTGTAATTGGTTTCTGCGCACCTGAAACCGTGTCGCCTTTGATGGCATGCTCCGCTTCGATGACTTCAAACACCATCTTATAAGGCAAAGATATTTCTATAGGTGTGTTCTCCCAGATAACAAGCTGATACTCTTCTCCTTCTTTTAAAAAGTACTGTTTGTCTTCCGCGCTTGCCGTGGGTACCACAATCTGCTCATAGGTCTCCGTGTCCATAAAATGAAATCCACTGTCATCAGCATAAAGAAATTGAAAACTCTTGTTATTCACTTCAATATCTTCCAGAGTCTCCTGGTTTTTATTTACCTGTTTAAGCACCTGTCCTGTTTTAAGATTTTTCAATTTCAGCCGCACAAAAGCCGAACCTTTACCCGGATTTACGAATTCTCTCTCAACGACTTGGTAGGGATCTCCCTTTATTAATAAGAACATACCCTTGGCTATTGAACCTGCTTTGATCATAAATTTATTTTCTCCTTATTATATCGTGCTCTTCGTGGTTACCTAACTATATCATGTAGAGGGGAAAATATCACCCCTTCAATATGAGTTATTTCATACAATATCATGAGCAATCTGTCCATACCCAATGCAACTCCCGAACAAGGGGGAAAATGTGAAAAAAAATCCAATAATCCCCAATCTATATCATGATTCACGATACTTTGCTTTTTTCTTTGTATTTCACCTTTATAGAATTCTAAGATATTTTCCGGATCCGTCTCTTCCGTAAAACAGTTGGCAATTTCGATTCCCGCTATATAAAGTTCCCACCTCTCAGCGTATGCTGTGCCCGGTTTTTGTTTGGCCAACGTAGGTATCCGCCGCGGATAATCATAAAGAAAAAGCGGTTTGCTTTTAGGCAGGTTTGGTTCAATATGGCTTAAAAAGAGTTTATGAAAAAGCTGTTCCCAACTGTCATCAGACGAGACCTTTATATCATGTTTTAAACAGCTTTGTTTTAGGTGATTATAATCATCAAGTTCACCTAACGTGATACCCAATATATTATTAAAGATCTTATTCATGGAAATTCTTGGAAAGGGTGTTTTTAAATTAATTCGTTCACCGCCGATTGAAATGAGTGTATTTATCTTCATGTAGTCACAAATAAAAGAAAACAACTCTTCTGTGAGCTCCATGGAATCTTGGTAATCGGCGTGCACGGTATACCATTCAAGCATGGAAAATTCCGGATTATGAATCCTGCTTAATTGTTCGCTATTGCGAAAGCATTTACAGATCTGGAAAATATGCTGCCCGCTATCCGCAATAATCCGTTTCATCCATAATTCAGGCGATGGAATTAAATAAAGCGGTAACGCGACTGATTCCTGTTTTATGAGATCAGTTTTAAACACTTCAATTGCAGCTTCGGGAATGAGAAAAGGCGAAAGCAGCGGAGTATCAACTTCCAAATAGTCTTTGGAATAAAAGAAATTCCTTACTGCCTGGTAAAGCCGGGAGCGTTCATTAAAGAGGTGTGCGGCTGTATTCATGTTGTGAATATAACATAATAAAATGAGTCTATACAGCGGCCCCTTTAAAAAATAATTATATCCTCTTGATAACCTATCTACTAGTAGATAGGTTATTCATGTGAATGTGAAAGATCGCGCAACAAGGAAACGCATCCTCGATATTGCAGAAAAGCTTATCCTCACACGAGGTTATAACGGATTCAGCTATCAGGATATTTCCGAAACAATCGGTATCCGTAAAGCAAGTATTCACTATCATTATCCCTTAAAAGAAAACCTTGTTGAACGATATACACGAAAACAAATTGTACTTTTTAAGATGTGGAGCAGACAGGAATGTTCATAGAACGGCACTGATAATCATTACTACTCTTTCCGGAATGCTCAAAATGCTCCGCATACACAAAAACCCGAATGAGATGAAAGGGGTAATTCAAGAACTTATTTCCTTTCTCTTAGTAAAGAAAAATAATCAGGGAGAATAACAGTATGATAGCTTCAAAAGCACGCATTAGCGCCTTCGGTGCCTATGTTCCGGAAAAGCGATTAACAGATCACGATTTAGAAAAAATGGTGGATACCAGTGATGAATGGATAATCCAGCGCACAGGGATAAGAGACCGCTATATTTCCACAAAAAAAGAATTTTCAAGCGGATATGGCTACCAAAGCCATCGAAAATCTTGTTACAAGCTCAGGAAGACAAATCCAGGATGTTGATTACATTATTGTGACGACCTTTACACCCAACTTTTACACTCCCAGCTGTGCCGCATTAGTACAACGAACACTGGAATTACCCAAGCATGTGGGAGTGCTTGATATAAACGCTGCCTGTGCCGGTTTTGTGCAGGGGCTGTTTATCGCCAATTCATTTATAACTTCCGGGCTGGCTAAAAAATTGCTTGTAATCGGTGCGGAAGTGATTTCAAAAGTAGTCGATTACACAGACAGAAACACATGCGTACTTTTCGGAGACGGTGCATGCGCAGTACTTGTAGAGAGAAGTGAGCTTGAACCCGGATTTCTGGCCAGCTATTACGGCTCCGACTGTAACGGTAGTGAAAAACTTTTCTGCAGCGGACTTGCCACAAGCATGAATGGCTCTCAGTTACACAAGCACAAATATATATGGCAGGAGGGCCGCGCGGTATATAATTTCGCTATAAAAACAGTACCCCATGGCATGCGTCAATTACTTAAAAAGGCCAAGCTTTCTAT
>CAZEPL010000087.1:12406-14500 GCA_964514135.1 uncultured Spirochaetaceae bacterium | reverse complement strand
CTAATTTGATATATTCTAATTTTTGCAATTTCCTCCATTGTTAAAATAAAAATTTTAAGTTGCGATTGCTTTACTTTCTTGTTAATATGTGGCCAGGATCAGAAAGATAAAAAACTAAAAGGAGATAAATATGAAGGCGCAGTGTGCTATAATCGGCGGGAGTGGTTTGGAAGAGTTTGAGAGCGGGAAGCTCGTTGAAAAAGTGGATATTCCCACACCTTTCGGACTGCCTTCGGATATAATTACCTTGGTTGATATTAACGGTGTGGTTACCGCCTTTTTACCGCGCCATGGCAGGGGTCACCGCATCCTCCCTCATGAGGTTCCTTCACAGGCCAATATCTGGGCTTTAAAGAGTTTGGGTGTCGAGACAATTCTTGCTGTGAGTGCGGTCGGTTCATTGCATGAAGATTATAAACCGGGTGATTTCGTGGTATGCGATAGTATTATTGATAGAACCCACGGACGGGCTAAAAGTTATTTCGGCGATGGTGCTGCGGGACATGTGGGTTTCGCCAATGCTTTTTGCCCGGAGGTAGCTAAAGGCTTAGTTAACGTGCTTGAAGGCCAGAAAGAACCGTTTCATGACTGCGGAACGATTCTCTGTATGCAGGGTCCGGCCTTCTCAACCAGAGCCGAAAGTTTTCTTTTTAAGGATTGGGGAGCACATATTATCGGAATGACGGTCTTGCCTGAAGCTCAGTTAGCGCGTGAAGCGGAAATCTGTTATGCGAGCATAGGTATTGTAACGGATTATGACTGCTGGAAAGAACAGGAGGAGGTTGTTACTGTCGAGATGGTAATAAAGATGATGCAGCAAAAGATAGCTGCAATCAAAACCATGATTCCGGCATTTACAGGAGAAATGAACAAGCTCCCGGATTGTGCCTGCAGACATGCAGCCGAGAATGCGCTCATGACAGATCCTTCCTTGATTCCCTATGAACTGAAGAGAAAGCTGCACCTGTTCTATGCTAAGTACTGGCGCAAGAGAGATTAAAGCATAAGATCTTGCGGTAAAAGCGGGAAACCGCTTGTTTTTACGGCTTCGAGCTCATCATTTCTTTCTCGAATCAGAAGTGCTTCCACACCCGGTTGCTGTTCAAGAAAGCGCAGTCCCTTTTCATAGCCAAGCACAAAGGCCGCGGTTGCCAGGGCATCAGCCGTACTGCAGCGGTCGGCGATTACAGTAACCGAAACGAGCTCTGTCGCCGGATACCCGGTATGCGGATCGAGGATATGGTGGTACCTTTTTCCATTCTGAATGAAAAAGCGTTCATAATCACCGGAGGTTACTATAGCCTTGTCTTGCTGTGAGCAATCAATTTCTATAATGCAGGCAAACATCTTGTGTGATGTATTGTCCTGGTTATGTTCCCGCTGCTGTTCTGCATAGCGAGGGTGACGAATAGCAACTTTCCAGGGAGTTCCATCCGGTTTAACGCCTGATAGGAACAGATCTCCTCCCGCGTCAATAATGTAGTTTGTGTAACCCTGTTGGGATAAAAATCCCGCAAGAAAATCAACAACAGCACCTTTGGCGATTCCTCCTAAGTCCAGACCCATCTGAGGGGCAATACGGATTTGATTGTTATTTTGAATGGTTACTTTTTTATAATCAATGAGGGGAAGTACCTCGCTGATCTCATGGTATGAGGGTACTCTCCCTCCTGTCTCAAATTCCCAAAGTCTTAGTAAGGGGAGAATAGTGGGATCAAAAGCACCCTTGCTGGCTTCCGCCAGATCAATTGCCTCTTGTATTACTGCGATCATTTGCGGCGGCAGGGTAGCATGACCTGTTTTTTGAACTAAAAATAAAGGACTCTGTAGTGAGCGGTGATCATAGAGCAGCGCTTCAGCGGTTACTTTTTGCTTGATGATTTTCCAATCGGGAATATTATCAGTATAAATACCGACAGTCATAAAGGTCGACATTGTGGGAAATGTTTCTTTATATAAAACAGCCGAGTTGTTACATGCTATTTCACTCTGAAACAGAATAAGTAAAGCAATGAGATATACTAAGTAAAGATATTTTTTCTTTTGCATAATCCGGTTTCTAACTTAGCGTAATATATATTTTTTAGCAAGATT
>CAZEPL010000087.1:0-12306 GCA_964514135.1 uncultured Spirochaetaceae bacterium | reverse complement strand
TCTTTTGCATAATCCGGTTTCTAACTTAGCGTAATATATATTTTTTAGCAAGATTTTACGCATTATAATATTAGACACAGATTAACGAAGATTTTGAATGATTACACAGATTTTAATATAATAAATCCAAATAAAAATCTGTGAAAATCAGTGTTAATCTGTGTCTGAATATAGATCTTCTGTTTTCAATTGTGTCTTTCCTTCGTGCTGTGCTATAATATACTACATATGAAATCGGCATTTGTTGAGCTTATCGGGAGACCGTCTACAGGTAAATCATCTCTGCTAAATATTATCTGCGGGCATAAAGTATCAATAATTTCAAATGTACCTCAGACTACAAGAAATAAAGTACGTGGTATTTATACGGAAAAACGAGGACAACTGGTATTTGTAGACACACCAGGTTTCCATAGTTCGGAAAAAAAATTCAATATTTACTTAAAGGATTTGGCTGTGTCGACTCTCGCCGAAGTCGATCTTATTCTCTATTTGCTTGATGTTACACGTACGATCGGTCATGAAGAGCAGACATTGATTTCACTGATGAAGGAATCTAAACACAGACTGGTGGTCGGATTAAATAAAATCGATGTAACACCAAATTATGTAAAGCAGCTTCGGGAACTGCTCAGTAAAGAATTAGATGATGTGCCAAAACTTGAGCTTTCATGTAAAAAAGGTCAGGGGGTGAACGAATTGCTTTCCGTATTATTTGAAAAGGCACCTGACGGAGAACTTTGTTATCCTTTTGAATATTACACGGATCAGACACCGGAATTCCGTATCTCTGAAATCGTTCGGGAAAAAGTGATTCTTAATACACGCCAGGAAGTTCCTCATGCCGTGTATATAGAGATCGCGGATATGGAAATGAGACAGGATAAGAATATGCTGTGGGTAAGAGGTTTTATCTGTGTGGAGAGAGAGTCGCAGAAAGGTATCATTATTGGCAAAATGGGAGATACTATTAAAAAAATCATGATGCAAGCCAGGCAGGAACTATCAGAGCTTTTTCCCTACCAGCTGGAACTGGATTTTCGGGTAAAAGTTCGCTTCAAATGGAAAAGAAATGATATCTTACTTAAGAAACTCATAATGTAGGAAGAGTTAAGGTTGTCTATGATCGACCTTTCCGTCGGCAAAACCGATAAAAAGATGATTCACCTTGCGGCAGAACAAACCGGACTCAACCACACCCGGAATACAGCTCAGTTCTTTTTCCAAAGCTTCCGGATCTGTAATGCTCTCGAATTTCGCTTGCAGTAAAAGATTGCCGTGTTCCGTAAAAACAGGGCCGGCGAAATGGGCGGCCATTTGCAAGCTTACAACTGCGCCTTTGGCTTTGAGCTGACGTGCAACAGTGGCATGGGCCTCCGGGATGACTTCCACCGGAACAGCAAACTTAATTCCTAATCTTTTTACTAATTTTGTATAGTCAGCCACAACGGCAAACTGTTCAGAGGCATACGCTGCGATTTTTTCACTCAGCAGCGCACCACCGTGGCCTTTGATGAGTCTGTTTTGAGGGTCAATTTCATCCGCTCCGTCTATAGTAAGATCGAGCTCTGCCTTAAGCAAGGGATCGATAAGGGTGGTTATCGGGATGCCCAGAGCAAGGCATTCCATTTTTGTCTGCAGGCTTGTGGTCACAACCATGAGGTTGTATAATTTTTTCTCGTTTTTTAATACGGCTATACGGCGTGCCGCTTCTATTGCAGTACTACCGGTACCCAAAGCCAATTTCATTCCGCTTTTAACAAGTGTATCTACCGCGGTATGTGCTACAAGTTTTTTAATCTCTGCTTTTTCCATAGTATCTATTCCGTAATCTTTTAGTTTGTGTCAGCACGATTTGTACTTTTTTTAATAACGTTTATGATACAAAGAATAATAAAAATTATTTACTTCTTGCTCGCTGTATTTGACCGTTTTTGGTTTAAGGGGATTAACCTGTGAGTTTATTACTCCGGCTACCAGCGGCCAGCATTTATTAATAAACAGTTCCAGTTCGCTATTATCAATAAGCCGATTGAGATCTTTGCTTTTTAATAATCCCGCTTTTTTTAATCTGTATATCTTATCAAAATAGGCAAATACAATCTGCCTGCTTTTATCTATCTCCTTTTCTACGGTTCTTTTATTACGGTTACTTAAGAATGTTTTGATATAGTCAAAACCGTGTTTGCGGCAGGTTTCGTGATAGTTAACCAGGTTTTTGCGGGCAACAATATTTTTCTCCGTATAACGCGAATCCAGAAGATCATTCATCATGTTCGCGCGCAGGGCTTTTTTGCTTTGTTTTGAACTCTTAGCGGCAGCTAATGTGGCAAATGCCGCAAGGAGAGCGATGAGGATAAGGATTGATAAAAATATATTTGTGGTATCGGAATAGAAATTTTGAATATGGCTTAAAATATCATAAAAAAATTGCATCTTAATATCTCACCTTTTGCATTAGGATTTCTTTTTATGTATCGGCAGGATATGTAAAAGAGAAAACACCGGCCGAATAAAAAATTTACCTCCGGAAAGTGAGGTTCATCATAGTGTTTTTATGATACATACGGCTTTAAAAGCGGCATTATTTTGTCTTTTCCGATTGTGAGGATAAATCCCGCTAAACGGGGTCCCATTTCCTTATTAATAAGTATACGATAGAGTATCTTGAAAAGTTCTTTGTGTTCCATACCGTGCTCATGAGCCAGGGCATAAATAGCTTCAGCCAGACTACGTTCGTTATGAGAAGAAAAATTATTATCCAGTTCGCGGTAGAGAGCAGTTACAACGCCGCGTTCGTGAGCTGTAATGGAAACAAGCGCATCATCTGCTTTACGTAAATGAAAGCGAAATTCTGACGGAGCATAAGTAGTAATCCAGTTCCAGGCACAGCGAGCTCTGGTTTGTAATCGTTCATCAGCTTCGATTTTTAGCGCTTTAAGTGTGGCATCAATCTGGCCTTCATAGATTTGAAGCAGATTACAGAGGTGGCGAAAAGTGATCTGTACGGGCAGAGCGGCAGGAACTTTCTTGACCTGCGATAATTCATAAATACGCTTTTCTTTTTGTTTTCTTTTTTCACTAACATCTTCACTGCCAAAATAGATACGCTCACATCTATCATAATCCTCATATATTTTAAGCACATCGAGATCAAAGGAGATGGCAAATTCCGTATTTGGACGGGTTCCGGCGAACATATAGCGGATGATTTCGGGCTGATAAATTGCCAATACATCATCCAGGCCGATAACGTCTCCGCTTGATGAGGATATTTTACCTCCTTTTCCTTTAATCCTTAAAAAATCGTATTTAAAGCTAATAGGTGGTTCATAGTCATACACCTGTTTTACAATGCTGCTTGCGGTATCGAAACTGCCTCCGGCCGAGTGATGCTCCTTGCCGCCGGGTTCAAAATCCACTTTTTCATACGACCACCGCATGGGAAAGTCAATCCGCCAAAAAAGTTTTACTGTCTGTGCTTTCTTAAGATCGAGTGTCTCGTTATTACCGCATGAAGAACAACTGTAGCTCACCTCATACTCCCGGTTCCAGTTTAAGATCTTCGTCGTATCTTTTTGGCAGGAAGTACAAAAAATGGAAATGGGCCACCAGTCAGCGGACAGTTCGGAAGCTCTGTGTTCATTGAGTATTGCTTTAATGGCATCCCTCTGTGCAAGCGCCTGCCGCATAAGTTCGGCATAGCAGGCTTTTGCATAGCGTTGTGCCTGGTATATGTATTCAGGTTCAATTCCTACTTGCGGAAGCAGTTTTTCTATTTCGTATTCGTTATGGCGGGCATAACTTTCGTGACTTCCGTATGGATCGGGAACAACAGTGATGGGCTTGCGTAAATGCTTTTCGAGCATTGCTTTTTGCGGCATGTTGGCCGGTATTTTGCGAAACACATCGTAATCGTCCCAGGAGAAAATAAAGCGCACCTTTTTACCCATGTCTCTCAGAGCTCTTACCACCAGATCTACGGAGATAAGCTCGCGGAAATTCCCTATATGAACTGTGCCCGAAGGTGTTATACCGGCGGCACAGACATAGAGTGGTTTATCTCCCTTTTCACGTATAATTTTCAGTGCGGTTATATCTGCCCAATGAGTTGCCTCTGTTTTCATAGTCTGTAGAGTATAAAGAAGATATATTCTTTATGCAATCAGCAATTCTCCTTTTGCACATTTCTTTAATTAAAAAAGTTGTTATACAATGACAATTTTTAAGCAAATATCTTTAACAGTCGATAATGTACATATGAAAAAGCTTAGTTTATTCATGATTGTTTTTTTACTTTCTGTAATGAATATTTATACGGAGCAATGGGGGCTGGCTTCCTGGTATGGGGGAGATTTTCACGGAAAGAAAACGGCAAACGGTGAAGTTTTTAATACTAATGAGCATACGGCTGCCCACAAGACATTACCCTTTAATACTGTGGTAAAAATAACCAATCTGTATAATTTGAAAACAACGGTTGTAAGGATTAACGACAGAGGACCTTTTCGTAAAGGACGGATAATCGACCTGTCCCGAGCGGCGGCGGCAGATCTTGATATGCTCGGTTCAGGAGTTATACCCGTACGCATTGAAATTGTTGAAAAAACAGAAGGTGAAGACAAGATAATTTCAGATGAACCAGTTGCCGGGGCAAAGAGCTATCGTATTCAAGTCGGTGCTTTTCGCGAGGAAGCTAATGCGGAGCGAGCCAAGCGTCTCATTACGGCCAAAGATTTACATGTGGCAGTCGAAATTACGGAAACAGGTTTTCACAGAGTCTATGTGGACAAAGTCCCGAAAAATACGCTACAGCAAACCGAAAAGATCTTGTATGATCTCGGTTTTCATGATTTTATAGTCAAAGAGCAGTAACAATATTTCATAACTAAATATTGAAAACATGAAAGGGAAAACCATGAGTGAAAAATCATGCAAAGGAGACCATAAAGGCCATCTCTGCATTCTGGCCAGCAATGAACTCTTTGATCAGATAAAGGAACTCACACGCGATCCGCAGTATATTTGCTTTAATTGCGGGCGGGTAGCTGATTGTAAGCACAATCTCTGTAATCCGATGCCTCTCAATTAATATACTTTCAGTTTATAGCATAAAAAACTCCCCTGTTCTTGATTTGAATACCTTAAATCTTTAAAATATGAAAAAAGAGGATGCACATATGAAAACAATAGGTATTATCGGATTCGGCAATATGGGGAGTGCTTTTTATAAGGGATTGGTATCCACGAACAAAAGTTATAATATTGTGGTTGCGGAGCGTATTACCAAAAAAATCGAGATTGCAAAAAAAAAGTATAAGCTTAAGATTGCAGAGAACAAAGAGTTGGTAGCGGCGGCGGATATTGTGGTAATTGCGGTAAAACCTCAGGAGTTAGCACAGCTTGTTAGTGAGATTAAGCACGCTGCCAAAGGAAAACAGATTATCAGTGTAGTGGCAGGCAAGCGAATTGATTATTTTATTAAGAAATTAGCAACAGACCAGGTAGTGAGATTTATGCCCAATCTGGCAGCTGTAAAAAGCCTTTCGGCTGTAGGAATGAGTTTCGGACCAAAAGTAAAAAAAGAGTTTCAGGAGGAGTGTCTGGCTATCGCACGAGCGATCGGTGTGCCATATACCATACCGGAGAACCTGATGCCGGCTGTCACCGGATTATCCGGATCCGGTATTGCTTATGTGTTTGCTTTTATTCATGCTTTGGCACTTGGCGGGGTACATGCCGGATTTAAATATGAGGAGGCCTTGGCAATTGCAATCACAACCGTGGAAGGTGCGGCAGGTCTCTTAAAAGACTCAGGGCAAAACCCGATTGAAGCCTTAAGCAAAGTTATCTCTCCTTCCGGGACCACGATCCATGGTATAAAAACTTTGGAAGAGCTGGGATTTACTTATGCCGTCATGAACGCTGTAACAGCTGCTGCAGAAAGGGCTAAAGATTTTGAAGCATAAAGTGTTTATTCTCTTTCTATGTTATTGTCTGGCAGGATCATGGTATTTAAGTGCGGATACAAGCAGCTCCTGGCAGCAGACCTCAACAGAGCATTTTGTTTTTATCTATCAAGAGCAAGACAAGGCAGCTGTGAATGAGCTTGTAAGCTTTTCCGAAGAAGTTTACCAGCGTGTTACGACATATTTCGATTCGTATCCTGAACAAATACTCTGTGTAGTGTACGGGAATACGGATCTGGCCAATGGTTATTATTCTTTTCCCCCTCATCATATCGGGCTTTTTGTAGCATCCCCCAGCTTTCCCTGGATAGGACCGCGGCATGAGAGTTGGCTTGAAATACTGTTAATCCATGAACTCACCCATTATGTGCATTTAAAATCCGAAAAAGGATTTTTGGCTGCCTTATCTTTTCTGTTCGGCGATGCCATTAAAGGAGGCAATGCCTTTTTTTTACCGGGCTGGGTGATCGAGGGTATTACCACCAATACGGAAACTATGTTTTCTAAGGGAGGAAGGGGGCGGAATCCCTTTTTTGAGATCTACTATAAAGCTCCCATTTTAGAGGACAATTTTTTTAGCTTAGAGCAAGCCGAGTACTCCTCGGCGTATCCGCCTTCCGGCAGGGTGTATGTAGCCGGTTATATTTTTATCCGGTTCTTAATGCAAAAATTCGGAACAGATGTATTTAAGCGTATTAATGATGAATATGTGAAGTGGCCGTTATTCGGACCATGGCATGCTGTAAGGCAGGTTACGGGTTATGATGCGAACGAACTTTTTAATCAGATGAAACAGGAGCTGCTTGTCGCATACGAGCAGGATCGATTGCTGCCCAAAGGAGAACTCATCACTCCGGAGCAAATAGCGGATTATGCCCTGCCTGTTATCACAGAAAGAGGCTGGTTTATGTACCGGAGCAGTCCTTATAAACATTCCGCAGTGATAAGGTTTGATCCTGAGTCAAAAAAGGAAACCATACTGTTTGAGACAATGCTTACGGATGAGTATTCGTTAACTGCCGATAAAAAGGGTGATACTATCGTCTTTGCCGGCCTTTATTTTAAGCAAAATACACGTTTAATCGATTCGGAGGTCATATCCGATCTGTATGTCTATAATACAACCACAGGAAAATTGACCCGACTTACTCATAATGCGCATCTTTATCATCCCGCACTATCAGAGGACGGCACTACACTTATAGCGGTGCAGAGGACAGGTTCATACTCACGCCTGGTTAAGGTTGATCCTGTTACGGGTGATCTCTCTCTTCTATTTGCAGAGCAGGGTAGCAGTGTGTACAATCCTGTATTTTCTCCTGACGGTAAACACATTTCTTTTGTATTACATCACTATGGAATGCAGGATATTTATCTTTTAGAGTATCCGTTAGAAAGCATGTATATAAAGGGAAACCATACGCCCATTTCCTATAACGCGGACAGGAAGCAGATTGTCTTAGGACCGGATACGGCAGGGGAGTATTACCCACGCTTTATTGATAATGACACCCTGCTTTTCTCCTCCGACAGGGAAGGGAGCCTGGCGCTTTATTCGCTGTCTCTTTCAAGTCAAGATTTCTTTTTAGTCTGTCAGGAGCCTGTAGCGGCTTTTGCGGGATACAAAGTGCAAGATTATATAATTTATGCTTCCTATTCCCGGCGTGGTTTTTGTATTAAGAAGATGGCGCAGCAGGATCTTGTAAACAAACGGATTGCGCTCCCGGCAGCCATGCCCTATCCCAGACTGCCTGAGCAGGAGGAGGCGGTAAGTACGGATTATATTGATTGGCCCCTATTTCAATTCTGGCTGCCTTTCCCGGATGCTCATTTATTGAATTCTAATGAAATAGTATGGGGCGGTGGAATCTACCTGCTGGGTGTATCGCCTCTGCAGACTACGATGTATAGTGTGACTCTTTCTTTTTTCCCCGAAACCATGCAGCCTTCAGGCACTGTAGAATTTCAGACCGCACTCGGTCTGATCGATATTATGTATGCGCTTGATCTAAGTTATGAGTATACATCCGGTGATTATTACAGGCAGTCTATTGATAATACATTTCTCCTCTCTTTTCCGTTGCATTCAAGCCTTGTCCACAGTATAAAGCAGAGTGTGTATATCTACGGAGGTTTACACTACGGATATAATATATACGCTTGGGAGAGCTTTTCCTTTTTAAATCAATTTGATCCGGCCTCGATAGATCAGGAGAATGAACTGAATTTTATCTCAGGCTTGAATCTTTCTTTTATAAAGAACGGTGGTATCATAGATTATTACGCACCCCTGGCATTTGCAGGCACTGTTTTTATTCAAGTGCCCCTGCCCGTATTCCCCGAGTCGGAAAAGGGTTTTCATACTGTAACAAACTTAAGTATCAATCTTCCTACGTTTTTACCGCATACGGTACTTAAACTGGGGTGTAAGGCCAGTTATACGACAGAGGAGCTTTTGGGGTATCCGGTAATATATCCGCGCGGAATGTTTGATCTGGAGGCACAGGCCGCTGTTGGCAGAGCCCTGTTTTCAGCGGAGATCCTGTCCGCTTTGGCCCTGCTCGACCAACCCCTGGCAGGAGGATTGCATCTGGACGGTATCGGAGCCGGTCTTCATATAGAAGCTTTGGCAGACTTTCAGTTCAAAGAAGAATATATAACATTTGATAATCATATCTATATCGGGTGTGAAATTAGTGTGATTATCGGACTGGGCATGGTAAGTATTCCTGTCGGAGCGGGGGTAAGTTTTCGCTTAAATACAGCAGATATCGAATCTTTTAATGTGAATCAGGATGTCCGGCCCTATTTATTTTTTGGTTTTAATAGTTTTTTAGACGCACTTACGGGGGATGACCGATAGGGGTTTATGAAACTGCGGGTAAAAGCGTATACTCTTATTCTATTACTCATTTTGTTAGCGATGTATAACTGCGGGGAAAGCAAAGCTGTTGCTTCCGATGCAGCATCCGGTTTTTCTTTTTTAAAAGCCAGTGGAACCCGGATTGTTAATGAAACGGGGCAGCAGGTACTGCTTAAAGGCGTAAATCTGGGCAATTGGTTTCTTATCGAGATGTGGATGCTCGGTTTGGGGAACAGCGGTATCGCGGATCAGTACAGCCTGGAGCAGATACTGATAAAACGCTTCGGAAAAACTCAGAAAAATCGCTTGCTTGATAAATACCGCGAACATTATATAATTGACCGAGATTTCGAGATGATAAAAAGCTTCGGTATGAATGTTGTGCGGCTGCCCTTTTGGTACACTCTGCTTGAGGATGATCAGTCGCCAATGCAAATAAAGCAGCATGGCTGGTTTTGGCTGGACAACGCAGTCGCCATGGCTGAGAATCACGGTCTTTATATCATTCTGGATCTACACGGAACACCGGGCTCTCAGAATGAGTGGGATCACTCCGGCAGAGCTGATTATAATCGTTTGTGGTCTGAAAGGCGGTATCGGGAGAGAACCGTTTGGCTGTGGACACAGATTGCGCGGCGCTACCGCAGCCGAAAAAGTATTTGCGGTTATGATCTTTTAAACGAGCCCTGGGGCGGCACACCGGATGATGTGAGAAATTTAACTGTACGCTGTTACGATGCCGTTCGCAAGGTGGATGCCGATCATATTATATTTTTTTCCAGTTACTCTAATGATATCAGCTTTTACGGAGATCCCAAACAACAAGGATGGAAAAATATTGCGTTTACCTGTCATTTATACCCCGGTTTTTTTGGTAATGGTGAACCGACTATTAATACCCACAATAACTTTATTCAAAACACAATTCATGGTTACAACACAAGATTAAAAAAATATAATGTTCCCATGCTGATCGGAGAGTTTAATGTGGTATTAAAAAGCGCAGGTGGGGGTAAGATGATGCGGCGTTATTTTGATGCCTATAACGAATTGGGCTGGGCTGCAACCATGTGGTCATATAAGGTTTTTACAACAAGCGGCGGAATTGGCAACGGTATCTGGGGAATGGTTACGAATGCAAAACCGCTTCCTCAGATCGATTTTAATACCATGAGCAGGAATTCCATAGAAGACTGGTTTTCCGGTTTATCTTCCATGAAGTATACAGTTGATGAGGATTTAAAAGATTGGCTTACTAAATAAAAATTACGATAACATAAAAATCAGTTTATAATATTATCACTCTTAATCCATGAGTATCCTTTGTAGTCCCAATTTGTATTTTTTATAATCATTGAACTGTAACCACCGTTGCTAATTGGATTTCGTATACAAAACCAAGTTACATTTTTATCATTATTAGTTTTACCAATAAAATATGAATCCTGTAAATCCTGTCTAAAAAAATAATAATTAGAATATTTCGACAGGATTTACAGGATTTGTTTTAGATAAGATAAGACACGAATTTATAATCACTTGCCATTATTGTATCCAGATGATACAAAATATATATTTTTTTTTAAAGGAACATATATGATAGATATTAAAGGGAAATGGGTGTTGGTTACAGGCGCCAGCCGCGGAATCGGTAAACAGATAGCATGCGGGCTTGCCGGGAAAGGTTGTAATCTTATAATTCACAGCCGTGATCTGGCGCATACAAAATCTCTTGCCCAAGAACTAAAACAGAATGGTGTCGAGGTATGCGAATTGGAAGCCGATTTGGCGGATACCAAAGCAGCCATGCAATTAGCAGAAAAGGCAGAAGAATTAAGCGGCGGTATTCATATTTTATACAATAATGCGGCTATTATGACTCCTTATCTTGAAACGTTTTCTGCCCCTGCCGGGGATTACCAAAAAAGCTTTGCCGTAAATGTCATCTCCCCGATTGTAATCTGTGATATAATCCTGCCGAACATGATTAAACGTGGATTCGGCAGGATTATAAATGTTACTTCGGGTATACAAGACGAACCGGAACTCATGCCCTATGCGGTTTCCAAGGCTGCGTTAGATAAATACGTAAAAGATCTTGCCAAAAGATTATCAGGTACAGGAGTCATTATGAGCCTGCTCGATCCCGGCTGGCTGCGTACAGATTTGGGCGGGCCAAACGCACCAAATTCCGTAGAGTCCGTGCTGCCGGGTGCACTTGTTCCTGCTCTATTGGATGAGGGCGAGGAGTCGGGTAAGCTCTATCGTGCGCAAGATTATAGGGAAGAATAAGTATTTATATATTTCTACGTGCCGGCAGCTATTGACAATCTTCTATTTAAATGTGTGCAGTAATTCTCCGCTTTCGAAATCATATAATGACACTTGCGGATTAACCGCGGCAAAATATTCACCATCAGGGCTGATAGTGACTGTAGCGTCATAGCTGTCGGTATACCATCCCATATATTCCACATTAAGCTGTAAATTATATTTAATCGCTTTTGCATCAACATTCCATACATATACATTGCCATTCGTATCGCGAATAAGCAGGTGTTTCCCGTTTGGGTGATATTTAACATTCTCTGTATGCATTACTGATCCTGGAGTAAAATCACTGATCTCAATATTATATTTTAAGATTAAATCTATTTTTTCCGAGGATTTTACCTTTACTTCATTTATAACTACATCATGAGCCAGAGCGGAATTGTCTGTCCATATTCCCAAAGCTATGTGCGTGCCATTGGGGTGGATATCTAATGAAGATATTCCTGCATAATAATTTGCATGATGGGAACTCATAAACACAAATAACTCCCGTTCTGTTATTCTTGTTGCCCTTGTGTCCCGCCACAGCTAAGAGATTTAATTGGGGATTAATGGAAAAACAGGAAATCGTACAGGGAAGGCTCCAATTGGCGATAACTTGCAGTGTGGCGGTATCTATTATTACCATCCCGTTTTGGAATGTTCCATTGGCCAAAATATATTTACTGTCAGGGCTAAAGGCAATCTTAGCCTGAAAGGAGAAGTCAAGGGAAATACTGCCAATTTTTTTACTCGTATCAAATTCAGTGAGAGTGAGGGTTTTTTTAATCGCGTAAGCCAATAGTTTTCCGTCGGGGCTTATGGCAACGCCGTCGATTTTTTTATTGCCGGTGTTTATAGTCTTTTTAAATTTGTAGTCCGTGAGCGACCAGATTTTAATTTTTTGATCCGCACCCCATGATAAAAGATATTTTATATCGGGAGTAAACAAAACACCATAGGTATATTTCCCATGGGCTGTATTTATCGATTCAGCAAATATGGAAAAGTAATAAAAAAACATTATTAACCCACAGACGATAATAGATCTTTTATAAAATAATTGTATTATTATTCCCCCTTTTTATTTATTTTATTATTAATCTTGAATCCGTATAAAAATACTACCAGAGCCTAAAAAGCATCAAGAACCGGGTTAAG
>CAZEPL010000086.1:0-14746 GCA_964514135.1 uncultured Spirochaetaceae bacterium | reverse complement strand
TAATATTTTCAAATCCTTTCCCGACTGTTTTCCATGTGTTGTTTTCTAATAATTGTTTGACTCTAACCGTGATTATATGAAGCAGTTAAAAATATTCAGAAAAAGGAAATCATCAGCTGCGTAACGGTTACGCAGCATAGCCACATAACCGGTCTTAAGCTACTTTTTCACTCTCCCCGGTTACATGCCCGTAACAAAAAAAAGGCGGCCTACGGGTTGTCTTACTGTTTTGTGATCACTATCAGATTTGATTATTATTTATCCCACATAGAAGCATAAAAAAAGCGCCCCGTAGGGCGCCTCTCTTATTGCCATATATCGTTTAACTTTGATCTGTCCGGGGCGAATCGCTGCAATCGTTCAATAGCCTTTGTACCGTCGTAATTTTCGGTCATTTTTTCATCCGAATGGCCTACCATGAAGCGCAGCAGCTCATCATTTAAAATATTCCGGGTATACGAGTTATAGCAATGCCTAAGCGAATGAGTTGTAAGCCAGCGGTCACCTCTGTCTATTTTAGCATTAGTTAAGCCCTTTATAAAATGATCATAGGCCGTCTTTTTATTCATTGGATTATCTCCATAGAGGCCGGGGAATATAAGATCATTTTCGCTGTCATAGGGGCTGTTTTTGCGCCAGGCTTGAAGCATCAATATTGTCCGATCCGGCAGGATAACCGCTCTTTCCTGGTTATTCTTTGGTTTTCCCCGGGTCCCGTCTGATTTAATAGCATTAGTGATATGTAAAAAGCCACTATCCCATATTATATTACACCAAATAAGCGCCCTACCCTCTGATAGCCGGGCCCCGGTGGTAAGCAGCAGATAAAAAAATGTCCACCACAATTCTAAATCCCATATTGACTTGAGTTTTTCGGTATCTTCCGGAAAAAGTCTTTTTATTTCATCGAGTGTTAGAATCCCGCGTTCCCGCACGTGTCCCTTTTTCTTATCCAGGGAAAAATGTTTTAACTGTAAAACTGGGTTGTACTCGATGTACTCACGGAAAAGGGCTTCATCCAATACGGTTTTAAAACAATAAAGAATATGATTTTTTGTCTGATTGGATTTATCAAGCTTAAGTAGGAAATCTTGTATTTCGGCGGCCTTGATTTTATCCATTCGGTAATTGCCAAACCGCGGTAAAATATAATTGACCAGTTGCGCCCTTCGCTGTTTAGCAGAATAGCGAGAAAATGAATCCCCGTGGGCATGTTGTTTTTTAATCCAATTACATTTACCCCAGACAAAAAAATCTTCACAGAATCCCGCAAGGGTTGTTTTATCTTTATTAAGGATAATATCCTTTCTAAGATTTTTTAAGCGATTGATAGCCCATTTTTCAGCATCTGTTTTAGTTGTGCATCCGGTGCTCTCTGTTAAAATTATCTTCTCTGTTTCTTCATCCTTAAACCGTGCATAATAAATATGCACTCTGCTTTTTTTAGTTTTTCGTTTATATAAAGTATAAGGTTTCATCCTTTATATTCTCCCTTCCAGTTTAAAAAAAACGGGGCTTCACTGCAAGCCCCGAATAGATACAAAACTGTGTTTAAGCTACCTTTTTATATTTGAAATAAACATCAAAAAGCTGGTTGTCTTCAAGCTCAGATTGACAATACATATCCAGTGTTATTGACACGCTTGAATGTCCCACATATTTACTCACTCCTTTTATATCCTGGGTTTTCTTTATTTGGAGAGTAACAAAGGAATGCCTAAAAGAATGAGCGCTCAAGTTATCTCTTTTTAATACGTGCTTACAAAGCTTTTTTATCTGGTTTGAAACATAAGAGCGATTATAACTATGCTCTGTGCTTGTTTGGAAAAGGTAATTACCATTACTGCTAAAGGTACTCCTGATAGATTCAAGCATTTCTACTGGTATCCGGACAGTTCTCACTTTATATTTAACCTTTCTTGATCCCTTGCCCTTTACTTTTATGTAAGCAACATTACCCATGATTTTTATGTCCCTGGCCTTAATTCCTATTACTTCACTTATACGGCAGCCCGTATTGAAAAGAAACTCAATAAATCGCCGTTGCCTGTCACTCCGTGCCCGATCAAGAAGTTTTTCGTATTCGTACTCGTTTATAACTTTATCCCGGCCTACTGCAATCGTATTTACACCTGGTGATTTTGTTTCCGCATCTTCATCAAGTCTTTTCAAAGCCCTATCCAGTTTAAGCAGCGTTTCAATATCCGCGTCCTGCATAAGCTTTTTAATAGCGAACTTTACAGCTTGCTTTTTTAAGCGTTTGGTACTGGCTGAATAGTCACTATTATTTAGCTGGATTATGTATTCCCGGATTGATTCAAAGTTAATATCTTTTTGATTGCTTCGCAGCCACCGGACAAAATCCCGCACATGGAAACGATAATTTCCTTTTATATTGTAAATAAACTTTAATGCTTTATCTGTTTGATTTAAAATTAAATCATTCATATTAACCCCCGTTTAATAAGGGGCGGGAATATTCCCGCCCTGTGTTTAGTCGAATTGGTCCCGGTTTATTGGACACCAAAGAGGTAGACCATCCGGATTGCTTATTATCACAGCTCTTTTATGGATTACACAGCGGTATTTCTTTTTACCATTTTCTGTGTATTCTTTAAAAGCTTTACAATCCCGGCAGCGAGTAGGCTTTTTTCCCTTGTTTATCATTTCTTCCAAGATATCCATGTCACGCCTCATCAATCTTTACACCGGGAAATGCTTTTGAGAAATCAACCCGTTTTTCATGCAGATTTTCAAATAGCTGAACTGCTTCATCCTGGCTAAGAGGTTGAAGATTATCAACCTCTCTTTCCCACTGCGTTAAATGCACTGCAAAATAATTACCTTTGGGCGTGCGATACAAGAAGGTATTCCGGCCATGCCTTTCAAAATTATGGCCGTCCCAGTAATCGTCTCCCGCGATAAGCTGGGCTGTTTCCGTGTCATAGATTTTTTTTCCTATGACTTCTCTCATTTTGATGGGTTTCATATTACCCGCCTTCCCCTGGGCTATGCCAGGTCTACGGGACTATGCCCGTAGAAAATCTTAACCGCTCAACGAGCGGCAAGATGTAAAGCAAGTAACACTTCAAGTAACAGTGGCCTTTTTAGGGGTATACCCCCATAGGGTAGGTAATATCAACTCCTTATATTATAAGAAGTTACTATCACGTCCAGTGCGACTCGAACGCACGACCTACGGCTTAGAAGGCCGTTGCTCTATCCAGCTGAGCTATGGACGCCTGGTCGGGATGAGAGGAATCGAACCTCCGGTTTCCTGCTCCCAAAGCAGGCGCCTTAGCCGCTAGGCTACATCCCGATTGAGGTTAGAATATATAACTTTTCATGTTCGAGGTCAAGTAAGGTATAAAAAGTAATTGACTGTACCGCTGGTTATGGACTACCCTGTTACAAAAAGAGCAATGTATGAAAAAAGACGGCATTTGGCAGGAGTGTTTTCGCATTAGAGCAGACGAGATGGACCGCTTCGGCAGACTCTCTCCCCTGGCCCTTTTCAATTATTTACAGGAAGCTGCCGGCCGCCACGCTCACAGCCTGGGATTCGGAATACAGCAGCTGCTTGAAAAAAAACAGAATTGGATGCTGTCCCGGTTTTTTATGAACATCGACAAGTACCCGCACTATGGTGACGAAATAATGGTACATACCTGGCCCTGTGGTGTGGACAGATTCTTCGCGCTGCGCGATTTTCTGCTTACTGATATGAAACAAAAAGTGCTGGCGCGTGCAACCAGCAGCTGGCTCTTAATCGATTTGAACACACGACGAATCATGCGTCTGGAGCAGTTGTTAGACCACTGTACGGTATCCAAGCGTGCAATCGCTAAAGATTTACAGAAACTGCCGCAGCCTCTGATTCATGAAATACAAAAAGAGTTTACGGTACGCGTCAATGACATCGATGTGAATCAACATGCCAACAGCGTGACTTACCTGGAATGGATACTGGAAACCGTTCCCCTTACCACACAAAACTCACAACTGCTGTCCGCACTTGAAATCAACTATCAGGCCGAAGCTAAATATGAAGAAGAGATTACTTCCTCAACGCACGTTGACGATACTGTTCAAAACTCATGGCTGCACAGTATACAGAAAAATAAAAGCGGCGAAGAACTGGCGCGTGCACGTACTTCATGGAAAATCTGAGATACAGAGCCAAAAACTTTTTGACATTAAATTAAAATGGAACCAAACTTAACTGTCAGCCAATTAAAAGATATAAAGCAGACGCTGTCGATCGCTACCGATTCCGATTTCAAAGAGCTGCTTACTCAAAACAAACACGGTTCCGAAGTAACGGCACCGCCTGTTTGGCGCTCACTGTTTATTGCTCTGAAACCGTTCCGCTTTGATCATACGGCCGGTATCAGCTATGCCGGCAACAAACTTAAAATGTTTTGGTTTTGCGGTGAGTTCGGCAGCAAAGGTAAACCTTATGCGGTTATCTCGGATATTACGACTCTGCTTACCGGCAGGGGTTTCTCAGTAATTCCTGCAGAGCTCAATGAGCATGGAGTCTATGAACACCACTTCACTAAACAAGACGATGATTTTAGCCATCTCCTGATTGTCGAAGGCATAGAACGTTTCGTCGGTACTCCGGATCCCCGCTGCGGCGGTACACTGAACTATGAGATAACTTATAATCAGGAATGTGCACCCCCCACCGTGCAGACGTCCCTCAGTGTTTTTCCGGAATTGAACTGTCCGGAGCTTTCTGCTTCCTTACTTGAATACTTTAACGACATCCCCTTTTCCGTACTTACTTACGGCGGAACATGGACACGTTATTATAATTGGGGATTAAAAATATCTCATCCGGATTGCGCGGAGGCTCTCACCCGGTTTCAGCAGGTTGAGGCATTTTTAAACGGTATGGGTTTTTCCTTAAAAACAACAGACCGTGGAGTATCCACCTACCACAAACCGGATGTTTTCAAGCCTATTTTTTATCTGGCTATTTACGACAACACCATCTTCTCATTTCGCATTCAACCGCACACTTAATCGAGGACTCCCTCTTGACTTTTAAAGCATGATAGCCTACCTTCTATCAACATATCATCACTGGATATGGCGGCTTTTAAAGCAAGTGAAAAATAAAAATAATGGAAATATGGTTTGGATAAATCATGTATAAAATAGGCGATTTTAAAAAGATTCCCAATCTATTAAGTCTATCCAGGTTTTTATTCGCACCGTTGGTGTTTTATTTTTTTTCAATAGCAGGCTGGACCGGCAAAATACTCACTCTGAGTTTTTTAAGTCTGCTCTTTCTGACTGATTTTTTTGACGGTTATGTGGCCAGAAAATTTAATCAGCAAAGTGATCTGGGCCGTATTCTTGATCCTTTAGCAGATAAGCTGCTTATTCTGCTGCTTATTGTAGCCCTTATAGTCTACCGCGGCCTTCCACTGTATGTACTGTTTATAGTGCTCGGACGCGATCTGCTTATCCTCATAGGCGGTCTTTACATTACTCTCACTAAAAAAAGAGTCTTGGAATCAAATATTTGGGGGAAAGCGGCAACTGTATGCATGATGATCGCCGTACTTGTATATGTACTTGACATCTGGTGGTATATTTCTTTGGCAAGCCTTATACTGGGATTAATACTTGTTGTTATTTCCTTTATATTCTATATGCTTGCCTTTTTTGATGTACTATCTACCCCAAAACAAAAATAACTCATCTTATCCATTAATTTTCAAGCAACTGTTTTACTCGATGCATATATTCCATCCATTAAAAAAACTGCTTGATCTTTGTGCAATAGTCTGTAACAATGATAGATTATCATCTTAGATTGCAAGGAGGTGTACCATCAACATAATAAAACTAGCAAAAGATAACCTTATAAAAAAGTTGATGGCAGTACGTATTTTTGAAAACCTGGTTCAAGATGAGCTAAAAGACCTTTTTGATTCTTGTGAATTCCTGGAGTATGCAGACGGCGAAACCATAATAGCTCAATACGAAGTGAGCAGTTTCTTATATGGTATTTTGGAGGGTGAGGTTGATATCTTCATTAAAAGTAAAGAAAACGAACGCATTCTCTTAGGCCGCGTAACTCAAGGTGATATTGTTGGAGAAGCCTCGATTTTTCTGGATGTAAAGCGTACTGCAGATGTAGTAGCCAGCGGGATAGTTCAGGTTGTAAAAATATCTCGAGAAAAGATAATCCAATTCGCTAACAGCACGCCAAAAGCAGGAGTAAAAATATTCGGTTATATTATTTTTAGTCTTCTTCACAAACTCAAAGGAGCAAATGAGGAGATACTCTTTGAGAAACAGGCAACTATCAGTGCAAAAGATTTGGAACGCTTAAAAACTTTTTTTGCACCGACAATCGAAGATTATTTGGAGTAGCTATTAAACGTACTCACCACTTAAGATATGGAAAAAAAGGAATTACCTGAGCAATCAAGTAGTAGTGATAATCTGATTAGAGTGTTATCACATCAATTAAAATCCCCTATTAACTCCATAGAATCTCTCTTAAAGGTAATCGCTGAAGGTTATACAGGCGAACTTGATTCAAAAACCCTGCACATGATAAAAAAAGCAATTGTTAAAACCAGTGAAGCAAGAAATCTGATAACAGATCTTATAAGTTATGAAAAGTATTCCAAAGAATCTAAATCTATAAAAAAAGAGGAACTGGAAGTATGCGCCCACTTAATGGTCGTAACCAATTCCTTCCAAACGATTGCTGCAAATAAAAACATTTCTCTTTCTTTGAAACTACCCAAGAAAGTTAAACTTTTCGCGGAAACAGACAAAGCCGGATTGGAATTAGTACTAAAAAACATTATTGATAATGCATTAAAATACACTCCGGAGAGCGGCAAAGTAACCGTTAAATTGATTATTCTTGAAAAAGAAAAGCTTTATAGTATTAATATTTCCGATACAGGTTATGGTATACCGGAAAATGAGCTTCCCCATATTTTTGATCCTTTTTTCCGCTCGCCGACCTTTAAAGCACAAGTAACCGGGACAGGCTTGGGGCTTTCTCTCGTTAAACGCATTATCACCGTTCATAACGGCCAGATTCAAGTAAAATCACAGCTTAATCAGGGTTCGCTCTTTTCTGTAATCCTGCCCTATAAAAAATGTGAAAGCAATGAGCAGGCTTACACTAAACAAAAAAGGATAGTTATTATCGGAGGTGTAACAGCCGGTCCGAAGGCAGCTGCCCGTCTGCGTCGTTTGGATGAAACATTGGACATAACTATTATTGAAAAAAGAGAGTTTCTCTCTTATGCCGGCTGCGGACTGCCTTCCTACCTGAGCGGTAAAGTCACGTCCCCAAAGGCACTTATGTCTACGGCTGACAACACCCTTCGTGACCTGCATTTCTTTGAACATATAAAAAATATAAATATATATAATAACACGGAAGCGCTGGTGATTGATCGTGATAAAAAGATAGTAAAAGCCAAGGACCTAAAAAACAATACCACACTTACTGCTCCTTACGACGTTCTCATTATTGCCACAGGTGCAGAAGCGGTAATTCCGAACATTCCCGGAGTTCAAAGCAAGGGTGTGTATTCCCTCTACCGCTTCGAAGATGCTGAAGAGCTAAAGCGTGTATTTACCGCCCAACATGCCAGCGATGTATATATTATCGGGGGCGGTCTTATCGGTGTTGAAATCGCTGAATCACTTATTTCAATCGGAGCGCGGATTACTATCCTGGAACGTGAATCCTGCATTCTCAATCTGTTTGATTCCGATATCTCTATAAAATTACAGCAAGAATTAGACCGCAAAGGCATTAAAACCATTACCAATATTCAAATTAAGATGATAACCCACGAAAACAGCAAGCATACTATTATTACCGATAAAGGCAGTTTCCAAGCAGATCTTATCATCCTTTCTACCGGTGTAAAACCTAATGCCACATTAGGTGCCAAAGCCGGGCTTGAGATTTCAGAAAGTGGTGCTATTAAAGTGAATGAATATCTTCAGACATCAGATAAATCAATTTATGCTATCGGAGACTGCTCTGCCTGTACGAATATTATAACTAAAAAATGCACGTATCTTCCTTTGGGCTCTGTTTCAACAAAAATGGGAAGAATTGCAGCCGACAATATCTGCGGCAAAAAAACAAAATTTTCCGGCAGCCTCGGCACCATTATGTTTAAGATATTTGATATCTCAGTTGCTCGAACCGGTCTCCACCAAAAGCGAGCTGAAAAGAGCGGTTTTACTACGGTTAGTACTATTATTTCCGGACTTGATAAAACACATTACTATGACGATGCCAAATCAGTTATTATTAAAATAATTGCCGATAAAAAAACAAACATCATACTCGGGGCGCAGGCTTACGGAAGAGGGAATGTGGCCGAACGCATTGAAATATTAGCTTGTGCCATCGCCAAACAGATGACGCTGGATGAGATTTTCATGCTCGACCTGGGCTATTATCCTGCTTTTAATAATCCTATTGATATTATTCAAACCGCATGTATTGTGCTTAAAAATAAAATCGACAAACTATGCAACACCATAAGCGTACAGGAGTTTAAAAAAGAAAAGGATACTGTTAGAATTATAGATGTCAGTCCTGTTACGGAACATATGTCCGCCTCCATACCGGGCAGTATCAGTATTCCGCTTGAGAATCTGCGTATAGAACGTATTCCGTTTAAGAAAAAAGCCAAAATTGTTCTTTACAGCAGGACTTCTTCCAGAGCATACGAAGCATACCGCTATCTCATCACCCTTGGCTACTCTAATATGAGAATTCTTGAAGGTGGTTATCTCTACTGGAAAAATTAAAATAAAGTTTAGCTTAAGAGCGCCTCAACCTTTGATACCAATATTTTCGGTTCTATAGGTTTGGTCAGATAATCATTTACAGGGAGCCATTCAGCATCACCTGCAGCCGATTTAAAATCAATATTGGTTACCTCATCCACACTGGTTAACATCAATATTTTCACATTTTTTAATTGTTCGTCTTTGCGTAGTTCTCTGCTGAGTTCAAAACCGGTACTCGTTGTATCCATCATCACATCCAGAATTATCAAATCAGGCTGGAATCCACTAAGAACCTGAAAAACCTCATCCCTGGCTCCGGCTTCCATCATCTCATACTTGTTCTGTAGTACTGTTTTAATCGCATCCCTCAAATCCGGATCATCATCAACTATCAAAATCTTCTTCACGCCCTGACTCCACCTTTCTCTTTTTTATGTATTCTAAGCACTAAAGCAATATAAGTGTCAAGTAGTTAACAGATGTATTCTTAACAAAACAGTTCCGCAACCTCTCTTTTATAAATATCATTGATAACCTGACGCTTCATTTTAAGCGAACATGTCAACTCATTTCCTATTTCAAAATGCTTGGTCAATATTTTTATACGGTAAATCCTTTCCCACACCTTGAATCCTGTTCTCGGAGAAACCACACTATTTATCTCCGATAGTACCAATTCATAAATTTCCGGTGATTCTCGGAGCTCCTCAATTGATTGGTAAGGGATATTATTTGAAGCCGCATATTCTTGTACGGCTTCGTCATTAAGTACCGCTAAAGCAGCAAGAAACTTTTGATCCTGCCCCAGCACGATAACTTGATCGACATATGTTGATTGGACTATTGTCTCTTCAATCGGCTGCGGCTCAACATTTTCTCCTCCGCGAAGCACAATAGTATCTTTAACTCTGCCTACAATTTTCAGTTCACCTTTATGAGTAAACATGGCCAGATCGCCTGTATTAAGCCAGCCCTCATCGGAGAGCACCTTTTGCGTTTCCTTAGGCTTCTTATAATACCCCATCATTACCTGCCCGCCCTTGACATGCAGCACACCCATTTTACCTGGACGGAGCTCCTGCCCGCTTTCGTCAATTATTTTCCCTTCCGTACCTCTCAAAAGAGGTCCTACCGTATTGGGCATCGGCCGCTTTTGCAGCCTTACACTTACTACAGGAGCGGCTTCGGTAAGCCCGTACCCTTCCAGTAAAAGAATCCCTACGGCTTGAAAAAATTTATCAACATACGGAGGAAGAGCACCTCCGCCCGAAATCCCCGCTACAAAACTTCGTCCGATCTTTGCCTTGATTTTGCTGAACACCAACACGCTGCCTAAGAGCTTAAAAGGAAAAAGTAATAAAAATGGTAAAAAACTTAAAATGATATCCAAAATTCGGATGCGTCGTTTGAATTGAGGTAGTAATCCACGCAGCATATTACTTAAATACGAGTGAGCTTTGCCTATGGTAATAAAAAATTTAAATAAAGCAAAACGAACGCCGCCCTCTCCCTTTATTTTCCTATATACGGCCGCCCATACCCCTTCCCAAATACGCGGTACGGAAGGCAGCCACTGCGGATTAATCTCCGCGATATCCGCAAGCATTATGGAACCAATGGGTTTGGAATAGGCAAGCTTTGCTCCTAAACTTAAAAAAACATATTCAATAGTCCTTTCAAAAGAATGCCAAACCGGTAAAACACTTAAACAAATGTGCTCAGGATTTACATAGATTACTCCGGGAACAGCTCGTATTTGATGCATAAAATTTCCATGACAGAGCATAACACCCTTGGGCTCACCCGTTGTTCCTGACGTATAGATAATTGTAGCCAGATCGGAAGCCTCGCCCTTTTCCACTTCCTGTTCAAAAGCTTGAGGCTGTTTAGCTAATTGTTTTTTACCTGATTCCTGTATTTCCTGAAAGCGTAATATTTTCTTCATGCCTTTTTTTGCTTTGAGGTCCTTAATCTTAAAATCTTCATCCATGACAATAATGGTCTTCAGCTTCGGCATTTCTTTGCTATGAGAGAGAATGCAGTCGCACATAGCGTTATTTTCCGCCAGCACTACTTTACATTCCGAATGATTTAAAATATAAGAGATCTCCGCATCGGTAGCATCCATGCCGCGCGGAACATCAGCAGCTCCTATTCCAAGAATGGCAAAATCAGCAATAATCCATTCCTTGCGATTATCGGAAATAATACCTATGTGGTCACCCCTCTTTACTCCTATACTTATAAGACCACATGCAAACTGCTTTATCTGTTCATAAAATTGCTTAAAGGTAAGAAACATATAATTATTTTTTTTATTTCTGTAATACAGTGCTGGTTGTTCGGTATAGCTATCAACAACACCTTTAATCATCTTAGGCAAGGTTTGAGTCATAAAGACCTCCTTTTACAAAACGCTACCACGTAGGTATTATTCTGTCAATTAAAATTAACCCGGCAGGTTCTTCTTGTCGCCGACCATACACAGCCATTCCGCTTCCGCGCAGAGCGTTTCATTTACATAGGCCTTGCCGGCTTGCTTGATGGCAATTTTACTCAAACGGATATTTTGAATAATCATTTTAATCTCATCGCCCGGCCGTACTTGCTTTCTCAGTTTTACTTTATCCACAGTTGCCAAGAAAAAGAGAGCATCCTTCAGTATTCCCGACATGCTTACTCCCGCACCACCGCACTGTGCCATGGATTCTACCAATATAACACCGGGAACAACAGGGTACTCGGGGAAATGGCCTTTAAAGAAAAACTCATCCTGATCATATTTTTTATAACCGATAATTTCGTTTTCATCGGCCTTTTCTATTCTGTCTACAAATAAAAAAGGCTTTCTATGAGGAAGGAGAGATTTAACATCTTGCATACTGCATAAATCCTTTCTTTTTCAATCTGTGCGTATTTTACACATAAGCCCGGTCTAAGTAAAGTGAAAATAGCATTTTAAAACATTTCCTGAGGATAGAAAAATTCAATTTTAAAATACACTACATCATTCACGCATCTGTGTATAACAAATATGCCCGGTACATGCTGTTAAAAACACCTACCGGGCAGTGAGATGGGGAAGATAATGTACAAATAGGTACCAATTATACCCTGTCCGTCTACATGAGCTGCTTCTATCAGTTCGTCGGGAATTTCAGAATAATAATTACGGAAAATCAGGGTGGTTATGGGAAGACCGTATATTATATGTACTATTATCAGACCAAAAAGATTACCGTACAAACCAATTGTTTGCAGGAACTGGACTAATGGGATAAGTATGCTCTGATAGGGAATAAACATGCCAAAAAGCATAAGCACAAAAATGATATTAGCACCTTTAAATCTCCATTTTGATAGAATATAGCCGTTTAACGAGCCAAGTAAAGCGGAGATGATTGTGGCCGGAATGTTTAAGATCAGGCTGTTTATAAAACTGGGTGCTAATTTTGCAAATGCTTTTTCAAAGGCAGCAAAGGTAGCTTTCAAGGGTAAAGCCCCATTTTCTTTTGTTTAAATACAGCTTTAAACGACCTCACATTTTGCAGCAGTTTCATACACGTTCCTTTTTTAGTGTGGAATAGAGATATGGTATAATGACAATTGCTACAAGCAGAAGCATAATGATTGAGATACCGGCACCTTCCGCATAAAAGTGACCTTAGAACGTGGTTTCAAACATATAGATTCCGGGAAAATCCGTAACAAAAGCAGTACCGCGGCCAGTCATAGTATAGACCAGGTCGAATATTTTGAGAGAGATATGCCCAAGCACAATGAGTGCTGAAAGCAGAATAGGTTTAAGATGGTGTATGATAATATTAATAAGCTTTCTAAATTCTCCTGCGCCATCAATCGACGCTGATTCGAATATTTCCACAGGAATCGCTCTTAATCCGGCCAAGACCATGGCCATAATGTATCCGGTAAGCTGCCACCCTGCAGCAATAACAACAGGAATCAAAGCAAGATTGAAACCGAATACACTTGATGTATCGGTATACCAACCCCAGGTGACATGAACTCCGATCGTACTCTCGATTAATGCGTTTATACCCACAGTTGGATTAAATATCCAGCACCACACCACACCGGTAACGACAAAAGAGATAGCCAGGGGAAATAAAAAAATATTGCGGAAAAAACCTTCGCCCTTGGTAATTTTGTCCAGCACTATGGCCAATATAAATCCGAATAAAACACAGAAACCTAAGAAGAAAATAGTGAAAAATACCGTATTTAATAAATCAATCTGAAAGCGTTGCATTGAAAAGAGGGTAGTAAAATTTTTCAATCCCACAAAGTCCCAATTCGGCAGCACTCCCTCCCAGGCTGACAAGGATACGGCCAGGGTCCAACCGATAAATCCATAGACAAAAACACTCAACACCAAAAAACAGAGGATTACAATGCTCATTCCAATAGCAATATCTTTCCTCGAACGAACCATATCTTCGCTTACTCCAAATTATTTAGAAAGGGTAGCAAAAAATCAGTTTCATCTCGCTACCCTGAATCAGCTGTTATTCATTACTCCGCAAAACGCGCTGCTATATCTTGAAATTCTTTTGCAGCCTTTTCCACATCTTTTTCCGCGACAAAAATACTCATAATATCATGTATTTTTGTAACCCAACTCTGTGATACCGCAGCTCCGTGCGCACAACTGGGCACAATAGTATCGGATGAAAAATCATTCATCGCCGATAGTAAATAAGCGTCGTAAAGACTTCTATCCGCATCGGTACGTGCCGGTATTGAACCCTTGATAGGATTGAACGCGTCCTGTCCTGCTTTGGATCCGCATACGGTAAGCCATTTTATGGCTATCTCACGGTGAGGAGCATTTTTAGGCATTCCAAACGAATCCGAAAGCATGTTAAACGAACCAACAGTCCCCGGTGACGGCATCCATCCATAGTCTACAGCAGGCTTTAAGCCTTTGGCTTTAAAATATCCGTGTGCCCAGTCACCCATAATGGTCATAGCGCATTTTCCGTCTATCACATACTGAGCAGCACCATCCCAGCTCAATGCCGCATGGTCTGAATTTACATAACTCAATACTTTTACAAAAGTTTTAAGTGCGGTTTTTACATCGGCACTGTCCCATTTAACCTTACCGGTCCACAGCCCTTTGTACTTCTCCGGACCCAACGCCCCCAGCAAGATATTCTCAAACAGATGAGTGGTGGCCCAGATTCCATTATCACCGAGTGCCAGAGGCGTTATTCCCTCATCTGCCAAGATTTCTGCTACAGTAAAAAAATCATCAAGTGTCTCCGGTGGTTTTAAACCGTATTTATCGAATACTGCTTTATTATACCAAAGCACATTTGATCTATGGATATTCACAGGCACACTGTATATTTTGCTATCTTTTGAAATGATTTCAATTACACCTTTGGGGTACACACTCATCCAATTATTCTCTTCAAACAGAAAATTAAGCGGTTCCATTGCTCCTGCAACTACCCAGGATCCGATTAACTCAAGTCCTGCATGAACCTGAAAAGTATCGGGCGGCTTTCCTCCCTGCATTCGAGTGGCCAATACTGCCTGCGCATTGGAACCTGCTCCACCGGCGACAGTTGCATTAATAAATTCCACATCCGGGTTTTGTGTTATAAAGATCTTACGCATAGCTTCCAAGCCTTCAGCTTCACCTCCTGCTGTCCACCAGCTAAAAACTTCCAGCTTTTTTTCTCCCTGCTTCGATTCACACGAAGAGAACGTCAGCGTTGAGACAAGAAGACCACAGAGAAGTAAAAGGCCAAGAAATTTCTTCATACAATCCTCCTTTTTTTATTATGATTTATAAAACGCAAGTTGTGTGCCAAAATTATATTAATTGAGCTTCTTGCAAAAATAACATTTTTGCAAGAAGCTCCTAAAATGGAAATTGCTAACTTATTATGGTATAGAGAATAAGTATTTT
>CAZEPL010000085.1:0-15208 GCA_964514135.1 uncultured Spirochaetaceae bacterium | reverse complement strand
ATTGTATTTATATTTTTATCTTTCATCCTTTATTTATACAATATTTAAATATTTTCTCCAGCAATATTGCGTATGATCCCTTATAACCGATGAAGAACAGAAGCAAGCCCCTGTTTTAGATACTAAACCGGAAGACAAAAAGCTAAACTATTTACGAGGCATTCCCTATGTATACAAAATCAAAAGAATCGATTGTCTCAAGCCCGATAACAGCAGGCTGGTTGTGGACTGTGGATTCAATATTTTTACGGGCGTGGATATAGCAAATCTAAGTGATTTTTCCCCCGACCAGACGGTTCTGGTTAAAAAGCTGAATAATCGCTACACCTTACAAAAGACGGACGTTCCCATAAGCCAAATCTATACCTACAAAGCGCATGTTGAAAAGGTACTGGATGGTGACACGTTGTGGGCTGTGCTGGATTTGGGCTTTAAAATATTTATCCGCCAAAAGATACGCTTGCACAGGCTCGACGCTCCGCCCGTGGAAACAGACGAGGGTATAAAAGCCATGACTTACCTAAACAACAAGCTTAAACCCTTAGATTTTATCGTTGTGAAAACCCATTGGCGTGACAAGTTTGACAGATACCTGGCTGATATTTTCTACTTGCCGGACGAAGAAGATTTTCTGGTTGTGACCGAGAAAGGAAAGTATTTAAATCAGGAGCTGGCGGACAAAGGCTATTGCCGGATCGTACCGAGTCAATAATGCCTCATATTGTGGCCAGCATGAAGAAAAACCAGAAAAATTATAGAATAAACATCCTTAAATTAGTTGTAAATAAATACGTATCTGTTGAAAATCAAAAATGTTTTTATTTTTTAAAATATCCAAGTAGACTTTTTTTAACATCATTAATAGCCTGAAGATTATTTATAATTTCAATACTAATTCCTAAATATTCTGTAATAGGTTTTAAATAATTATATATATCCCTTTTCTTTACTAGTATTTTCTGTGGTAAGGTTTTATTCTTTTCAATTATTTTGATAATATTTTCATAGTAGTCTTTAAATCCAGCTTCTTTATCTTCAAAAATCGAGTTGTCTAAAATATAGAATGATTCTGTATCAACACAAAGATACATAACAGGATAGTATGGTATTTCTTTATCTGTTACATGAAATGGGGAATAAAACCAATCGATTTCCCATGACTTATGTTTTTGTTCATATTCTTCTTTTATTTTCTGTAATCGAATTTCATCTATCTGAAAATTATATTTTATATTATCCTCAGTAGTAACACGATTATATTTAATCCATTCTTCTTCCCATATTTTTTGCCCCTTTATCTTTTTTGAACTGCGAATCAAGTATTCTCCTTCTTCTGAAGTTATTAGTAAGTTTATATCTTTTTTTAATCTATCGGCCATCTCTATTGTTTGTTCCAAAGCAATTAATAGAAACTGAACATCTCCCTTATTTAAATACCATGGAATAGACCCAGGAATATATTTTCTAAATTGCGGCCATCCTTTCGCACCTCGAAACTTTAAATCAAGTTTTTTTATTATTTCTAGATCTTTTTGATCCAATGTGTTACGATTTTCAAATGATACCATCAAACACTTCTGAAGATACAACAATTCAAAATCACCAGCTTTTATCTCACCTGTTTGCATTTTGCGATAAGCTTCTAACCCTGTATCCCCAAGATAAACTGTAAGTGCGAAAAACTCACCGATATTACCCAATACACAGCAATACCCGATCTCTTTATAACTTTCATCTTTAATCCCGAATATTTCAGCGTCAGTCATCCACTCCCATGGAGCAAGTTTTTTAAACTCTATCGTCTTTTGATAAATATTCTCCCAGTCCTTTAATGTTGGTTGTAATTTATTCATTTCAAATCCTTTTATCATAGAAGTATTTTACTAACTTAATATATTTTGAGTTTTGCAATTTCCTCATTATTCTATTTTTATCTGGATCAAAGGAAATTGTCAATTAAACCACCAAAGGGAGTTTCTACCCTTGTTTTTTATGTATAAGGTACCCCTACCGAACAGTGCTATCCGAAAAAAAGAATTAAGAGGAAAGCGCAGCTACCAAAGCGTACCAGGCGAAAAACAGGAACTTTTCACTCCCCGCCCAAAATTTCACAAGCTCCTCTTCGGAAAGCGTAAGGTTTCCCGGCAGCATTCCATTATCATCATAAGTGTACGATCCTGACTTTAAAGGATTTCTCGTGTGCCAGGAATCATATACATAAAAGTCATCATTTCTATACCCTAAAAGTGTAATATAATGACCCATTCCCTGCTTTAACCCTAATATAATTATAGGTTTGCCGGAAGACAGCTGTGCCTTTAAATAGTTAATGCGTTCCCTTTTGGAAAAAAGTATTAAAAAAGGAGTCTCAGACTTAATACCGTAGTGAAGAAGTAACTTCTCTAAACCCCATGGGAGTGTGGTTTTATTGGGGAGTCTCCATTCCATGCCCTGCACAAACTCACTTATATTTACCTCAGCTTGAGTAAGGACATGGACTACAATAGCACAACTATACGGTCCGCAATCATTATAGGTCTGCAAAAGATTGTAGCTGGAAGCAAAGGGAAGCATTGTAACGGGCCGGATGAGTCTTGAATCGACCTTAAAAACATCTGTTACAGCAATAAACGCCGCTCCGCAAACAGCTGCCAGAAAAAGAGTAATAGTAAAAATTGCACTTAAGGTACGTTTCATACTGATTAATTGTTATTACTTTTCATACACATAAAGTGTTGCATGCCGTGGTATAAAAAAAGATTTACCTTTAAATCCGTATCCCCGCAATACCCTTTGCATGTTAAGCAAAAAAAGTCCGTGAGAGACAATCAATAAAAGAGTATCGGCTGAATGTGAAAAACAAAACGTCTTTAAAAACTTGCGAGCACGTCTTAATGTTTTGGATTTGGTTTCCGCCTGGCTCTTACTGTTCAACGACCAGGCTAAACGTGCAAAAAAAGCCCACAAAAGAAGCGGAAGCTTCAGTCGTGTGCTTACGACGGCATTTAACGGGACTTCTTTTAGCAGATCTGTTTCAATAACTCTTCCGTTGTGAAAAAAACGGGCGGTCTGCCGGGCTCGTTTCATACTGCTCGTATAACAGATATCCCATTTGCCAATACGAGTTTTTTGCTTATAGACAATATCCGCCCTATTATAATTCTCAATCTCATGTTCAAAATCTTGCGAACCGCCGGCAAATGAGTATTTATAAGCTACAGGCAAATGTCTTAACAATCCAATACGCATAATATGGAATCCACCTTACAGTATTTTAAACAATAGAACAACATTATTTGTTACTAGCTGAGCTTCTTACAAAAATAACATTTTTGCAAGAAGCTCCTAAAATGGAAATTGCTAACTTATTATGGTATAGAGAATAAGTATTTTACTAACTTAATATATTTTGAGTTTTGCAATTTCCTCAGCTAAATAGCTTATTTTTTTGTTTAATTACTCCTAAGCAGATTTATAAAATTTATTTCTTAACTGAGAAAAAATCAAGACTAAAAGATAGACGCCGCCTGCACAGAGAATGATGGTAGGCCCTGCCGGCAGTTCGTATGCATAACTTAAAAGCAGTCCCGTAATGGTAAATACTAAACAAAGTAATGTCGAAATCAGCATCATCTGCCATAATTTTTTTGAAAAGAGACCCGCAATTGCCGCTGGAAGCGTAAGCAGGGCGATAACAAGCAGAATGCCTACAATAGTGGCCATAAGCACAATAGTGAGTGCCGTTAAAAACAATAAAAGAATATAAAAGAATTCAACGCGCACCCCTCGGAGTTTTGCGAATTCCTGGTCGAAACTCACTGCCAGGAATTTATTGTAAAAGAGCATACATAAAGCAATGACTATTACATCAAGGATAACAATAATAAGCAGATCGCCGCCGGAAATAAAGAGAATATCACCAAACAGATAACTCATGGCATCTTTATATTTTTTGGTATGAAAGATAAAGATCAAACCTACAGCCATGCCTATAGCCCATACCGCTCCGATTACAGTATCCTCACGCTGCGAAGCATAGAGATTTACCAGACCGATAATCAAAGCAGAGACAAGGGCTGAAATCAGAGCCCCCATTAAAGGCGTAAACCATAGGATAGCAATATTATAATGTAAAAACAGCGCAAAACCGATACCGGCCAGGGAAGAATGTGCGATAGATCCGGCGATAGCACTAATTCGTTTTACAACAACAAAACTGCCGATAATGCCGAAACACACACTCGACAGTATACCGGCAATGAGCGCATGATTAATAAGCGGATTTTTAAAGGGCAGCAGAGAGTATAGCATCTCCAACATTCGGGTTAACCTTCTTTTTCACATATTTTATCGTGCCGGATAATTCTCATCTTATTACCATACAGATCATTAATAATCTGAGTGGTAAGTGTGCTTGTAGGATGCAGTACAACTGTTTTATTTACACATATCACGCTTTTAACCAGATGAGAGACAAAACCTACGTCATGAGTAACCACGATAATTGTCATTTTCTTATGAAGCTCTTCCAGTACAGTGGCAAATTTGCGTTCTACAGCTACATCAATATTGGAGGTGGGTTCATCGAGCAGCAATAAGCGTGGTTCGGTGACGAGTGCCCGTGCAATAAGCACCCTTTGTCTCTGCCCTCCTGAGAGCTCTGAAAAGGGGATATTCTCAATATTGTTAAGACCCACCACAGCCAATGAGTGTTCTGCTTTAATTTTATCTTGCCTGCCGTATCTGCCTGTAAAATTACTGCCCAGCCTCCCCATAAGAACCACTTCCAGCGCTGTAACGGGAAAATACTCATCAAAACTGGAATACTGAGCTACGTATCCGATAAATCTGCGCGCTTTATGCGGACTTCTGCCCAGGACATACAGCTCACCTTTTCGGGGTTTTACCAAACCCAATATCAGTTTAAGCAGTGTGGTCTTTCCCCCGCCATTAGGCCCCACCACTGAAATAAAAGCCCCATGTTCCAGAGAAAGATTTACCTCCTTTAAAACCGTCTGGCTTCTGTAGGCAAAAGACAGATTTTTTATAAGGATTACCGGATCATTATTCATAAGACCGCCATTATTCCAGAGAACGCTTGATCTCGCGTGCAATTGACAACAAATTCTGTTGATAATCATATGCCAGGGGATCCAGATTGACAACTCTTCCGCCTATCACTTCGGCCACAGCCCTTACATCTGTTTCCGATAGGTTTGGCTGAGTAAAAATAACCTTAATCTTTTGTTTCTCCACAACATCTATTGTGTGTTCCAGTTGCTTGGCGCTGACTGCTTTGCCTTCGGATTCTACAGCCACCTGAACAAGACCGTAGGCATCGGCGAAATATCCGTAGGCAGGATGAAACACAAAGAAGATCCCGCCCTTTTCCGATTCAAGCAACAGCTTAATCGAGTTGTCCAGCTCAATTAATTCATTTTTAAAGCGTAAAAAATTATTTTCATACTCCCGGCTGTGTTCCGGATCCATACTCTTAAGTGTATTACGGATAATGTTTGCCTGCTCAATGACTAAAAGCGGATTAAGCCAGGTATGGGGATCTTCTATGCCGTGGTCATCTGTGTGCACTTGATCTCCACGCTCGAACGTGCGTAATGTGATGTTCTTTATCGTATTCACAAGCAGAAGCCCTTCAAGCTCCTGAGCAAGTTTACTGATAATAATCTCTTCAAATGACTCCCCGATAAGAAAATACACTTTGGCGTTTAAAAGCTTTTCTATCTGGCGCGGGGTGGGAGCATACATATGCGGATTGTCTCCGGGCTGTACCAGAACGGTTACATCCACATACTCGGCACCGATACGTTCCACAAAGTATTTTTGAGGGGTTATACTCACCACCACTGATATTTTATCGGACTGTACCTGCTCCGCACAGGAAAGCACGATAACCAATACAATCATAGACTGCCATACCGCCCACCACAGTTTTTTACTCATGTTTATCTTCCTCTGAATGAAGCGGAGGCTTTTTACTTTCATGCTCACACACCAAGTGCAGTGAATGGCAGTCCAGGCATTCCTTAAGCGAATGCCTGCGGCTGAATATCTTCCAGTGCTCTAATTGCCCGGGAGTAAAAGTTCCCATGCCTTTGCAGAGCGGACAGCTGTTTTCAAGAGCATTAAGAACGGCACTGCGGATAAATTCACTGCGGTTGGGTATGCGCTTTAGCACTTTGGCTAAGGAATCATTGACTTTAAAGGTGATAACTTCTTCTTTTTTTTCTTCAGGCATTCTTTCACACCATCAGTATTACTTTGTAATATTATATTACTTTGTAATACCAAATGTCAAGAGCATAAAAGTTAAGTAAATTGAATTCTAAAATATAAATATTTTTTCTTGACAAATAAAATAATGATGACTATAATATATGCTAATTAATTAACATTATCCTGAGGAGTAAAATTATGAGAAAAAAAATACTATTAAAAGTAATTATCTTATCTGTTTTTTTAGTTTTACTATTTTCAGCATGTTCAAAATCATCATCCTCAAAATGGGACTTAGTACTTGAAGGTGAGATTAAGCATGGAGCTGCCATGTTAGGATTTATTAATAAAGATTCCGGTATCGCAATAGGTGAATTCGGAAAAATATACTTTACAAACGACGGGGGAAAAACTTGGGAAAAGGCAATTAACAAGTCTTTTGACCTTTTCGGAATTGATATTGTGGATAAAAATATAGCATTTAGTTCCGGCTCTAGAGGACATGTGGGCGCAACAGAAAACGGCGGTAAAACATGGACTCGTCTCACAGATTATGGGAAGAATTTCGAATTTACCTATCACTGCAGGTATCTGAGTTTTATCAGCAGAGACACGGGCTGGATTGCCTCTCAGGGAAAACTTGCTTCGACTTTTAATGGCGGCCAGTCATGGAATGAGATCGCTCTGCCTGAAGGTATTAAAAGAATAAAAGCCATCGATATGTGGTCCAAAAGTGAAGGCTGTATTCTGGATAATGATTATACTCTCTTCTTTACCGGCGATAGCGGAAAAACATGGCAAAAACAAAATATAGAAATAGATATAGCAGAACTGAATAAAAAAATATTTCTGTCACCGGATACCGCAATAAGATTTACAGATCGAAATACCGGAAAAATTATTATGCAGGTACCAAGACTTAAAGAAGCAGTAGTTGTGGAAATATTTACAAACGATGGCGGTAAAACATGGCTGCAAGAAGAGATTCCTGTTAAGCTTGTAGATATCAGTAATATTTATTTAACAAGAGATGGAAAGACACTGACAGTTTTTAATTTTGCAGATGGGATTATGGTTTTTAAAAAAAAGGACAATCTATAACTTTTATCCGGGAGATAGTATAGATACAGCTTTATTATAAACGATATTTCTTTGTAATCTTCGTTTAACATAATCAGGTTTTCTTAATGACCATATTTCAGCGTTGAGTTCCCATATAAAGGATACTCTTTCCGCCGGATTTATATCTACGAATTCTTGATCATTCTCTGGGAGATTCCCAAGATATACTTTATTCCGATTCATTCGCATAATATATTATTATATCATATTTTAACAATAATTGTAAGCACAGGTAAATCCAAACTACTCATTAAATGCTCTAAAGCAGCTTATTGTTAAAATTCTATACTCTTGTTCAACACATCAATATTCGCACAAAAAATCAAAAAATAAACTACCATTTATGTTATATTCCATTCAAGAAGAGTTTCTGAATTACAGAATAAGGAGTTAATCATGGCCGTTACTACAACAATATTAGATTATTACAAATTCCATGGCAGAATGAGTGATCCCGGACCACAGAGTTCAATGCTTAAAGACCTGCCGGATGATCCGCAAAATCTGAGGCTTGCAGTACAAAACTGTCTTGTACATCTGCATTGGTTGGAAGCGTATGGTCTTACACAGACAGAAAAGCACTGGCAGGAAGCAAGCTTAAGAAGTATGAGTGAGAAATTAGGACGATTACAGGAATTAGGTTACGATAGTGTAAACAGACAAACCACTTATGAAAAACATCTTGCTGGTACCTGCCGTGACTTTTCTGTTTTCTTATGTTCTTTACTGCGACATAAAGGTATTCCAGCACGACCGCGCTGTGGATTCGGATGTTACTTTGAGTCGGGGAAATTTATTGACCACTGGATATACGAGTACTGGGATATAGAACAAAAACGCTGGATTATGATGGACGCCCAGCTTGATAAGATACAACTGGAAAAGTTGAATATCAGTTTTGATCCCGCAGATATCCCGGAAGATCAGTTTATCTTTGGCGGTAAAGCCTGGCGGCTTTGCCGTGAGCAAAAAGCAGATCCTTCTCATTTTGGAATATTTAAATGGTGGGGTATTGATTATGTTAAGCATAATTTTCTCCTAGACATCGGATCACTCAATAAGATGCCCATGCTTCCCTGGGATTTCTGGACGGGGATAAAAGCCAAAGAAGTAAAAGATCTTACCACAGAGGAACTTACTTATCTTGATGAACTTGCAGCCTTGTCTTTAAACCCTGATGAGAATTATATTAAGATAAAACAGATCTACGAACAAGATGATTCCATCAAGGTGCCCGACGACTTAAGCAGGGTGTGGGCCGCTTCTGAATAATCTGCGGGAGGAGTGGAACAACTGGATGATTTTAAGTGTGTAGCAAGAGCTGTCTCATTTATTGAAGATCACATTAAAGATGATATTTCTGCAAATGATGTAGCAGAGACAGCCTACTACTCTCTTTACCACTTTCACAGAATATTTCCCGCTGCTGTGGGGGATTCGGTTAAAGAGTATATTCGTAAAAGACGTATGTCCGAAGCTGCACGCGAATTAGTGAAAACAAGGCGTCCGATTCTCTCTATCGCCGTAGATTACGGTTATAATTCACAGGAAGCTTTTTCTCGTTCTTTTATGCAGAACTATGGTCTTACTCCCGGTGTATTTCGGCGTCAAGGTTATTATTATGCTCTGCGGGATAAAATGACTGAGGAGTACCTCCTCTTTGAGTATAAAAGACGGCGACAAGGCATGAATCCACAGCTCGTGAAAAAGAATAAGATCAAAGTTATTGGTAAAAAAATAACCGTAATGGCCGGCGGACCCAATCTTAAAGAGATACCACTCTTCTGGAGTGAGTGGGTAAATAATAAATACGAACAAATTATTCCCTTAAAAAAGTATTTGAATCAACAGTTCGGTATTTGTGTAGCAAGCAAATCCGATAAATTCGATTATATTATTGGCTGTGAAGTTGCCAAAGAAGCTTTAGTTCCTTCAGGTTTTATAAAACATACGATTCCCAAAGCCCTATACGCTGTGTTTACCGCAGAAGGCCCGGTAACCGAAAGTGTTCAAAAAACATGGGATTATATTTTTGCCACATGGTTCCCGGAAGCCAATTATATATATGCGGAATCCGATTCGTATGAACTCTATTATCATAAAGATAACAGGCTCTTTGCGGATATCTGTATACCGGTAATAGAAAAGAAATAATGCGCCGAAGCTCATATACATTGCTTCAGATATTTTCCTGTATGAGATCGTGCCTCATTAATCAAATCTTCCGGAATACCCTGGAAAATCACTTGTCCTCCCTTTTTCCCGCCTTCGGGACCCATATCAATAATCCAGTCCGCATATTTTATAATATCAAGATTATGCTTTATAACAATTACCGTATTATCACTTTCAACAAGCGATCGAATTATCCTGTATAATCTGTCAATATCCGACATATGCAAGCCGGTTGTCGGCTCATCCATAATATACAGTAAATCTACCAGGTTACAATCAAGTTGACAAGCCGTTTTAACCCGCTGTGATTCACCCCCGGAGAGGGTCGATACGGCACGATTAAGCGACAAATAACCGACTCCGATTTCAATTAGATTTTCCAGAAGGTATTGGATCTTACCGATGATGGGTACAGCAATATCATCCTTTACAGTCTTTAAAAATTCGCTTACTTCGGGAAGTTCCATATCACATAATTGGCTGATAGTGATTCCGTTGATTTTTACCGCTAACGCCCTTTCATTTAAGCGGGTCCCTTTACATGTGGGGCATTCGGAATAGATAAAATATTTTTTATAAACATCCTTTTTTTTATCCGGCAGTTCGTCTTCTGCTTTTTCTATAATTGCTCTCTCAAGTTTTCGTGCTATACCTTCGTAATGCTTGGAATAGGTGCCTGCTCCGTGCTTTTTCTGTATCGGCACAGGCTCTGTATAAAGAAGAGTATCTTATTCGCGGCTGCTAAAATCTTTCAGTTTCTTGTCCGGATCAAACAGATCAATCGTTACAAGCTCACGCCAGAACCAGCCGCCGACTTTACATTCCGGATGAACAAGTGCCCCCTCCCGCAGTGTTTTTTCTTTATCGATTAATAAATCCAAATCAATGCTCACTCTTTTCCCCAGACCGCGACACTCCGGTAAGGACTACCAGTTTATGTTTTGGTATTTCCAGAGATATGTTCTTTAAATTATGGATTTTCGCTCCTTTTACAATAATGTTCTGATTTCTCATATGCTTTTATCTCCCTGAGCAGATTTTATAACTTGTTCCAAATAAGAATCCACCCATTCGATCTCTGCCTTTAAGAGAAAAACCGGACGCTCTGCTACTGCAAAGCGGTAGGCAGGACAGTCGGAATCTGTTAAAAATTTTTTTAACTCCTTATAGCCTTTTATTGTTTTCTGCAATTCTACTCTGTATTTTTTTAACGCTTCCTTCACAATTTCAGACGGAAGCAGATCACAGTTATATATAGCGATATCAATTCTCCACCTGGTATGCTCAGGTATACTTAGAATTGCTTCAAGCTTGCTGTCTAAAACTTCTTTACCCTTGTTTCTGATTGTATAGAGTTTACGAAGCCGGTTTTCGGAGCTTATTTCATTTTTTCTTTCTACTAAATCGTCTTTTTCAAGTTTCCTTAACAGCTTATAGATTGACGACATGGAAAGCTCCGTCCAAAAACGCATATCCCGATATTTAATTTCCTGCTCAATTTGATAAGGGTACATCGGCTTTTCGGAAAGTAAGCCCAAAAGCGCAGCTTCGGCATTTGTCAACTCTTCCATGGTTTACTCCCTTTAATAACATTTTTTTATTACAATAATAAGTCAATAGTGATTTTAATAATTTTAGGATCTTTATTCAGGTCATATTTTTTAATCGCGGCAGCTACTCATTTGAAATTTTAAACGACTCAAACACCTGCTTTATTTCAGTGCCCGTAACACCGTAACCGTAAATACCAAGCACATAGTCGTTGTAAATTAAATAATAGTGAATTACCTTGTTATCATACTGCCATTCATACACCACTTTATATCCCGCCACATACTTTGTATGTACTTTCTGAGAACTTACTTCTTTATATTCCACATTTTTACTCATATGATCCTTTACATTCTCTGGAGTTATCTCCCTACCCTTGGCATATAAAAACAAACTGATGCTGGAATATGATTTTTTCAACAGCAACTCCTGCCAGTCCCGCTGCATCATGGTCTCCCACCCGGGGGGTACAGAAATAGAAAACCCGTACTTTTCGTCAACCACTATTTTTTCCCCCTGTATTTCTTTAACAATTAGCTTGCCCTTTTTTTTGCCCTGGGTAATGGCGGCATTGATATCAAACCCCGGATCGCGCAGATCAAAACTCCGACTTAACTCTTTAACAAACGCCTGAATTTCAACTTCAGCGGGATTTAAGGGAGCGGTATAAAAATCATACTGGACACTGCCGCCGTCATAATCAAATTTTACTGTATAGCGGCTGTCGGGCTGCAAGGGATCGGTTGGGGTGATCTCTAAAAAATTATTCTCTGCCGGTAAGATATCGGTACTTAAACAGGGTACTTTTTTACCGTTCTTATCGAACAAGCTGAGACTGCCGGTTTTATAAGGAGCCGCCGCAAAGACAACTGTTATAGGAGGCCCCGTGGAACTTTTATCAGAGGGAAAAGGATCCGGCGCCTCGTAACCCGACCAGGTATAGGGCACCAGTTTTTCATCTTTTATGGGATAAAAATAAATCTTCTCACTTTTGGCCTGCCAGTCATAACCCCAGTTGGTAATGTTTGCGGTTTCTGAAGGCTCCTGCTTACTTCTGCTCTGCGCGTAACCAAAACAAAGAGCACGGATATCGATTATGGGCCGCCGGTGATAAATGGAATGAAACCAGCCGATAACACTGGATAAGGCTTCCTGTTTGGAAATATTGGCGGTTTCCGAGGTTTTTCTGCCGTATCCGGCGTGCTCCGTGCGGTCGGTAACACGCTGTCCGGTAAAGAGTTTTTTCCCGGATACTTCCGAGTGTATTTCCAGATAGTCGTTCATATTGATACTCTTTGCATCCCAGGACAGCATTCTTTTAACAACATTGTTGGCAATAAGGTAATCCGCGTGATTTTGAGCGGCCTTTTTAAGCAGATCATTACCGGGAAGTGCATCCAAACCAACTGCTTGTCTAAACCAGTTTATACTGAAATAAGCCAGCGCATCCTGATCTTTGATATTAACCTTGCCTTTTAAAGCGTCTCTTAAAATTCGGGTATAATAGAAATAGGGAAAGTCATTATATATCTGATCCACAATTGTGCGATCCGTATCATCTGACCCCGTACCGGAAAAAATAAATTCCGCGAGCTTAGGGCTCAAAAATAGCGTGGGTTCATCATTGTTATAATAGAGCATATAATAATATTCCTTGTCGGCGTAAGATACCCTGATTAAATCTTTATTGGCTGCGATGGCGGATCCGTCGCTAAAACTCCATTCAAGCCAATGTAAGGATCCGTTTTTTAAACTTAAGGACATTTTATATTTGCCTGGCTTTTCCAAACCGGAATAATGCACCGACTTATCAAGGCCCAGATGCAAAGAGGCAACTACGTTACCTTGTTTATCATACTCTTTTATCCCCAATTGATCGCGGCTAAAATACAAGCTGTAACTGCCGGATTCAAAGCCGTAAGAGCTGTTATTATGCCAGCCTAAACCGCGTTTAAAAAACGCCAGCTTATTGTCGTTGAACTCCTTCAACAGTCCAAGGTAGTGAAAATAAGCTTTATTGATTTCAGCTATTTGATCTTTGTGGGATAAGATCGAAATGGGTGTACCGAATGACGGCTTTGCGGAGATGATTGCGCTGACGGTCAAAATGAGAATAAGTAAAAGATATTTTATCCGTGTTTTTAACGGGGCACTCATAATATTTCTCCCATAAGCTTTGTTCTTTCTCTCGATTATCTATACTTATTATAAAGCAATCATAATTAATTCTCCAAGTTAAAAACTAAGTAAAATTGGCATGCTCATATTTATATTAAATTGGCTGTTGCGAGCAGGCTGATTTTTTATTACTTTTACTCCATGGATTTCGGAGATTAAAGATTATGCTTTTATTGCATTTGGATCGTGAAAAACAAATACCTCTCTTTAAGCAGGTGTTTAACCAGCTCAAGGAAATGATCGACAGCGATACGCTAAAGCCGGGCGATAAACTTCCATCCACCCGCAGTCTGGCGTATAAACTGGGTGTGAACAGGACAACGGTATTCAAAGCGTATGAAGAGCTGTGGGCTTGCGGTTATACAGAGAGCAGTTCGGGGTCATATACTACCGTCAGAAAACGGGCAAAGCTAGCCACACCTAAAAGAATAATGGGAAAAGAAATAATCGATTGGGACAAGATATCCACTCTGAACTGCAGAATGTTAACCGACTCGATAGAAGTTCACAAACCGCGGAAAGTAGGAAAAAATTTAATTGATTTTGTCTCCCTGTCTCCCGATCCCGGATTAATGCCTGTCCGGGATTTCAAGTCTTGCATGAACCAAATATTAAAATTAAGGGGTGTGGATCTGCTTGGATATGGAGATCCAAAAGGTTATGAACCGTTACGGGAGTTTATTACAGACCAGATGCGCCGACACAGTATCTCGGTTGCTTCGGATGAAATATTAATAACAAACGGAACCCAGAACGCGATCGAGCTTATATTAAAACTGCTTGTTAAAGAAGGAACAAAAATCGTAACCGAAGTGCCGACATATTCTTTAGCCATTCCTCTTTTTCACTATTATAAAGCTGAAATTATTGAGATCCCCATGACCGAAGCGGGTATGGATTTGGATGTTCTCGAAGACGCAATACGGAAAGAACGTTCCGCTTTGATATACACCATGCCCAATTTTCATAATCCTACCGGTATTACAACGAATCAGGTTCATCGTGAAAGGCTGCTATCGATTTGTGAAAAATACCGAATTCCACTTATAGAAGACGGTTTTGTTGAAGAGATGAAATATTTCGGCAAAGCCGTGCTTCCTATAAAATCCATGGATCAATACGGCGTTGTGTTTTATCTCGGTACTTTTTCAAAAATACTGTTTCCCGGACTCCGTTTGGGCTGGATTGCGGCGCATAAAACATGTATTCGGAAATTAATCGCCATTACGCACGCGTTGAATATATCGGGCAACATCTTAAGCCAGGCCGCGTTGTACCGGTTTTGTGAATCCGGGTCTTATGATCTGCACATAAAACGTATACACAGAATTTACCGTAAAAGGATGCAGACCGCTTTAAAGTCTATAAAAGATTATTTCCCGCAAGGATTTGTTTCTTATACCAAACCCGTCGGCGGTTATACTATCTGGATACAAATTAAGAAAAAAAATCTCAGCGGTGATGAATTGATAAAATATATCGACTCGTACGGTGTTGCAGTATCACCGGGAAAAATTCATTTCCCCAAACGGCCGGATATCCCCTGCTTTCGCATTTCGATTGCCCATCAGGATGAAGATCAGATAGAGGAAGGTATAAAGAGAATCGGCCGCGCGCTGCACGATTTATTATAGGAGTGTTTTCATGAAGCATATAGCTGTTTTTTTGGTTTCGATCATAAATATATTAATTACCGTTAGGTACTGCTGGCTGACGAGGACACAAAAAATAAAACCGTCTTTGGCCATGTGGGTGTTCTTTACAATCGCGGTTACTTTAAGCCTTGTTGCCTATCTCCAGTCGGGAGATTTTTATCTATGGGATAATATCTTAAATTCAACGGATTTCATACTTGTTCTATCTGTTTCAATAGCCATATTGGTTTTTGGGGATAAGAGCACAAAATTTACATACTTTGACAAAGGCTGTCTGGTGGCCGTACTAATTA